>JADILZ010000095.1 GCA_017695065.1 Candidatus Cryptobacteroides excrementipullorum
GACTCGCGGAAGCTGCAGAGGGAGCTCGGGTGGGAGCCGAGCCTCCAGTTCGAGGAAGGCATCGAGAAGACCGTCAGGTGGTATCTCGAGAACCAGGAGTGGCTCGACAGTGTCACGAGCGGAGACTACCAGAAGTATTACGAGCGGATGTACGGAAAGCATTGACACGCAGTCATGTCCGGCGGAAGCTACAGGGATGGCGACATGCAGATTTTTCTGTCTTGCCCGAAATGTTTTATTCAATGGGCTGTCACCGTCAGGTGACTGGTGGTGGACAGACAGGATTTCCGGAAGAAATCCGACGGATTCCGGTCATTGAAGTTAAGGTATTGAATATTAGTTTAATATAGTTAAATTTAATTCGTCGAACTGACGTTAAGTTAATTTGTGAACTGACGTTTTATATATGAAGAGATATTGCCAGACATTGACATTGAAGGACGATCCTGAGCTGATCAGGAAGTACAGGGAGGTACATTCCAGGGTGTGGCCTGAAATCAAGGCCGGTATCCGCGAGGTCGGGATTCTGGACATGCAGATCTATCTGAAGGGTAACAGGTTGTTCATGATAATGGATACGGTGGACAGCTTTGACTGGGAGAAGGATAACGCGAGGCTTGCGACCCTTCCCCGTCAGAAAGAGTGGGAGGAGTATGTGGCCGAGTTCCAGAACGCTGCGGATCCGCACGCCCCTTCTCACGAGAAGTGGCAGCTGATGGAGAAGGTGTTCCAGCTCTGATCCGGAGAGGAAGCCTGTCTCTATGACATGACTGGCGGCATGCTGATGCATGTCTCCTGTCCGGTGCATGTCTTTTGAAATACTTTTGTCTTATGAAAATATTTCTCATTGTACCCGTTTTCCTGTGCCTTTTTTCTTATACGGCGGCAGCGGAAAGCGGGCGTTTCGTTGCCGGGGACTGTACTGACAGCCTCGGCAGGGTGGCTCCGACGAGGCTCGATGCGGGGACTTCCGGTGTTACAGTTGCCTGGGATGTGTCCCTTTACGGGATGTGCGGGACGGACGGGAGGCTCCCATTCTGGGCTGTGACCAACCGCAGGGGGCTGTTCCCCCGGTCGCTGGGCCCGTCTTCTTCCGGCAGCAGGGACGGAGGTCGTTTCACGGGCGGCGGCCTTGTCACATGCGGGGCGGATGTATCGTATATGACCGGGGCCGGGATTGTCCTGGATGCAGGCGTGTCACTGGCAGGATACGGGGCTCCAGGAGACTGGGCCGGGATGGTGGACAGGCTCTATCTTGGAGTGAGCTGGAAAAAGCTCCATCTGGATATCGGCCTGAGGGACAGGGCGTATGATTTTGCGGGCCTGTCTCTCACAGGCGGGGACATAGCCTGGTCAGGGAATGTAAGGAATCTTCCCGGGTACAACCTCCATACCGGCTATATATGGCTGCCTTTCAGGAAGAAGGTCATCGCTTTCAAGGCCAATTTCGCTGATTACGGGATGTGGGACAACAGATATGTCTCCCATACTCTTGTCCATAACCAGTCTTTTTCATTGAAGGTCAGGCCATTCCGGCGTCTGGACATTTCCGCGGGACTTGAGCTCTGGGGCCAGTGGGCAGGCTATTCCCCGCAGTACGGTGAGCAGCCGGACGGGTTTAGGGATTATCTCAGGATATTGTGCGGGGCGAGCGGTGGGGATGATGCCCTTCAGGGGGACCAGGACAATGCCCTCGGGAACCATCTCGGACGCGAATTCATCCGTCTGGACTGGTATGCGGACAGTTTCACGGTAACTTTCCAGCATGACATCCCGTTCGAGGACAAGTCCGGCATGAGATTCCAGAATTTCCCGGACGGGGTGAACACCCTGGCTATTTCCTTCAAGGACCGCAGCAGGTGGGTGACGGATATCCTGTATGAGTTCGTCTATACAAGAGATCAGTCCGGTCCTCTTCACGACAGGCCCGCTACGGAGGAGGAGATGGAGGAGAACGGCGGAAAGACGTATACCATCCTCGGTGGAGAGGACAATTATTTCAACAACGGGGTATATCGTTCAGGCTGGACCTACCACGGTATGACCGCCGGTCTTCCGCTTGCCTGCCCGATGTATGCCGGTGCGGACGGTAAGGTGATGGGGGTGGCCAGCAACAGCATTGTGGCTCATCATTTCGGTCTGAGAGGAGTCGCTGCGCGGAAAGTCCCGTACAGGTTCCTGTTCACATGGAGCCGCCATTACGGCAGGACGAGGTATTTTGACCAGGACCAGGCGTGGAGGTTCGAGGGGCATCCTCAGCAGATTTCCCTGGCTCTCGAGGGAGAGCTCCCGTCGGGTATCCTGTGCCGCGGGGAGTGGGGGAGAAGGCCTTGGATGTCGCTGGGCCTTGGCCTTTATGCGGATTTCGGCAAGGTTTTCCCGGACTCCTTCGGTGTCACCGTAAGGCTGTCCTGTTCAGGTCATGCCAAGTCCGGCAGATGAAACCGGCGGATGATTCTGCCAGTATGATGGAGGATATTGCGCTGTGAATGGAAGTTTTATACTATCTTTGCGCCCGGATTGTGTTTATTAGGCTGCTAGAGTAGGGGTAGCACACAAAAAGATATATTAAAAATTTTAATGCAACATGAGAAAAAGACTTTTGACAGTTTTTCTGACTTTATGTGCCTCTGCTGTATTGTCTTTGACGGCCAGTGCACAGATGTCGGATGATGCTGTTGTAAAATACGTTAAGGAAGGCATTGCTACAGGAAAATCTCAGCAGGAGATGAGTTTGGAACTGGCGAAAAAGGGAGTGACTCGCCAACAGGCGGAAAGGTTGAAAGCCAGGCTTGAACAGGATCGGAGTGAAACTTTACAGACAGTTGTTGCTAAGGACAGGTCAAGAACTAAGGCTGAGTGGAAAGATACTGTTGTTGGGAATTTGTACAATATGATTGAATCTGTAGATTCTGTGGAAGTTGGTCAGACTGACTCAGTAAGGCTTGTCTATGGGCATAACATTTTTTCCGGCAGGAATCTGACTTTCGCCCCTAGCGAGAATCTGGCTACCCCTGAGAACTACAGGCTCGGGCCCGGTGATGAGGTTATCATCGATATCTGGGGGACCAACCAGGCGACTATCCGCCAGACTATCTCTCCTGACGGGTTCATCAACATAGATGATATCGGGATTGTCTATCTGTCTGGGATGACGGTGAAGGAGGCTGACAGCTTTATGCGCAGGAAGCTCAACCAGATCTATTCTGTAGCAGGAGACAATCCAAAGTCTGAGATGAAGCTTACTCTCGGAAGTATAAGGACTATCCAGGTGAACATCATGGGTGAGGTGGTAATGCCTGGAACATACTATCTGTCCTCCCTGTCCAACCTGTATCATGCGGTATATCGCGCCGGAGGAGTCAATGCCCTGGGAAGCCTCAGGGACATACAGCTGGTGCGTGACGGCAAGAAGGTGGCGTCTGTGGATGTCTATGACTTCCTGATGAACGGCACTCTTCCGGCGGACATTACGCTCCAGGAGGGCGACATCGTCCTTGTGCATCCGTATGATGCCCTGGTGGACATTTCAGGCAATGTGAAGCGGCCGATGCTCTACGAACTCAAGGAAGGGGAGACCATCAGTGACCTTATTATTTATGCCGGTGGCTTCAAAGGGGACGCATATACCTCGAATCTCCGTATGATACGCCGTAACGGCCGTGAGTACCAGGTCTTTACTATTGACCAGCCGGATTATACGTCATTCAAGCTCATGGATGGTGATGCTGTCTCCGTGGGTGCAATGCTAGACCGTTACGAAAACAAACTGGAGATACGCGGTGCTGTCTACAGGCCGGGAATATACCAGCTCTGCGACAATATTTCCACTGTCTCGCAGCTTATCGCCAAGGCTGACGGCCTGACCGGGGATGCATTCACCAACAGGGCAATACTTCATCGCGAAAAAGAGGATCTCACCCTTGAGGTAATTCCACTGGACATCAGGTCCATACTTAATGGCACAGTCCCGGATGTGGTTTTGCAGAAAAACGACGCCCTGTATATTCCAAGCATTCATGATCTCCAAGATATGGGTTTTATTACTGTTTCGGGGGAGGTAGCCCGTCCAGGTGATTATGTATTTGCAGATAATACGACCTTGGAGGATATCATCATCCAGGCCGGAGGTCTGCTTGAGTCTGCCTCAATGGTCAAGGTGGATGTAAGCCGCAGGGTAAAGGATCCTCGAAGCACTGAACCGACAGATACTATAAGCCGTATTTATTCGTTCTCCATCAAGGACGGTTTCGTGATAGACGGTGAACCAGGGTTCATACTGGCTCCTTATGACCAGGTGATGGTGCGCCGTAGCCCAGGATACAGTGCACAGCGTCAAGTGACTGTGAGTGGAGAGGTAGTCTTTGCCGGGCGTTATACCCTGACTCACAAGAACCAGAGGATTTCAGAGCTGGTGGCAGATGCCGGAGGTGTCACAGACTGGGCTTATGTCAAAGGTGCAAGGCTTGTCAGGAGGATCAACTCTGATGAGCGCACGAGGATGGACGCCGTGCTTGAGACCATGAGCCGCGGACGTGATTCCATAGATGTCACAAAGCTGGACATGGGTGAAGTCTATTATGTGGGCATAGATCTCTCTGATGCGCTCGCAAATCCGGGCGGGGACACTGACCTGGTGCTCAGGGAAGGGGATGAACTCCAGATACCGGAGTACAACAACACTGTGAGAATCAGCGGAAACGTCATGTATCCGAATACTGTCGTATATGACGGGGACATGAGGGTGAAGGACTTCGTGGAGATGGCCGGAGGATATGGGTTCCGCTCAAAGAAGAACAAGGCCTATGTCATCTATATGAACGGCACTGTGGCCAAGGCAGGAAGGAACATGAAGGCTGTGGTGCAGCCTGGATGTGAAATAGTCGTGCCTGCAAAGGGCAGGAATCCGGAGGCTCTCCAGAATATCCTCAGCATAGCAACGACATCTGCTTCATTGGCTACGATGATAGCGACAATCGGAAATATTATAAAGTAGACACAGCCATGACAGAGGTTAACAATAATATCGAGGCGCAGGACCTTCAGCCGGAAGAGCAGGAAATCGACATAATGGAGCTTATAGCCAAGCTCTGGAAGAGACGCAGGACTATACTTATATGGTGCGGGGTCGGTGCTGTGCTCGGACTTGTGGCCGGGTTCAGTATCCCTAAGACTTATTCCGCATCGGCTGTCCTTGCTCCTGAAATGGAGGAGTCCATGAGCTCGGGGGTCAGCTCGATTGCGAGCATGATGGGTGTGAACCTGGATAACAGCGTGGATGCCATCAACTTCCAGCTTTTTCCTGATGTGGTGTCTTCCACTCCGTTCATTTACGAGCTTTTTGACCTCCAGGTAAAGACAGCGGACGGCGAGCTGGAGACGACCCTGCTTGACTATATGCTCGAACATCAGAAGTCCGCATGGTGGTCGTACGTGGTTAAAGCCCCGTTCCAGCTGCTCGGCTGGGTGAAGTCGTGGTTTGAGAAGGAAGAGGAGCCGGACCCGGATGCCGCCCTCGACATGTACAACCTTCCGGAGAAGGAGCGCGGCGTGGTCAAGTTTTTCGCCGAGAACATAGTGGTGGAGATGGACAAGAAGACAGGAAAGGCCACCGTCTCTCTGGAGATGCAGGATCCGCTGGTGGTCACTACGGTCATGAATGCCATAATTTCCAATCTCAAGGACTATATGTCCGACTACAGGACTTCGAAGGCACGTCAGGATGCGGAGAACCTGACTGTGATCTGCGAGCAGAGGAAGCAGGAGTATTATGCGGCCCAGCAGGCTTACGCCCGATACAGCGATGCCAACAAGAATGTGATACTCCAGAGCGCCCAGGCAGAGCGCGAGAGGCTTCAGCAGGAGATGAACCTTGCTTTCCAGGTTTATTCCCAGGTGGCCACACAGCTTGAGGCCGCGAGGATAAAGGAACAGGAGGCGAAACCAGTGTTTGCTGTGGTCCAGCCGCCGGTCGTCCCTCTGCAGAAGACCGCTCCGAGCAAGGTGAAGTATCTGGTGATTTTCACTTTCCTTGCAGGGTGTTGTGCTGCCGCGTGGATACTTTTCGGACAGGAATATTGGGATAAATTGAAGACTGACCTCAGACAGTAGTTTTCAGGTATCCGAAATTTGATTACCTTTGTCCCCCTGTACTGAAACCGGACGGACAATGGAACTGATAATAGAAAGCGGGGCTACCAAGACAGATTACTGCCTTACGGATACGCGGGAAGTTAAAATGCGTTTTCCGGGGCCTGGGGTGAATCTCGCGACGATGGATATGGATACGGTATCTCTTGTAATCAGAGATGCCGTATCTCGTTTGTCCCCATGTCTGGACGGCCCTGAGGCAGGCGGAGCGGGAAGTGTGGAGAAGGTGCATTTCTATGCCGCAGGACTGTCGTCCGGGGACAGGAGACCGGAGAAGATGCTTAGGGAGCTTTTCCCTGCGGCTTCCGTAGAGTGTCTTTCTGACCTGATGGCGGCGGCGCGTGCCGTATGCGGACGCAGGAGCGGCATGGCGCTGATTCTGGGTACCGGGTCCAACAGTTGTCTGTACGACGGTGAGAGGATTGTGCGCAACATCCGGCCGTGCGGATATGTCCTCGGGGATTTCGGAAGCGGGGCCGCGCTGGGGAAGCGCTTCCTTGCCGACTATCTCCAGGGCTTGCTCCCCGGGGCGCTGGAAGAAGACTTCAGGCGGGAGTACGGGCTCTGTTATGACGATGTGGTGGCTTCCGTGTATAAGGGTGACGCCCCTGCCAGGTATCTGGCCTCGTTCGCCCCGTATGTTGTCTCTGTGTACAGGGGCGGGGATGGCGGCAGGGAGCTTGGCCCGGAGAGCCGGGGCTATGTGCGTTCCGTCCTGGAGGAGAATTTCAGGCTTTTCTTCAGACGGTGTGTCGTGCCTTACGGACAGAAAGGCTGCCCTGCAGGTGTGGTCGGCTCATTCGGCTGCGCCTGCAGGGATGTGCTTGAGGAAGTGGCCGCCCTGGAGGGCATAAGCATAGGCTGCTTCCTGGCTTCGCCTATGGATGGACTGATAACGTATCATTTAGACTGATTGGGATGGCAATGTACAGCAAAGACAACTATCCGTCCAGACTTCTCGAAGAGGCGGTCGATGCCATAAGCTCTCTTCCCGGGGTGGGGCGGAAAAGCGCATTGAGGCTTGCCCTGCATCTGCTCAGGCAGCCGCAGGAGAATGTGCACCATTTTACCGCGGCGATTGATTCCCTCAGGGACAATGTCCGCTACTGCAGCATCTGCAGGATGATTTCGGATGACGAGATATGCCCTATATGTTCCGACAGGACCCGTGACCGCCGGACTATCTGTGTGGTAGAGAATGTGAGGGATGTAATGAGCATAGAGAATACAGGGCAGTACAGGGGATTGTACCATGTGCTCGGGGGGATCATATCCCCGATAAACGGCATAGGCCCTTCGGACCTGACTATAAGGGAGCTGGTCTCCCGTGTGGCCGGGCTGTGCGGAATGGAGGAGGCTTCTGACGGTGCGGGAAGTGCCGCGGGGGCGGCTGGGCATCCTGAAGGACAGCGGCCTGATATGGCCGGGCACGGTGATGTGGAGGTGATTCTTGCCCTGAGCGGCGATGTGGAGGGTGAGACTACATCGTTCTATATATACAGGCAGCTCGAAAAGTATTCAGTGACAGTCTCTTCCCTTGCCCGCGGGCTTGGCTTCGGAGATGACCTCGAATATGCTGACGAACTTACGCTTGGACGCTCCATAGTGAACAGGCAGCTGTTCCGGCCATGAGAAAGGATGATGGAATTAAAATGAACTTTTGACTGTATGGACATTATTGGAATTTTGCTGATGGCCCTTTCCCTGAGCGTGGATTCCCTTGTGGTATCCATGAGCGGGAGTGTCACTCTCGGTAAGGTGGGATGGCGGAGGGTGCTTGCCGTGGCTCTGGTCTTCGGGGCCGTACAGGCTTTTCTGCTGATGGCGGGCTGGCTGATAGGAGCGTCTGTCGCCTCACTGGTTCACAAAGTGGCTCATTTTATAGGTTTTGCCATCCTTTTATATATAGGTGGCTCCATGGTATGGTCCGCCGTGAGGAAGGGACAGGAGGAGAAGGTGGACCTGACTGGCTTGGCTCACCTTTTCCTTGCTGCCGTGGCGACGAGTATCGATGCATGCGCGGTAGGTGTCTCCCTGGCCATGTCCGATGTCCCGTCCGGGGACATGTGGGTCCTGACTGCCGCTGTCGGGCTCACCACTATGGCGGCGGCTTCTGCCGGAACAAGTTGCGGAAGTATTGTCGGGAGGAGGTTCGGACGTCCGGCCAAGGCCCTCGGCGGTCTGGCGCTTGTGGCTATCGGTGTAAAGCTGCTGTGCGGCGCGCTTTAGTGCGATGCCTGCCGAGGCGGCATGTGGATATGCATCCCTTAATGTTGTAGTTGTTGTGAAAGATTCTGTCATATATACAAGTGTGGTGGGGAGGTACGACCTTCTCATGCAGCCTGCCGTGACGGACAGCGATTTCGATTATGTGTGTTTTGTCGGGAAAGGGGAGAAACACTCCGACAGGATAGGCGTATGGCAGATCCGTGAAGTCCCTTATGAGAGCCGGGACCCCAGGATTGTTTCACGTTTCCCGAAGATAAACCCTCACCTGGTTTTCCCGGACTGCAGGTTCAGTGTATGGCTTGACGGGAACGTTGCCATAACGGGAGGGTATGCCTACAGTGTCTTCAAGGAGAAAATCCGCTCCGGGGCCCTCTATTCCGGGATGAAGCACTGGCAGCGCGACTGCGCCTACGATGAGGCATACGCGTGCATAAATGCCAGGAAGGACAATTTCTTCGATATAGTCAGGACCCTGAAATTCCTGAAGGACGAGAATTTCCCCAGACACTTCGGCCTGTACGAGAACAATGTTATTTTCCGCAGGCACAACGACCCGGCGGTCATGAACTTCGATTCAATGTGGTGGGAGTGCTACCTCGGCCATGTCCACAGGGATCAGATACTGCATCCGTATTGCATGCTGAAATGCGGGATGGGTTTCGACTATCTTCTGCCGGAGCCGTACTGCGCCAGGAACCATGATGCGTTCCTGTACAGGGACCATATCGGGAGGAGGTCGCTTTTCCCGCGCCTTGTGGCCACTCAGATAAGCAGGATAGTGTCCAGGTTCATCTGAGGAGGCCCCATCCCGGAAAGAAGTTGTCCGGTGCTCCGATATATGAGCCTGCCCATTTTGATTATTGTCCGGAATTGCCTACATTTGCGGACTTTCTCTGAAAGGACTGGATGTTAAACTTTCCGACTGGCGGGCCGGAGCAATACCGAGCGGGTATGATAGATATCTTCTACAAGTCAAACGGACAGATATTGGTCTCTCAGTCAGAGACTTCCTTCAGCACCTTGAATCGGGGTGACGTGGTGTGGATAGACCTGTTCAACCCTTCCGGCGAGGAGAAGCGGGCGGCTGAGGATTTCCTCGGTACCAACATACAGAGCCGTGCCCAGGCGGAAGAGATCGAAAGTTCTTCACGTTTTTCGGAGACGGAGGATGCGCTATTCGCCAACACGAACTTCCTTATTCCTGGTCCTGAGGAATATTCCATGATTCCTGTGTCATTTATCATCTCGGACGACATCCTCACGACCTTGCGCGAAGACCCGTTGAGGAGCATTACCGACATACAGCGCAGGGTGCAGGCCTTCCCGAAGCTGTATTCGTCAGGGTATATGGTGTTCGTGAGCATTCTGGAGCAGAGAATTGACCTTGATGCGGACATGATAGAGCTCATGTCCAAGGAGATAGAGCAGTACAACAGGAAGGTGAGCCTCGGAGAGGACATCAACGAGGAGTTCCTCCTGGACATTAACCAGCTTCAGGAGAACACCATGCTTGTGAGGGAGAACATCGTGGACAAGCAGAGGGTGGTTTCCAGCATCCTGAAGAGCAACAGGTACCCCAAGGGGCTTCAGTCCAAGCTGAACGTGATGCTGAAGGACATCTCCTCCCTGATCAACCATACCAACTTCAGCTTCGAGCGTCTTGAGTATCTGCAGAATACCGTGATAGGTCTTATCAACCTGGACCAGAACAAGATAATGAAAGTGTTTACACTGGTTTCGCTTCTGCTCATGCCGCCTACCCTCATCGCGAGTTTCTACGGGATGAATGTCGCGCTGCCTATGACGGACACTTTCTGGGACTGGATTATCATACTCGGACTGATGATAATCTCCTTCATGATAATACTGTTGATTTTCAGGAAGAAGAAAATGTTGTGAGCATCCGGGACCATATTACGGACATTTATTGTCCGAAAAGTGAGAAATTATTTGACAATACGGAATTTATGTATAAATTTGCGCGCCTTTTGACCAGGGCGCGCTTTTTTTGCCTGTGGCGGAAGGTACATTGTATAATGTCAAACCCACTAATTCGTTTAATTTGATTTTTTATGGAAGAAAACAAGACAGCAGTTGTGGAGGAGACTCCTAACGTAGAGGCAGCTCCGGCTGCAGCACCGCAGGAGACAGCTCCGGCAGCAGAGACAAGGAAGCCTGTCCTCAATGCTTCAGTGGACCCGGACAAGTTTGACTGGGACGCATTTGAAGGAGGGGACGTTTATGGCGAGGACAAGAAGGAAATCGAGCAGATGTATGACAACTCACTCTCAAAAGTAGTTGAGGGAGAGGTAGTTGAAGGTGTTGTAACCTCTATCAGCAAGAGAGAGGTCATCGTAAACATCGGATACAAGAGCGAAGGTGTCATCATGGCTCCGGAGTTCCGTTACAACCCTGATCTCAAGGTAGGGGACAAAGTTGAAGTATATGTAGAGTCAACAGAGGACAAGAAAGGCCAGCTGGTGCTTTCACACAAGAAGGCACGTGCCCTCCGTTCATGGGACATGGTCAATGCGGCATACAACAACAACGAGATCGTCAAGGGTTATGTGAAGACCCGTACGAAGGGCGGTATGATCGTGGATATCTTCGGAATCGAGGCCTTCCTGCCTGGTTCACAGATAGATATCAAGCCTATCCGCGACTACGACCAGTATGTTGACACCACTATGGACTTCAAGATTGTCAAGATCAACCAGGAGTTCCGCAACGTTGTCGTATCACATAAGGCCCTCATCGAGGCAGAGCTCGAGCAGCAGAAGAGCGAGATCATCAGCAAGCTCGAGAAAGGACAGGTACTCGAGGGGACTGTCAAGAACATCACAAGCTACGGCGTATTCGTCGATCTGGGCGGTGTGGACGGACTCATCCATATCACAGACCTTTCATGGGGCCGTATCAACCATCCTGAGGAGGTTGTTCAGCTCGACCAGAAGATCAGGGTCGTTATCCTTGATTTCGACGAGGCCAAGAAGAGGATTGCCCTCGGTCTCAAGCAGCTTACCGTACATCCTTGGGATGCCCTCGACCCGAACCTCAAGGTAGGTGACAAGGTAAAGGGCAAGGTAGTGCTCATCGCCGACTACGGTGCATTCGTTGAGATCGAGCCGGGCGTAGAGGGTCTTATCCATGTATCCGAAATGTCATGGTCTCCGAGACTCCGTATCGCACAGGATTTCCTGAAAGTCGGTGACGAGGTTGAGGCACAGATCCTTACACTCGACAGGGAGGAGAAGAAGATGTCCCTCGGACTCAAGCAGCTCATCCCTAACCCTTGGGAGAACATCCGCGAGAAGTATCCTATCGGATCCAAGCATACTGCCATTGTCCGCAACGTTACCAACTTCGGCGTATTCGCAGAGCTTGAGGAAGGTATCGAAGGACTGGTTCATATCAGCGACATTTCCTGGACCAAGATCAAGCATCCTTCAGAGTTCGTTCAGCCTGGCGACAAGATTGACGTGATGATCCTTGACTTCGACGAGGAGAACCACAAGCTCAGCCTCGGCCACAAGCAGCTCCTTCCTAACCCATGGGATGAGGTGGAGAGCACCTATGCTGTAGGTACTGTACATGACGGTACTGTGGCAAGCGTTTCCGACAAGGGGGCTACCATCACCCTTGCAGGTGATGTGGAGGGCTTCTGCCACGCCAAGGAGCTCGTTAAGGAAGACGGTACTATGCCGGTAGCCGGCGAGGTGCTTCCTTTCAAGGTCACTGAGCTCAAGCGCAGCACCAAGAAGATCACCCTTTCACACGTCAAGACATACGCTGCTCCTTCTGAGGAGCCTAAGGCAGCTGCCGGGAAGCCTGCAAGCGAGGCTGACAGCACCAAGAAGGCTATCAAGAAGATCAGCTCCAACCTTGAGAAGACGACCCTCGGTGACATCTCCGAGCTTGCAGCCCTCAAGGACAGGCTTGAGAAAGGGGAGTAATCCTGCCTGCTGATGAATTTCACTCTGAATATATTGGGCACGGCTTCGGCCCTGCCCACTTCAGACAGATATTCCAGCGCTCATGTACTTGATGTGCATGGGCGCTTGTTTTTGATTGACTGCGGGGAAGGCACCCAGATGCAGATGCGCAGAATGGGTATCCCGTTCATGAAGGTCGATACTGTCTGCCTTTCTCACATACATGGAGATCATATTTTCGGGATTTTCGGGCTTCTGAGCACCATGGGTATGCTCGGAAGGACAGCCTGCCTGAACATATTCGCTCCGGCATCGTTCGGGGCTGTGCTCAGTTTTTTCCTTTCCACTTTCGGTGAAGGACTCCGTTTCAGGATTGAACATCATGTTCTTGACTCACAGGAGCCTGAGGTCATATTTCAGACCAGGACCACCGAGTTGCTCTCTTTCCCTCTCAGACACAGGATAGAGACTTACGGATTTATGGTGAGGGAGAAAGAACCGGCATTCAATGTCAGAAAGGAGTGTATCCGGAAATACGGGCTTTCACTCGCAGAGATAGGGACACTGAAGCGTGGGGAGGATGTGGTGCGTCCGGCAGGTGTGGACGCCGGCTTTTCTATGGAGGACGGTTTTGTCAGGCATTCCGGGACCGGAGAGCCTCTTGTCATCCCGGTATCAGAGGCGGCCTACAGGCCTTTCCGGCCGAGAAGCTATGCATACTGCAGCGACACTGCGCCTTTCCCTGAGCTTGCCGGATGGGTCAGAGGCGTTGACCTTCTGTACCATGAGGCCACATATCCTTCAGAGATGAAGGACCTTGCCGAGAAGACTTTCCATTCCACGACCGAAGATGCCGCCAGATGCGCACTTGAGGCCGGGGCCGGACGGCTTGTTATCGGGCATTACTCCTCCAGGTTCAGGGACCTTGCGCCGTTCCTGGAACAGACCAGGGCCATTTTCCCGGAATCTTCGCTTGCGCACGAGGGCGATGTCATAGAGATTCTTTTGGAGAGGGCCGGGAAACAGTAGGAAGCTGTTTTGATTATAAGAAGTTTAAAATCCGGAAGCTTCTATATTTGAAAAAAAATTCAAAACAGTTTCTAACTTTGCATGTCAATATCGGATATAGGATGAAAAGGATCATAGGATTCATGGCTGCCGCCGTACTTGGGGCGGCATCTGCCGTTCCGTCGGCTGCGCAGAGAAGCCGCGCCGGCGAGGCGTATATAGAAAAATATGCCCAGGATGCTGTCAACGAGATGTTCCGCAGCGGTGTGCCTGCAAGTATCACCCTGGCCCAGGGTATGCTTGAATCGGCCAACGGCCAGTCGTATCTTGCACTGAAAGGCAACAATCATTTCGGGATAAAGTGCCATGACTGGAAAGGCCCCGGAGTCTATATGGATGCGGAGAAGAGGAACGAGTGTTTCCGCAAGTACAGGAATGTCAGCGAGTCATACAGGGACCATTCCGATTTCCTCAGATACAGGGACCGGTACAAGTTCCTGTTCGACCTGAAGATAACTGATTACAAGGGGTGGGCACACGGACTGAAGAAGGCCGGTTATGCGACCGACCCCGCTTATCCGCGCAAACTGATAAATCTGATCGAGACCTATGACCTTTCCCGTTTCGACCAGACTGACACACGGGAGATACGCAGGAAGAACAGGCTTTCGCGCAAGGAGGCCCGCAGACTGCGGAAGGCCGCCAAAGAGAAGGGCGCTGCTGTCCAGCCGGTGGATTCATCCTCATACGTACCGCAGGGAGGGGCCTCGTCAGTCTCCCAGGTTTCTCCTGAAATCATCACTGTGGCCCCGGGAAGCAGGATTCCGGATTCTCCGACAGTTCTGGAAGAGCCCCGTCCTTATGATGGCGGAAAGCTGGCCGAGTTCAGATTTTCGCTCTCCCGCCAGCTGTATTCCCAGAACGGCGTGGCTTTCATCTACTCCGCCGAAGGGGAGACATACCAGTCGATAGCACGGCTTTACGGTCTGTTCCTCAAGGAGATCCTTTCTTTCAATGATGTCCCGGCCGATGCGGGGATACTTCCTGGTACAGTGGTGTATCTGCAGCCTAAGAAAAAGAAGGCTGCATCCCATCTGGACAAATACATATCGGACGGTACGGAGTCTCTCCATGACATATCACAGCGCTTCGCAGTCAAGCTCAGCTCGATATTGAAGCTCAACGGCTTTGAGGAGGGTCACGTGCTAAGGGACGGCGATACGGTGCTTTTGAGGTAAAATTTAAAATCTGGTCAAATGGGAATACGCAACAAGACCGTTTTCCGGTCATCTCTGCTGGCTGCCGCCATACTTGCGGCAGGGGCTGCAGGTTTTTTCATAGGCCGTTATGTGGCGGACACGAAGAAACCGTGTTTTACAAGGGATTATGTCCTGTATGTATATCCGGATACGGATTGCGGGACTGTCATCGATTCGCTGATGACCGGCGCCGGTGCCTTGAGACGGGGCAGTCTTGAGAGATGTGCGGCAAAGGAGGAGCTCGTATCGGAGATGAAGCCTGGACGGTATGTCATCGAGCCGTCTTTCCCTGCCGTGTATGTGGCAAGGATGCTGAGGTACGGATGGCAGACACCTCAGGAGATGACACTCTCGGGTACGATAAGAAGCAAGGGCAGGCTTGCTCAGAAAATCGGGCGGCAGATGATGGTTGATTCTGTCCAGGTGGCTGATGCGTTGTGCGATACTGCTTTCCTTGCCGGCTACGGCTTCACTCCGGAGAACATTTTCGCCATGTTCCTGCCTGATACTTACCAGATTTACTGGACGGACAGCGTCAAGGAGATTTTCGACAGGATGAAGAAGGAGTATGACACATTCTGGACAGACGGGAGGAAAGCCGCCGCGGCGGCGCAGGGCCTTACTCCGTATGAGGTGTCCGTGATGGCTTCCATTGTGAGCGGCGAGACGCTCAAGGCATTCGAGTATCCCAAGATTGCCGGTGTGTACCTGAACCGTCTGCATTCGGGAATGAAGCTCCAGGCCGACCCTACCATAGCGTTCTGCTACGGCTACACGCTTGACAGGATACTGAAGAAGCATCTGAAGGTGGATTCCCCTTATAATACATACAGGCACAAGGGACTGCCTCCTGCTCCTATCAATGTGCCTCCGAAAGCCTGCATCGAGGCTGTCCTGCATCCTGATGAACACGGCTACATCTATTTCTGCGCCAGTCCGGCCTTTGACGGCACCCACCGCTTTGCCGTCACCTACAGGGAGCACCTGAAGAATGCCCGTGAGTTCCAGAGCGCTCTGACCCGCAGGCAGAGGGAAAGGGCTGCGCAGAATCCTGCCTGATTCCTGGCCGGTTTTATTCCTTGGCGGAATCCGCAGTGGGGCCAGTCCCGGTCTCTGCCGCGTCCGCCTTCGGGATATTCCTGAGCATTATCTCTCCTATGATCCTGGCGGAAATCCCGATGAGTTCCTCGCAAGGCCGTTTCCTGTAGTATTCCGGAGTCCTGTCTGACGGTTCGGGAGATTCCGCCGGGAGCCCTGCGGATGAAGGCGCCGGGATGCCTATCCCGTTTTTGTCCACCGTGCTTTTGGGTACAAGCCCCAGAAGCTCTTTGCATATTATCGAGCCGTTTATTTGCCTGAATTCTGACGCGGCTTCCTGGACGAGAGCGTAATTTGCTGTCCTGTCAGTCTTTATGAGCGGGTCTGCCGCCGGATGGATGAATCCTGCAATCATCGACATAGCGCTTACGCTTCCGCAGACTTCCCTCAGCCTGCCCATCCCGCCTCCGAATCCGGATGTGACGGTGGCGGCCGTGTCCTCGTCGATCCCGAGCACGTCGGTATAGGCGAGCAGGACTGACTGGCAGCAGTTGTAACCCTTCAGGCGGAAGTTCTCCCGGGCTCTGAAGACCCTTTCATTGATGTCGAAATCGGGAGGCAATGAGTTTATTTTCAGATTGTTTGTGGCCATGGTGATTTTATTGCCGTTTTGGCTTGCAAAATTAATCAAAATCATGTTATCTTTGAAGACTAATTGAAAAGACGTATGAAGAAACCTGGAAAATTGGCCGTGACGGTCCTGTCAGCTATAAGTTGTATCGTGTGTGTATTGTCATGTAAAGAAAACCGTTCTTCACAGGGTGCCGGCCGTCCGGAAGGACTGGTCGTATATATCGGCACCTACGGGGAGAATTTGTACCGTTATATCTTTGACCCGTCCGACCGCTCTTTTACGCCTCTCGGGCAGGCTGCGCTGAAGAATCCTTCATATCTTGCACTGGGGGAGGAGAACTCCAAGGACGGGATATATGACCTCTATGCCGTGTCTGAGAACGGGGCGTCGTCGTCCGTCGCATCGTTTGCGGATGATATAAAACTCTCATCCACAGGTGAATGTCGCAATGTGGGTGCGGATCCTTGTTTCATCCTTTTTGACAACAGCCTCAGCATTCTCCTTACGGCGGATTATTCCGGAGGCTCCCTTTCCGTCTTCCGTGTCAATGCGGACGGCTCCGTCGGTGGCAGGATACAGTGCCTGGATTTCAGCGGTTCAGGTCCTGTGCGGGGACGTCAGGAGTCTTCCCATATACATCAGCTCAAGTTCCTGCCCGTGCCGTCTTATTCAGGTGAAGGTAAAGGGACGGAGCTGTCAAGATGGCTCCTGGCCTCTGACCTCGGGGCAGACAGAATACGTGTCATGAGCCTCTCCGGAGACACTTTGGTATGCCATCCGGAGCTTGACATCCTTTGCGGGGAGGGGAGCGGTCCCCGGCACATGGAGATTGACACCCTGCGGAAAAGTATCTATTGTCTCACGGAACTTTCCGGGGAGCTCCTCGTTTTCGGCTACAGGGCAGGGGAGGACGGGACTCCGGACATATACCAGGAGGCCCGCATGGTCGCCGATGAAGCAGGAGGGGCAGCCAGCGCAGACATCCATCTCCATCCGTCCGGACGCTTCATCTATACTTCGCACAGGGACAGGAATGACGGGATTTCCGTGTTCTCGGTCTCCGATGACGGGAAGGTGACACGCAGCGGGTACTGCAGGACGGGGAAGCATCCGAGAAATTTCGCCGTGACGCCTGACGGTGCCTATATGCTCGTCGCGTGCAGAAATGACAGGTCTGTCGAGGTCTATTCCATCGATGCCGTAACGGGGAAGCTCTCGTTTTCAGGAGACAGGCTGCGCTTCAAGGAAGACATGCCGTCCTGTGTGGTCATAGCACAATGATTTAAAGCAGTTTAAGATATGATACGCAATTTTGGTCCTGCCAGGTCCGCTGGAGTGATCCTGGCTTTCATCGTTTCAGTTTGCCTTCCGGTTGTCCTTTTCGCCTCCGATGCGGAAAAGGGTTACAGACACATCAAGGATATCAGTTATGTGCCTGAAGACGAGACTGATGAATATCGCAGGGAAAGGTGCAGGCTTGATATTTATTATCCGGAGGATACCGATGGCTTCGCTACCTTGGTGTGGTTTCACGGAGGCGGGCTTGAGGGCGGCTCCAAATCCCTGCTCGACGAGTTCAGGGGCCGCGGTTTCGCGGTCGTTGATGCGAATTACAGGCTTTCACCGAAGGCCCTCTGCCCTTCTTATATAGAGGATGCCGCACAGTCCGTGGCATGGGTCATGGAACATATCGCCGGGTACGGCGGATCGCCTGACCAGGTATATGTCGGAGGTCATTCTGCCGGTGGCTATCTTGCGCTCATGGTCACTTTGGCGAAGGGATATATGGCTGCATGCGGGGCTGACGCAGACCGTATTGTGAAGGCTTATCCGGTAAGCGGCCAGACTTTTACACATTACGCCATCAGGGCTGAGAGGGGGCTTCCGCGCAATCTGCCTGTGATAGACAGTCTCGCTCCGTCAAACAACGTCAGGAAGGACGGTGCTCCTGTCATGCTCATTACCGGGGATGATGATCTCGAGATGCTTTCGCGCTATGAGGAGAATCTCATCCTTTATGTGCTCCTGAAGAACCTCGGGCATCCGGTGGAACTGTACCAGCTTGAGGGGTTCGACCATGGTACTGTACTTTCTCCGGCGGCCTGCCTTATCCGTGATGATATCATCCGGCTTTGGAAAGAGTCTTCATCCAGATGAATTCCCGGTGAAACCCCGTTTCTTCAGGGTGATACACAATTTTAGCCTGGTTCTTCATTCGGTTCTACAAAAAAAATAACGACCTGAATTTCAGGTCGTTATTTTTTTCTGGTACTCGGCCGGAGAATCGAACTCCGATTGCAAGATTGAGAATCTTGAGTACTAACCGTTATACGAGCCGAGCATTTTTTGTTTTTGGGACTGCAAAAATAGGATGTTTTTTTATTGTCTCCAAATTTTTTTTCACAAATCTTGAAAAAATTTTTCTTCCTCCGTATCTCCGCGTCATTTCAGGAATACGAAGAACACGGCCAGAATCAGGCAGATGAAGGCTGCGAGATGGTTCCACTGGAGCCCCTGTCCCTTGAACATCAGCGTCACTATTACAGTGAAGACGGTGAGGGAGATGACCTCCTGTATCACTTTCAGCTGCATGAGGGAGAATGGCCCGCCGTTGCCGTTGAACCCTATCCTGTTTGCCGGCACTTGGGCGCAGTACTCGAAAAATGCCACTCCCCACGAGAACAGAATGACGAAGATGAGAGGCCAGCTTGAGGAAATCTTCATTTCCTGGAGCTTTAGATGCCCGTACCATGCAAATGTCATGAATACATTTGATGTGATGAGCAGAAGTATTGTCCAGATTGCTTTCATTGACGTTGATTTGACAAAACGGCTGCAAAAGTACTATAAAATTTGTAAAAACATCCGCTTTGTCTTATTTTTGTTCGATTGTATCGATTTCCGTGATTGACTTATAATTAATCGTATATAAAAATGACACTGATCAAATCTATTTCAGGGATCAGGGGAACGATAGGCGGGACTCCGGGAGAGGCCCTCACCCCTGTTGATATCGTCAAATTCACATACGCATACTGTGTAAAGCTGCGTGAGCGCAGGCCGAAGCCGGAAGGCGGGAGATACCGTGTGGTCGTGGGCAGGGATGCCAGGATTTCAGGAGAGATGGTGGAAAACATAGTGTGCGGGACCCTTATAGCATGCGGTGTGGATGTAGTCAAGGCCGGCTTCGCTTCCACTCCGACCACTGAGATGGCTGTGGTTTTCGAAAAGGCTGACGGCGGTATCATCCTTACCGCTTCTCACAACCCCAAGCAGTGGAACGCCCTAAAGCTTCTTAACGAAAAAGGCGAGTTCCTCAGTGCAGAAGAAGGAGCTGCGATACTGGAATGTGCTGACAGCGAGTCATTTGACTTCGCTCCGGTGGAGGAGCTCGGAAGTGTGGTCGAGGAGGATTTCACGGACAGGCACATAGACGCGGTTCTCGCGTTGGACGCAGTGGATGCCGAGGCAGTGAGAAAAGCCGGTTTCAAGGTCGTGCTTGATGCTGTCAACTCCGTCGGCGGAATCATCATGCCGAGGCTTCTGAAGCGTCTCGGTGTGGAGTGCGTCGAGCTCAACTGTACTCCGGACGGTAATTTCGCCCACAATCCGGAGCCTCTTCCTTCCAACCTTACCGGACTTTCCGAGGCAGTCGTGGCCAACCGTGCGGACCTGGGGATTTCAGTGGATCCGGATGTGGACCGCCTTGCCCTGATGTGTGAGGACGGGTCTCCTTTCGGGGAGGAGTACACCCTGGTGAGCGTTGCCGACTATCTTCTTTCTCGTGCGTATGAAACGGCTGAGAAGACCGGAAAGTCTCTTGAGGATGTCTGTGCCCCGTATTCATTCTGCACTGTGTCCAACCTGTCTTCATCCAGGGCTTTGAGGGATGTGACAGAAAGATACGGCGGCGAATATTTCTCTGCAGCTGTCGGGGAGGTCAATGTCACTGCAAGGATGAAGGAGTGCGGCGCCCTGATCGGGGGAGAAGGCAACGGGGGAGTGATTTATCCTGCTCTCCACTACGGCAGGGACGCGATGGTGGGCATCGCACTTTTCCTTACCAACCTCGCGTACAGGAAGTGCAAGGTGTCGGAGCTCCAGAAGACCTATCCGCAGTACACTATCGCCAAGAACAAGATACAGCTTTCTGACAAGGCTTTGATAGACAAGATTCTGGACAGGATGAAGGAGATCTATTCCTCAGAGAATGTCAATGACATCGACGGTGTGAAGATCTCGTTCGAGGCTGACCGCAAGTGGGTGCATCTGAGAAAGTCCAACACGGAGCCTATCATCAGGATATATGCTGAGGCTCCCGATGCGGCAGGCGCCGGGAAACTGGCCGAGGAGATCATCTCGATTGCCGAAGGCATCATCGGGAAGTAGCTCATGCTGCAATAGTCTGACCGGTATGTTTTCATTCAGGACAACACCTTTGGAAGACCAGCTTGACAAGTCTCTCACCGAGGGACTTGTCGGCTGTTTCTGCACACAGAGCAGCTGGGATGCGGAAAAGGGCAGGTACATATACGACCTTTTCCGGGAAAGGGGCAACCTCTCCCGCATTTTCTCTCCCTGCGGCTCCGAGCTGGCGCCGGAAGCGGACCACATAGAATTTTCCGCGGAAGAGCTTTCCGGTCTCGGTGCCGTGGTGGTGGAAATACAGGATGCCGGAGCCAGGTACTTCAATTATACCAGGGATGTGTTCCGGTTGATGTCGGTAATGAAGGAGTGCGGGGACAGTGCCCCGTCACTTTATATAGTGGACCATGTCAATCCTGCCGGCCGTGCGGTGGAAGGTACCATGCCGGTCGGGGAGACAGAGCCATATGTTCCCAAGGTGGCTCACAGGCACGGGCTTACACTCGGGGAGCTTGCCAACCTGTACCATAATGAGATAGGGGCAAGGTTCCCTCTCCACGTAATCTCCGCCCTTACATCCGGGACCGGGAAGAGCCTCATGCCGTGGACCATCGCCCCGGCCTCTGACATACCAGGTCTTTTCACCTGTGACATGTACAGCGGGGGAGGCCTGTGGAACAATACCAATATCACTCCGGGCATTGGGACTGTCCGTCCGTATGAGTATATAGGCGCTCCGTTTGTCCGCCCTGACAGGTATGACGCGCTTCCTCTCCCTTCCGGAGTCCTCATGAGGCCATGTTCCTTCACTCCGGCATGCGGGATGTATTCCGGGAGGAGGTGTTCCGGATACCAGATTATCCTTGAGCCGGGTGTGGAATACCACTCTCTCATGCATACCCTTCAGCTGATGAGGCATTTCCGTGAGAGGTATCCCGAATTCGCGTTTGATGACGGGTTCAGGGCCAGGCTCGCCGACCAGGTCCTTGCCGGATATGTGCTCGGTGAAGTCTCTTCTGACGATGTCAAGGAGCACATGAAGGTCGAGGAACAGAAATGGATCAGGAAGGCACGGAAATATGTCCTGTATGAGAATCCGCCGTACAGGATAAAGTGACTCCTTATGCCTGAGGATGAATTTATTTGGATAATAAAGGAATTATCATTATATTTGCAGCCCTTTTCGGGAAATCATTTCCGTAAAAGGGCTGTATTTATAAATAAAACAATTAATTACAAGTAAAATGATCAAACAGTACGAAACCGTTTTCATTGCAACTCCCGTTTTGTCTGAGGCCCAGATGAAGGAAGCGGTTGCTAAGTACGTCAGCCTCATCAAGGACAATGGCGGTGAGGTGGTGTACGAGGAGGACTGGGGTCTGAAGCAGCTCGCTTACCCTATCCAGAAGAAGACCACTGGTTTTTATTATCTTATCGAGTTCAAGGCTGATTCCAGCTTTATCGATGTCCTTGAGACACAGTATCGCCGTGACGAGAGGATAATCCGTTTCCTCACATTCGCGATGGACAAGCATGCGGTAGCTTATGCTGAGAAGAGAAGAGCAAACAAACAGAACAAAGACAAGGAGTAAGAATCATGGCACAGAACAATGAAATACGCTATCTCAACCCTCCTACAGTAGAGGTGAAGAGGAAGAAATACTGCCGTTTCAAGAAAGCGGGTATCAAGTATGTCGATTACAAGGATGCTGAGTTCCTCAAGAAGTTCCTTAACGAGCAGGGAAAAATCCTTCCTCGCCGTCTTACCGGTACTTCACTCAAGTTCCAGAGGAAAGTGGCTCAGGCTGTAAAGCGCGCAAGGCATCTTGCCCTTCTCCCATATGTAACCGATCTTTTGAAATAGGAGGACAGCTATATGGAAATCATACTTAAAAAGGATGTGGCCAATCTCGGTCATGCAGACGATATCGTCAATGTAAAGACAGGATATGCTGTCAACTATCTTATCCCTCAGGGCCTGGCTATCTTCGCCACTCCTTCTGCAAAGAAGGTCCTTGCCGAGAACATCCGCCAGCGTGCACACAAGGAGGCCAAGCTCCGTTCAGATGCAGAGGCACTTGCAGCAAAGCTCGCAGAAGTTTCAGTAAAGGTGGCTGTGAAGGTCAGCGAGAGCGGAAAGATATACGGTTCCGTTACTACAGCCCAGATAGCAGACGCACTTGTTGCTGCAGGGCTCAATGTTGACAAGAAAGACATCACCATCGTATCTGACTCCGTAAAGGAAACAGGTACTTACGAGGCATCAGTCAAATGCTATAAGGACATCAAGGGAACAGTAAAGTTCGATGTTGTACCGGAGGAATAGTCATTCAGCTGATCAGAAGATATGAAAAACGGGGAGGCTTGGCCGAAAGGGCTGCCTCCCCGTTTTTATAATGTTATCTGATGTGTGATTATGATGCGCTTCCGTTTCCGGATTCCTTGTCCTGTTCAGGCACGTCCTGCCTGTCCTGGGATTCATCCTTTGCCTTCTTGTATTTGAATCTCCTGATTTTCTGTGTGGCGGTCTTTTCAAAAGGCTCTTTCATGACTTCCACGTCATTGATCTTGGAAAACTTGTTGACGTGTTTGTTCACGTAGCTCATAATGGCTTTCTTGCGTGCTTCGAGCTTCTCGAAGAACTGGTCTTCGCCTTCCTGGTTCCAGTTGATTATATTGTCGTTGAACTGTACCAGGGCCACGAGCCTCCCGTCCCTTTCCACCACTATGGATTCGTTGACTTCATCCATGTTGTTGATGACGTTCTCAATTTCTTCAGGGTATATGTTTTCTCCGGAAGGGCCGAGAATCATGTTGTTGAGCCTTCCTTTGATGTAGTAGCGTCCCTTTTCGTCCACAGTGGCCAGGTCATTGGTCCTGAACCATCCGTCATCGGTGAAGACGGAGCGTGTCCTTGCCGGGTCCTTGTAGTATCCGAGCATCACGTTGTTGCCTTTGCAGACAATCTCGCCTTCACCTGTATCCGGGTTCACGTCTATCAGCTTGACTGTAACCCCGTATGCAGCCACTCCTGTAGAACCAGGCTTGGTATATTTGACCCCTGCGTTGCAGATGAGCGGCGCGGTCTCCGTAAGTCCGTAGCCTATGGCATAAGGGAACCTGGCTTTCTTCAGGAATTCCTCCACCTTGGTGTCAAGCTTGGAGCCTCCTATGCCGAAGAATTTGAGCCTTCCTCCGAAAGTGCCTTTCAGCTTCATGCCTATCAGGCGGTATAGCAGAGCCGGCGTATGTGCTCTCATCCATGTGAGGACACGGCTGCGCCGGATGGTCGGTATCACGCTGTTGCGGTAGATTTTCTCGATGATGAGAGGGACTGAAAGCATCACTGTTGGCCTGACTGTCTTCATGGCCGAGAGAAGCACTGTCGGTGTAGGCGGTTTCTGGATGTAGTAGACGCAAGCACCGCAGAAAATAGGGTAGAGGACACCGATGCTCAGCTCGTATGTATGAGCCATCGGCAGGATGGAGAGCCAGACATCCTTCTCCGTGCATTTGTGTGCGTGCAGGGAAGCGACGATATTCGAGCACAGGTTCCTGTGGCTAAGCATGACTCCCTTGGCATTGCCTGTTGTGCCTGATGTGTAGATGATGGTGGCCAGATCATCCGGAAGCGGCTGTGATGTCTTGCCGTCGCATGTGAATGCATCGTCATTCCTTTTTATCGTCTCGAATGTCTCGATGTCTATTACCAGGACCATCTTGTCCATGCATTCCTTGCTGAGCTTCGGCATGAGCCTTCTGGATATGAAAATGGCCTTGCTCCCGGAGTGGTTCAGGATGTTGGTCACTTCATTTTCGGACGAATCGGGAAGGATAGGTATCGAGATCCTTCCGAACGGGACCAGCGAGAACATGGCCACAGTCCAGTTGGGCATGTTCTGGGAAAGGATCGCCACCTTGTCTCCTGCACCTATGCCGTATCTTGAAAGCAGGTGGGACAGTTCGTCGCATTTCCGCTTGAAGCTTCCGTATGTGTATCCCATATCGGAGTCAAGCATCTGGGACAGCCTGTTGTGTTCGTAGATTGCGGTCGAGTATTCGTACAGTTTCGCGAGAGTATCTATGTATTTCTCTCTCAGCTTCAGTATTTTCTTTACTACAAAATTCATTTCCGGTACTGATGGTTACAGAAAGTCCTTCCCTGCAACTCCTATTCCAGAGAAGACTCCAATGAAAAGGCTGAAAAATCGGATGCCGTGGAGCGTCAGTGGGTTACGTACCACTCCTTGTGCTTTCCTTCCATGTGCATCTGCTCGTATATCTCCTGGATGCGCTGCATGTCGGCCTTTGCGTCGTCCGTTATCTCGAACCTGTGACCCCTGCCGACGCGCTTTGTCTTCCAGTCGAAATATCCGAGATATACCGGGATGTTACATTCCCTGGCGATGGTGTGGAATCCGGTCTTCCACCTTTTCACTGCCTTGCGTGTGCCTTCCGGGGCTATTGCAAGGTGCAGCTTGCTGGCTTTGTTCATCTCATGTATCAGGCTGACCATCAGAGATGTAGGGCTCTTCCTGTCCACAGGGACGGCTCCCAGCGCCCTGAGTATGGCTCCGAGAGGCCACCAGAAAAACTCCTTGGCTATCATCACATGTGCCTTTCCACCTACAGATGTATAGTAAAGGTATGAAACTACAAAATCCCACATCGAGGTGTGCGGAACACCCAGGATAATGCATTTGTCTTCAGGCACCGGTGGCTCGACAGCTGTCCAGCCCATGGCCCTCAGTAGGAATCCGCAGAATTTTCTCCACATAAAATCAAATATTAACGTCCTCCAGTTCCTCTTCCGAACGGAGGTTCTGGCGGATGAAGTTCTGTCTGTCGATTGTGTTGGCCCCCATGTAGAACTCCATGAGTTCCGATATGGATTCCTCGTCGCTCAGCTGGACAAGGTCCAGTCTCATGTCTTCACCGATGAATTTTTCAAACTCGTCTGACGATATTTCCCCCAGACCTTTGAACCTGGTGATTTCCACGCTGTTCTTCAGGGCTTTGATGGCGGCTTCCTTTTCCTCGCTGCTATAGCAGTAGCGAGTCTCCTTCTTGTTCCTTACCCTGAAGAGAGGTGTCTGGAGGATGTGGACATGTCCGCGTCTGACGAGCTCTGGGTAGTATTTCAGAAGGAATGTCACGACCAGCATGCGGATGTGCATTCCGTCGTCATCGGCATCTGTGGCGACGATGATGTTGTTGTACCGGAGGTCTGCCATGTCCTCTTCTACACCCAGCGCTGCGATGAGAAGGTTAAGTTCTTCGTTCTCGGCCACTTTCTTGCGGCTTTCCTTGTAGCAGTTGATAGGCTTTCCCCTGAGGCTGAACACGGCCTGGGTCTCGGCGTTCCTGGCCTTGGTGATGGTCCCGCTTGCTGAGTCTCCCTCCGTGATGAAGATGCTGCTCTGCTCGGCGAGCTCCTGGCGGCTGGCAGGAAGCTTGTCGTTGTAATGTATCCGGCAGTCGCGCAGCTTTTTGTTGTAAACGCTTGTGCGCCTGCTTCTTTCCTTGGTCTTTTTCTGTATCCCTGAAATCTCCTTCCTCTCCTGCTCGGATGCCACTATCTTCTCTTGCATCGCGGTGGCGACATCCTTGTGGATATGGAGGTAGTTGTCCAGGTTGGTCTTTATGAAATCATTGATGAATGTCCTTATGGTAGGCCCCCTGTCCGTGCGAAGGGATCCGTCCTCCTCCTTTATGGTCTTTTCCCACATGTAGGTGGACCCGAGCTTGATCTTGGTCTGGGACTCGAAGTGCGGCTCCTGTATCTGGATGCTCACTGCCCCCACTATCCCCTGGCGGATATCCTCTGGGGCATAGTCCTTCTTGAAGAACTCCTTGACTGTCTTGGCCACTGCCTCCCTGAAAGCCGCCAGGTGGGTGCCTCCGTCCCTGGTGTTCTGCCCGTTCACGAAAGAAACGATATTCTCCCCGTAGCTGTTGCCGTGTGTCAGGACGATCTCGATGTCTTCCCCTTCAAGATGTATGGGCGGATACAGAGGCTGCTCCGACATGCTGTCGTTGACAAGGTCAAGCAGTCCGTTCTTTGAGTTGAATGAAGTGCCGTTCACATTCAGTGTCAGCCCTTTTTTCAGGTATGCGTAGTTCTTTACGAGGGATTCGACATACTCCATGTTGTAGGCGAAATCGCCGAACATCTCCTCGTCCGGGGTGAACCTCACAAGCGTCCCGTTCTTCTCCTTCGCCTCCCTTCTTCCGGACTCCTGCAACTCTCCTCTTGAGAATGACGCGAAAGAACTTTCCCCGTCTCTGAAGGACTCCACGTAGAATGATGATGAAAGGGCGTTGACTGCCTTGGTACCCACGCCGTTAAGACCTACCGACTTCTTGAAGGCCGCATCGTCGAATTTTCCGCCCGTATTCAGCTTGCTGACCACATCCACCACTTTGTCGAGAGGGATGCCTCGCCCGAAGTCCCTGACAGTGACCACCTTGCCTTCAATGCTGATATTTATGGACTTTCCGTAGCCCATGGTGAATTCATCGATTGAATTGTCGATTACCTCTTTCAGGAGTACATATATACCGTCTCCCGGGTTGTCCCCGTTCCCGAGTCTTCCGATATACATCCCCGCCCTTTTGCGGATATGCTCGTTCCACTCCAATGTCTTGATATTGTCACCGGTATATTTCACTGTCTCGTCAGCCATATGGGAAACCTCGAATTTTAAAAGCCAAATTTCTGCAAAAGTACTAAAATTTCCGATTATAAATTGCATTTAATCTCATAATGTCATAACTTTGCAAGGTTGGGCCATTTGGTTCTTAACCGTATTTAAGTCTAATTTAATCAGATAGCATGAAAAGGTCTATCGTACTAAGCGTCCTGGTGGCAGTCCTTGCTTCTGCCCATCTATGCGCCTATGCAAAAGAAAAGAAGACTGTCGAGCCTTTCGACAGGGGTATCGGACGACAGAATTCAGTATTTATCCCGCAGGGGACAGTCGGTGCAGGTGTTTCTTTCTCCTACAACAACTACAGCATCGGAAACGGTGCGGCTGACTCCGGCTATTCCATGCTATTCAACCTTCTCGGGGATATCCACGGCAACATGCTCTCATTCGGAATCTCTCCGTATGTTTCATATTTCATAAAGGACAACCTGTCCGTGGGAGTCCGCTTCGACTATGACCGCTCCTCACTCGGCGTGGGCAACCTGAGCCTCTCCCTGTCGGACGACCTCGGGTTCGATGTCAAGGATTTCAACTATTTCAAGCAGTCATATACGGGGTCTCTCACTCTCAGGAACTACCTGCCTTTTGCCAACAGCAAACGTTTCGCAATGTTCACCGAGATACGTGCGACCGGAGGATACGGACAGGGTGAAAGCTACAAGCTGGATGAGGGGGACAAGTTCGGTACCTACCAGGACATATACAATTTCGAGCTGGGCCTTGTTCCGGGTCTCTGCGCTTTCGTGACCAATGAAGTTGCCCTGGAGGTCTCTGTCGGCCTTCTCGGATTCAACTACCAGAAAGTGGTACAGACCACCAACCAGGTGGAACACAGTGAGATGGAGCAGAGCGGCGCCAATTTCAAACTCAACATTTTTTCAATAGGTTTCGGTCTTTCATTCTATATCCCGACGGGTGACCACAGGGTGAAGAAGACCGCAGAAAAATAATCCGGAGGACATACAATATGGGATTCATGAAATTTGTTGCCGGCATGCTGCCGGTATGTCTTCTCTCGTCCTGCCTGATCGAGAATGACATGTCATATCCGAGGGTATATGGCAATATAACAGCTTTTGAGGTCCAGGGACAGCTGGCTTCGGAAATAGATGCCACTGGCAGGACCGTGTCAATCGAGCTGAGTGAGACTGCAGATATAACCGCACTTGAAATCACCTCGTTCAGCATTTCGGAAGGGGCGAGATGCGAAGACCCTGCCATCGCTGTCGGGAACACCATTGACCTCTCTTCTCCGGTAACGGTGATCATCAGTACATACCAGGACTATGAATGGACGATATCCGCAAACATGCCGGTCGAGAGGTATGTCCGCTGCGATAACCAGGCTGATGATGCCGTGTTCGATCTCGAGAACAGGACTGTCTCGGTCAATGTGACTCAGTATCAGGACCTTTCGAGTGTACGTATCACTGCCATGAAACTCGGTATCGAGGGCTCTAAGATATATCACGGAAGTTCCGCCGAGGAATGTACTTTCCCTATGACCATCGACTGCTCTTCCGCCAATACGTTCAGGGTGGAGACAGGAGGAGTCTCGGACACGTGGACCCTTACCGTGGCGCAGCGCAACGTCTCTCCTTCGGTGCTTTCGGCCGACGCATGGTGCTACCATGCCGACATTACGGCCGAGTTTGCATCTTCTGACGGTAGCCAGCTGCCTGTGCTGCAGTACAGGAAACAGTCTGACAGTTCATGGACGGATGTTGCTGTGGAGTCTTCCGATGTTGACGGAATTACTGTGACCAAGTCCATAACAGGCCTTCAGGAGGGTACCGCATATTCAGTGCGCCTGGTCCTTGACAGTACGGAAGGGGAGTCTGTGGATTTCACTACCGGGACACCTGACCAGATAGAGAATATGGATTTTGACGACTGGTATTCCGACACCTCGGGATCGCGTGAAATCTGGTATCCGAATCTTAACGCGGCGACAGAAGTGTGGGGTACGGCCAATCCTGGAGCCGGTTCCTTCGTCGGTTCCCTGACTACTCCAAGTGACTTTGTGTGCGAGGCCGGCCAGGGAGACGGAAAGCGGTCTGCAAGGCTTGAAAGCAAGAATGCACTTATAGCTTTTGCGGCCGGGAACATATTCACTGGCAGGTTCGGCAGGATAAACGGTCTTGGCGCGGAACTCTACTGGGGTACGCCGTTTACTGCGAGGCCTTCCGCTCTGAAAGGCTATTATTCTTATGCTCCACGGCTTATAAACAAGGTCAAGGCTCCGTACGAGTCTCTGGAGAATACCATGGACAACTGCCAGATCCTCGTGATGCTGACAGACTGGGAGGGCCCGTTCATGATAAACACTACAGACAATGTCTTTGTTGACCAGGAGAATGACGAGCATATCATCGCGTACGGTAAGATAGAGAGCGATGAGGATACCGCCGGCCAGTATAAGGAGTTCACTCTGCCATTGACCTACCGCCGTACCGACGCTACTCCGAAATATGCTGTAGTGGTCGCCTGCTCAAGCTACAAGGGTGATTATTTCACCGGAGGTGAAGGCAGCGTGATGTACGTGGACGAATTCGAGTTTGTCTACGAGTAGCGCCCTGGATCCTCTTTAGGATATCCGCCATTATAAACTGACAGCCGCCATTACCAGGCAGAATCCCGGTAGTGGCGGCTGTCAGTTTATACTTTGTCGGATGCTTATTGCCTAGCTGTTAGAGCATTACCATAAGCAGCGAGCACACGAGGGCGAGGATTGCGAAGAACTCCGGAAGGGCCGCGTAGATCAGTGTGTTGGTCATGACATCGTGTCCCTGGGAGATGTTGGTGATACCGTTGGCGCAGATCTGGCCTTGGCGAATCGCAGAGAACATACATACAAGGCCGGCTGTGGCTCCGACTCCGAAAAGCATTGCACCGTTGGCCGCGAAATCCTCTACGAAAAGCATCCATACGAAGAATCCTGCGAAACCGTAGATACCCTGGGAAGCAGGTACGGCTGAAAGGATCATGTAAGATGACGACTTTTCTGAATTCTTTTTCAATGCACCTTCCGCTGCATTACCTGCAATGGCAGTACCGATACAGCTTCCGATAGCGGCGAGGGCGAACAGAAGGCCCAGCCCGAGATAACCAAGAATTAAGTTCATAATTTTAAGATTTGTTTTTATTGTTATTTATTTGTTTCCTGTGTTGCAAGCGGTCTGTATGCCTGTCCTCTGCCTTCATATCCCGAATTCTTGAAATATTCGAGGAACGTGAGTCGCAGCGGATGTACGAATGCACCCAGGCATGACATAGCTATGTTCAATGTGTGGCCCAGAAGAAGCACCAGGATGAAGAATATCCAGTTGAGTCCCGGGATTCCGCATCCTTCGAATACTATTCCTGCGATAGTGTTGAATGCCGATCCGAGCATGCCTCCTGCAAGGCCGAGCGCATAGAGCCTCAGATAGCTGAGCACATCGCTGAGCAGACCTGTCGCCATGTTGTATGTGTCCCACAGCCCGGACCCTATGTTGACCAGGGGGTTGCGTCCGGGAGTGTTGAAAATGTAAATGGCGAGTCCGCTGATTATTCCTATGACTATGATGGCAATCCTGGTCACATCAGATGACATGACATCCAGCAGGGCCATTGCCCCGATGGTGATGCCGCCTATGATCAGTGTGAGCCAGCCCCAGTTGCTGACCGTGCTCTTGATGCCGAATCTTTTCGTATAGCATACTGCCTTGACTGTCAGGGCAAGGCAGATATGTACCACACCTATCGCCACGGAGAGGACCATCTGGGCAGGGAAACCGGCGATGTTGCCGGTGATCATGCATTTCTTCAGACCCTCCGGAACCCATGCTGCTTCGGAGAGGCTCACGCCGAAGAAAGTGCCGAGGACAGTCCCGATGACCATCGTCCCGATTCCAAGTGTCATGATGAGAGACCACATTTTCCCGAAGCTGCTGTCAGGCATCTTGTACTTGAACAGCAGAGCGGCAATGACAAGGACTATCCCGTAGCCGGCATCTCCAAGACACATCGCGAAAAACAGAAGGAAGAACGGCGCCAGGATGGGGGTCGGATCGAACTCGTCATATACGGGCATGCCGTACATTCCGGTAAGCACTTCGAACTGACGTGTGAACCTGTTGTTCCTCAGCTTGATAGGAGGGTTGTCGTCTTTGGTTGCTTCCTCCTTGAACCAGTATGCGTCCATCGTGTCCAGGGCTTCCGAAATCCGCTCGTCATCTTTTGTCGGGGCAAAGCCGACAAAAAGTGTCACGGCATTCTCGGCAGCGGTGACCGCAGCGGCGTCTGCAAGGTAGAGGTCGAGCTCGTCCGCGCGGCTGATGCTCTCTTCCTCAAGACGCGGAATGTATTCCCTTGCCTTGAGTATGGCCCCTTTTACGGCCACGGCCTCTGCCCTGAGGGCCTCCGCCCTGGCTTCTGCCTCCCTGGCGGAGTATGCAGGGGCAGGCAGCTCCTTCGCCGGCAGAGTCACAGTCCCTCCTTTCGGGACTACTGTCACAAACCATACATTCTTGCCGTCCCGGCTGATGACCTGCATGGGGTATTCCTGCCCCCAGGTGCTGTCGAATCCCTTTTCGGATACAGTGAAGAAATGTATTTCACATCCTGCTTCCGAGGCGGTCTTGTCAAGAGAGCTCTTGTAGAAGTCGCCCCACGGAGCGTACTCCTTCATCCTGGATTTCTCTGTGGCTATGGCACTTGCGATCGACTCGAGCTTTTCTTTCTGTTCCCTTACGAAGCGTACAGGGTCAGTGTCAGGAAGCTCTGCCGACTGTGCCGCGGCCTGGATTCCGCTGATGTCAGGGTCCTTGGCGAAGTCCGACTTCTTCAGGAAACCTTCAGTGTCCCTGCAGTCCGTGATCCTGCCCAGCAGAGCGGAGGATTTCTCGTCCACGGGTTTCCGTGAACGGGTGATGTCCATCATCCCTGTACTCTGGAGCTGCAGCAGGAACTCTTCCGTGTCGCTGCTCAGAAGGATGAATGAATATTTGGTCATTTTCTCGATCATGCCGTTTCCTCCTCTTCTTCCATTTCATGCCTCTGCTTGACTATCTTTGATGCCGCCTTGCTGAGGTTTTCCTCGTCTTCCATATATCTCTTGATCTTTCTGATGGCTTCCTGGTATCCGGGAATCTGCACCTTTTCGTAGAGGTTCACCTTCTGCGTTGTCTTTTTCCTCTGGAAATCCAGTATCCGGCTTTTTTCCATGAATACTTCGGATTCTATGCCGAGCCTGGAAAGGTCTTTCAATATGGACACCCCGTCGGCAAACCACGCAGGCTTGGTGAAAGCATTGAATTCATTTATTTCATAATCAATGCTTCTCAGCTCCGGGGTCTTCACTCCTGCCACTTTCACTGTCACCAGGTCTATGTCCTTTATGGATATGAGTCCGGGCTGGAATTCGTTCCACAGGGCCGCAAGGTAGTCATAGCGTTTCAGTGAGGCATCAAGGTCTTCAATAAGCTTCTGAGACGTGGCCTTGGCTTTCCTTACTTCAAGACGCAGGGCGGACTCCTTGTTCTTAAGGGTAGGGAGTGCGTTCTGCCGCATCTTGAGCTGTTTGCCGAGGGCGGTCAGTGCTGTTTTGTTATATTGGAATTTTATTGCCATTCTATATCTTTTTGTTTCTTTTTGACGATTCCTTGCTCTCGCCAAAAATAACCTGAAAAGTCGTCCTACTTGACAGGCCAGTATTTGTCGATGAACACTTGCTTGATACCTGTCTCGGCTTTCGAGAAGTACTTGGCGAACAGCTCCCATGCCGTGTCAAGCATTTCGTCGATTTTTATGTTCACGTCGATGGCAAGCAGCCTTGTGGCGTACTCCTTGGCGTAGTCGAGGCACCTGAGGTCGTAGTCGCTAAGGTCGAACCCGTTCTCCAGCTTCGTCTTGGCATTCTGGGCATCTGCGTAGAGACGCACGGCGGCGTTCATCACCTGGCTGTGGTCTTCACGCGTCTGCTTTCCGATAACGAGCTGCTTGAGTCGGGAAAGCGAGCGGAACGGGTCGATAATGATCTTTCCTGAATCAGGGTCCGCACGAAGGTACAGCTGGCCTTCGGTGATATATCCTGTGTTGTCAGGTATTGCGTGTGTGATGTCCCCGTCGTTGAGTGTTGTCACTGCAATGATGGTGATGGACCCGCCGTCAGGAAGCTGCACGGCCTTTTCGTAGATTTTCGCGAGGTCTGAATACAGGGAACCTGGCATCGAGTCCTTTGACGGAATCTGGTCCATACGGTTGCTCACGATGCTGAGGGCGTCGGCATACAGGGTCATGTCCGTAAGAAGCACAAGCACTTTCTCGTTCTTGTCCACCGCGAAATATTCCGCGGCCGTAAGCGCCATGTCCGGTATGAGGAGCCTTTCGACAGGAGGCTGCTCTGTGGTGTTCACGAAGCTGATGATCTTCTCCAGTGCGCCCGCGGACTCGAACTCATGCCTGAAGTAAAGGTAGTCATCGTTCGAGAGTCCCATGCCTCCGAGGATAATCTTGTCCACGTCGGCCCTCAGGGCCACCTGTGCCATGACATTGTTGTACGGCTGGTCAGGATCGGCAAAGAAAGGGATCTTCTGCCCGGAGACCAATGTGTTGTTCAGGTCTATCCCGGCGATTCCCGTCGGTATAAGCTGCGAAGGCTGCTTTCTCTTGTAAGGGTTTACGGACGGGCCTCCGATCTGCCTTTCTTCCCCTTCGATTTCAGGCCCCCCGTCTATGGGCTGCCCGTAGGCGTTGAAAAAACGTCCGGCAAGCTGGTCGCTGACTTTCAGGACGGGCGGCTCCCCGAGAAACGATACTTCGGCATCGGTAGGTATGCCTTCCGTACCGGAGAACACCTGGAGTGTGACCATGTCACCCTTGGTCTTCACGACCTGGGCCAGCTTCCCGTTCACTGTGGCGAGCTCGTCGTTGGAGACACCCGTGGCCTTCAGCGATACGGTGGCCTTGGTGATGGCCTCAAGCTGGGTATATGTCTTTTGGAATGCCTTAGTTGTTGCCATTGTTCAATAGATTATCGAGTTGTTCGTGGAATTTGTTGAAATTGTCGCTCTTGAATTCAGAGTAGTTCATCTGTCTTAGCAGGTTGATGAGCTCCTTGAAGTAGTCGCGGCATTTCTCGTAGTCGTCGAATGTGAATTCCCTGTCGCAGATGCCCAGCACCAGTTCGAGCATGTATCTCTGCCTGTCCATCGGGGTCACGCTGTCCACCGGGTCGAATGCGTCCTGCTGCAGTATCACGAAATCTACAAGCTCTGATTTCCAGAACATTTCGTGGTAGCTCATAGGTACGCCGTCGTCTCCCAGGATGTTGATCTGCTCGTTGGCCTCCTTTCCTCTGCGTATGATGTTCTTGGTCTTTTCCACCATCTCCACCCATCCTTCGGTCACCGTCTCCGAGAGGTACTGCCTGATTTCAGGGTATTCGAGGTACTTGGAGTATGAGTCGATAGGGTTGACGGCCGGATACCTTTTCTTGTCAGCCCTGTTCTGCTCGAGGGCGTAGAAGCATCTTGCAGCTTTCATGGTGGATTCAGTGACAGGCTCCTTCAGGTTTCCTCCGGCCGGGGATACGGTACCGATGAAGGTGACAGACCCGGTCTTCCCGTTGTTAAGGACCACCATTCCGGCACGTGCATAGAAGCTGGATATGATGGCTGAAAGGTCCACAGGGAACGCATCCGCTCCCGGAAGCTCCTCCATTCGGTTACTCATCTCCCTGAGCGCCTGGGCCCAGCGTGATGTGGAGTCTGCCAGAAGAAGGACTTTGAGGCCCATCGCCCTGTAGTATTCGCAGATGGTCATCGCCGTATATACCGATGCTTCACGCGCCGCCACAGGCATGTTGGACGTGTTGCAGATAATGGTGGTCCTTTCCATCAGGTGCCTTCCCGTATGCGGGTCGATAAGTTCAGGGAATTCCGTGAAAATCTCCACCACCTCGTTGGCACGCTCGCCGCATGCCGCCATCACTATCACTTCTGCGTCTCCCTGCTTTGCAATCGCGTGCTGCAGCACTGTCTTGCCGCACCCGAACGGGCCAGGGATGAACCCGGTACCTCCTTCCGCGATAGGGTTGAGGGTGTCGATCACGCGGACTCCGGTCTCCATGATCCTCGACGGCCTCGGCTTTTCCCTGTAGCCCTTTACAGGGACCTTGACAGGCCATTTCTGTGTCATGGTGACATTGACGTCCTCCCCGTCCTCTCCAGTGAGGACAGCTACGGTCTGGTCTATCCTGTATTGTCCTGCCGGGACTACAGATTTGACAGTGTATTCTCCTTCAAAAGAGAACGGCACCATTATCTTGTGCGGCAGCCAGCCTTCCTTGACTTCGCCGAGCCAGTCAGCGGCGGACACCTTGTCCCCGGGTTTTGCTATCGGGGTGAAATCCCACAGCTTCTCATGGTCCAGCGGGTCGGTGTATTCGCCTCTTTTGAGGAAGACCCCTGTCATGGTGGTGAGGTCATTCTGCAGACCGTCATAGCAGCTTGACAGAAGACCCGGCCCGAGGGTCGCCTCGAGCATCCTGTCCTCGAATTCCACTTCGTTGCCGTTTTTCAGTCCCCGGGTGCTTTCGAACACCTGTACAGAGGCGTTCTTTCCGTTTACCTTTATGACCTCGGCCATCAGCCTGGTGTCACCGATCCTGATATAGCAGATCTCGTTCTGCGATACCGGTCCGTCTGTCTGGACTGTGACGAGGTTGGAAACGATTCCCGTAACCTTTCCTGTTGTTTTGCTCATTATGTCTGTGTTTTATTTGATTTATTTCGCATCGAATCGGACACCCTTGAATGTCCCGCGCACTTCATCCACAAGCCTGCGGAACATCTCGCGCCCCGTCTTGTCGTCCAGGCGGTACCATCTTTCGACAATGTGCAGCCTCGCCAGGAACCCGAGAACGGCCTCGAGGTCGAAATAGTCGGAAATGGTCATCTCTTCTATCCTGGCCCACATCAGGTCGTCTATCCCGCGCTCCCTTTCAAGGATATCCGTACAGTGAAGTATCCCGTCGAGTTTCTGAGCCTCCTCGAACTCTTCCTGCGGACTGTCTTCATAAAGTCTGACCACATCCTTTTCCGGATCACGGCCCAGGGCTTCGTTCAGGTATCTCACTTTCGCGTTCCTCACATTCAGGTCAAGAAGGAAATATTCCCGGATGAACCTGTTCTTGCAGGAAAGGGCCTTGCGGTAGAATTCAGCGGTAAGGTTCTCCTCCACAAACCCCTCCAGCAGCAGCTCTATGGTCTTGCGGTCTCTTGAAGAGCACTGCCCGATGATTTCCTCCCGGATGGATTCGGGAGTGACATCACCCGGTTTCCAGTCATGTGATATGACGGGAAGGCCGGCGACTATATAATAGTAGTTGTCCATAAGATGAATTATCCAAACAGAAGCTTCCTGGTGGCCGGACGCAGATATTCGCTTATCAATGCTTTGAAAGTCTCTTCGGAAAAGCTGATGAAATAGCCTCCGTCTTTTGGCCCGATGGTGAATCCGCCGGATATTTTCTTGGAGAACGTGGCGGTGACTCCCGCCTTGAGAATTTTTGCAAGTTCTTTTGTCACAAAAGGTTCAAGATCCTTTTTCATGCTTTCAGGAAGTACCAGTGCGATATCCTCGGGATCCTGTCCGGCAGGGTTGAATGACTTTGCCACTGTCTCGATGATCTTCCTGACGTAGTCCGCGGACTCGAGTGCGGAGGCTATGTCCTTGTCTGTCATCTGTGTCACTATGACGTTTTCGATGGACTGCCTCGTCGCTGTGAGACTCTGCAGCGCGGCCATCCTGACGTCACCGGTGACCTTCGTCTTCAGTTCTTCGGCTTCCCTTTGCGCTCTGGCCTTTATGGCTTCGGCTTCTTCGTTGGCCTTGGCTATTGTCTCTTCGGCCTGTTTCCGGGCCTTGGCGAGTATCTCCTCACCTTCCTGTTTCCCTTTTGACAGACCCTCGTTGTAGAGTTTTTCTGTCAGCTCTTGCAATTTGTCCTGCATATATAGTGTTATTTAATTATTCATACAAATCTGATGTCCGTATGCGGCTGACCTCCATGTCCAGAGGATTATATCTGACAAATTTAAATAAAATCATTCTAAATACCAACAATCCGACAGTCGTATTTTCAGTATTTCCGGTCTTATTATCAGCGTATTTTCAGCCAGAAAGCCATTCCCCGCATGACTCCTCCTGACTGCGGATTTCTCCGTGTCCGGAACCATGTGGAAAATGGCTTTCTGGTTTCCTGTCAAGTGCATATCCCGGAAAAATCCGGGATATGCACTTTGCATGTCCTTTATCCTATGGTCACGATAGGGACTCCTTCGAGGACGGAATCACCCTTGTTCACATGGATTGCAGTGACGGTGCCTGCATGGTCGGCTTCGATGGCATTCTCCATCTTCATGGCCTCAAGCACAGCCACCTGCTGTCCTGCTTTGACAGAGTCTCCCACTTTGACGGAAATCTCGACAATCACTCCCGGGAGCGGTGATGTCACGGCCTTGCCCGCACCTGAAGCCGCCGGCGCAGGAGCGGCGGCCGGCTGAGGGGCCGGTGTTGCC
>JADILZ010000019.1 GCA_017695065.1 Candidatus Cryptobacteroides excrementipullorum
TTTTTGAAGGCGGAAAGAAGTCCGCCGCTTCGGCCGGACGGGTATGAACAAGTTCAACATAAAACCATCGATGCTATGGACAACAAAAACATGGAGATCTACAACCGGGTGCGGACAGCGCCGGAAGAGGCCCTGCGGAAAATAGAAGGGGGGAAGCTCAAGGGGAAATCCGACATCAACCCGATGTGGCGAATCGCCACATTGACAGAAATATTCGGCCCGGCAGGGCAGGGCTGGTATATTGACGTGATCCGCAAATGGACGGAGTCCGCGCCGGACGGCGAGACCAAGGCGTTCGTCGACATAAACCTTTATGTCAAATACGAAGGGGAATGGAGCAAGCCCATACACGGGACAGGGGGAAGCACGCTGCTCTCAATCAGGACTACCGGTAGCGAACTGAACGACGAGGCGTTCAAGATGGCATACACGGATGCCATATCGGTTGCCTGCAAGTCACTAGGCATGGCGGCGGATGTATACTGGGCCTCAGGCGCGAGCAAGTACGGTTCTCCTTCACAGGGAAAAGTCCCGGTACAGCAGCCGAGATCTCCAGGGAAGCCCGAGCTTACTCCCGAGAGTGTAAAATGGCTGCCGAGTGTCACCCAGGCGATGAAGCTCGACATCCCCAACGATGAGCTCATCCGGAGGATAACGAGCAAATACACCCTGAGTGAGGAGAACATCACGCTGCTGCTGAAACAGTCAAACAGGCTTCCTCAAGCCATAAGGTCATGACGGGCATGGGATACACTGTAGTAAGGCCGTCGAGCCATGAGGAGTGGCTTGACGAGAGGAAGAAAGGCATAGGGTCGTCAGAGGCCGGGACGATCATGCGTGTCAACAGGTTCGACACGCTATACCGGCTGTGGAGAAGAAAGACCGGACAGGAGGAGGCCAAGACGGAGAACGAGGCGATGATGCTGGGCCACGCCCTTGAGGACGCGGTCGCACGACTGTATGCCGATACTACCGGGGCATACATCATACCATCGTCAGCAGGGGACTGGATAGCCCGTGACACGGCAAAGGGATATCTGCAGGTGTCGCCGGACAGGCTGTATTATCCGGCTGGGGCGGTCAGGAAGAAGTCCGAGAGAAGGATACTGGAAATCAAGACGACCTCACTGGCCGTGGACAAGGAAGACATTCCGTCGTACTGGTACTGCCAGGTACAGTACCAGATGGGCGTAATGGGGATAGGGCAGGCGACAGTCGCATGGCTCAGCGGATTCCCGAGGCTCCATTTCGACTACAAGGACATCGAGTTCAACGCCACATTCTACGGTCTCCTCATAGCGGAGATTGACCGGTTCTGGAACACGAATGTCCTGCAGAACATACCGCCCTCGCCTGAGGACAGCGACATAAGCATCATGTTCCCTAAGGCCGAACGGAAAAGTGTGGCTGCCACGGACTCTATCAAGGGTACATGCGGCAGGCTGAGGAAGATCAGCAGGGCCATCGAGAGGCTGGAGGAGTCCAGGACCGGCCTGGAAGGGGCGATCAAGACCGCAATGGGTGACGCCGAACTCCTGATAGACCTTGCCACCGGAGAGGTGCTCGCCCAGTGGAGGAACTCGAAGGAGGGCCACAGGTTCAACAGCGCCGCCCTGAAGAAGGATGACCCGGTGACATGGGCGAAGTATCTTGAGAAGACAGCGGGAGCCAGGAGGTTCCAGCTGACAAAATAAGTCATATAACAAATCACAAACAACAAAAGGAGGAAAAAATGGAAATGAACAATGAACCGTTAATCGGAGGAATAGACCTTCTGGGTCTGAAGGGTGCAGTCTATACTACCCTGAAAGGGAAGAAATGTATAATTATCCCTACTGAGACCAATCCCTGCATAAATGTCTGGGAGGGCGGCCAGAGGCTGAAAGCATTCTTGGGTATAGCTGTCGTTAAAAGCCCTGACAACAAATACGGCAACAGCCATTTCGTCAAGACCAGTGTCAGCAGGAAGGCCCGGGAGGCGCTCGGGATCTCTGCGGAAAACTTGAAGGATTATACGCCGATTCTCGGCAACCTGAAGGCATTCAGCAAAGGGCGGCCGGCAGCATACCAGCAGCCGACTCCGGCAATGCCAGAAGACGATGATCTGCCCTGGTGAGTAACCGGCCTGCCGTTCCGGATGGAATTGCCCCCGATGCATATCTGTGCCGGGGGCAATTTTTTATTCATGTACACATCAAGATAAAACCTGCACAGAATGGAAACGACACTGCTTACAGAATCCAGGTTCAAGGAAATCCTGACATGGATTTCCAGCCAGGAGGAGGCGAAGCCTGACTTTGCGGACGAATTCATCAATTCCCTCGGCATGGCATATCGTAAGAGATGCCGGGGCAGGGGAAGGACAGAGGACTCTCCCGGGAAAAAGCTCTCAATCAAACATATCATGGAGTCCTCCGGACTTCCTGCGGAAAAGATGCTTGCCTCATTGAAGGACACTGGCGAAAAACCTGTCATCTCGCAAGAGGACATACCGGAGAATGCGTACAGGGATTCCGGCATGGACAGCCTCGTCCTGGCGAAAGCCGTGTTGTGCAGTATCCGCTCAAACAATTTCCCGGTCAACAGGTCCAAAGTAATAATGATCTCGTATGTAATCTATGGGGTCTGGCTGGCCGAAAGGCATGAGCGGATTATCTCAGAGCACCCGCAGATATGGAAATACGGCCCGGTGTTTCCGAGGATATATACAAGGCTCGATCTCAACTGCAGCGGCAAAGAGGAGTATGACCTCATCAGCAGCAGGAATCCTGACCTTGCGTGGCTCATACGGCATTATTCGTCGTGTCTCGGACTGCAGAGCGTCAGCTCCATATCCGCAGTGCATACGGCGGGTGGCACCCCCTGGAAAAAATGCTGCCTCGCCAATAAGGGGAAATGGGGAATCGCCATGGATGACAGGGACATTGAATCCTGGTTCGCGTATCTGATAGCGCGAAGCATACATCCGCAGAGGCAGGCAAACTCATC
>JADILZ010000096.1 GCA_017695065.1 Candidatus Cryptobacteroides excrementipullorum
GTCCTGTGGCTTGTCTTTCTTTCCGCCTTCGTTCTTGCCTCCGTTCTTCTTGTTCTTGTCTTTCTTGAATTCCTCCGTGTCGTTCCCTATCTTGGTGACATCCACTTTCTGGCTGCCGTTCTTGGATATCCTCTCCCTCTTCTTGTTCTTTTTCTTCCTGTCGAACTGTGAGAGGTCGATCTTGTCCACTACTTTCGGGCCCTGGAGTTTCTCCACTTCTATCTTTATCTCACGTGGTTCACGCATAGCAGGTTCCTGTGCTGCAGTCTCTTCCATAGGTGTTTCCTGGTTCTGTTCCTGTACTGTTTCCTTTGTTTCCGGCATGGCCGCCTGCGGCTTCTCCGGCTCCTGCGGCTGCTTCTCCTTTTTCTCCTCCTGCTTCTGGTGAGGCTTCTTCTCGAACTGCGAGAGGTCGATCTTGTCGATGATCTTCAGGCCTCCGGCCACCGGCTTTTCTTCCGGTGAGGCATCCTTCTCCCCGTCAGCACTGTCCTGTCCGGCAGGAACATCCGCCGGCTGCGGCCTTGGGGCCTCCTCCTTTACTGCAGGCTGTGGTTCAGGCTTCTGCACCGGGGCGCTGTGCGTTTCCGCTGCAGGTGCCTCATGAGCGAAGCTGTTGCTCTTTATGATGATCTCCTTCACAGGTTCCTCATCATCCTCGGCGGTCTTCTTCTTAGACCCCATCTCGATTATTTCCTTGAGCTTGATGGCCACCTTTTCCGAGTCCTGTTTCAGTTTCTGTTCGTCACCGAATTTCGCTTCGATGGCAGGCAGATATGAGTCTGAAATCTTTGCGTTCGGATTCATGTCCACCCCTGCTCCTTTCTCGTTGAGGAAATCGACGAGAGTCTGGAGTCCGATATTGAATTCTTTGGTAAGTTTGCTTAATCTTATTTCTGCCATATAAATCGTTGTTTTAAGTTAAGTAAGCCGTCCGTTTTTCCAGGTGCCCTGGAGGCTGTGGCTGCGGATCCGGACAGCTTCTGATGTGAATGGGGAAACTGGACAGGGGAACGGGTTCCTAATCTTCGAATTCCGCCCTGAGAATCCTCATCACCTCATCCACGGTCTCGTCCTCGAGGTCGGCTCTCTTGGCAATGTCTGCCGGAGAAAGCGCGAGCACGCTCTTGGCCGTGTCGCAGCCTATGGACTCGAGCTTGTCGATGATCCACTGGTCTATCTCGTTGTTGAACTCGCTCAGGAGCACGTCCTCTTCCTCGTCGTCCTGTTTAGGAAGCTCTCTCCAGACCTCTATCTCCTTGCCTACGAGCATGCTTGCGAGCTTGATGTTGCATCCTCCCTTGCCGATTCCTTTCTTTACCTCGTCAGGAAGCATATATACTTTTATCTTCTCGTCGTCGTTGCCTATCACGATAGAGGATATCTTTGCAGGGTTGAGCGCCCTCTGGATGAGGAGCTGTGTATTGGATGTCCACTGCAGGACATCGATGTTCTCGTTCCTGAGCTCCCTTACAATGCCTATGATCCTGGCTCCCTTGACTCCGATGCAGGCTCCGATAGGGTCAATCCTTTCATCGTATGACTCCACTGCCACCTTGGCCCTCTCTCCAGGTATGCGGACGACTTTCTTGATAGTTATGAGTCCGTCGTAAATTTCCGGCACTTCCTGCTCGAAAAGTTTCTCGAGAAACTCGTTCGACGTGCGTGAAAGGACGATGTAAGGGGTGGTGTTGTTCTTCATCTCGACACTCTTGATGATCGCCCTTACGGTGTCGTTCTTCTTGAAGTGCTCGCCTGGTATCTGCTCTGATTTCGGCAGCCTGAGCTCGTTCCCGTCTTCATCGAGGATGAGCACTTCCTTGGACCATGTCTGGTAAACCTCACCGGTGAATATCTCCCCGATCTTGCCTGTATATTTGTTGTACAGGTTGGCTTTCTCGATGTCCATGATGCGGCCCTGAAGGTTCTGCCGGATGTTGAGTATCCCTCTTCTGCCGAAGTCCTTCATCTCCACCTTGGTGGCGTATGTCTCCCCGATCTCGTACTCGTCTCCGTCCTTGTTCACTTCGGAAAGGGCTATCTGGGTGTTGGGGTTCTCCACCTCTTCCACCACCTCGCGGTTCCAGTAGATTTCGCAGTCACCTTTGTCTATGTTGATGATGATGTCGAAATTGTCCGCCGACCCGTAAGTCTTTGCGAGCTGTGTCCTGAACACGTCCTCGAGGACTCCCATCATTGTGGGCCTGTCAATGTTTTTCAGGTTCTTGAATTCTGCGAAAGCATCCCTGAGTTCTGTCTTTTCCATCTTGTTTATGCCGTTTTTATATCATTTTTCCAATATTGAGACATATGCCTTCCGGCCGGTGTCAATCGAATTCTATGAAGTACTTCACGTAATTCACTTCCTCCATCGGGAATGTGTCCCTGTGCAGGACGGGGGTCTTCTTCTTGCTGCCTTCAGTCTTTTCCAGGACCGAATATTCAAGTGTCACCGAGGTGCTGTCCGCCGTGCTCAGCACGCCGACGAGTTTCCTGCCTCCTTTCAGGGCCGCCTCCACCTTCTTCCCGATAGCCTTGACATACTGCTTCACGGTGCGGAAAGGCTGGTCAAGTCCTGCGGAAGTGACTGTAAGTGAATAGTCTTCCTTGTCCCTGTCGAACTTCTCTCCGAAAATTCTGCTGAGCTCCACACAGTCTTCAAGCTCCACTGACGATTCCTCGGATTCGATGGTGATTTCGATGTCGTTGTCCTTGCTGATGCTTATGTCCACTATGAAGCATCCGCGTGCAACGATTTCACCCTCCATTGCATCATATATCTCTGAAATTCCCATACTATGGTTATATACACAAAATAAGGGGACTTGCCGTCCCCTGTAACCTAACTCACGGTGCAAAGGTATATAAAAATAGTGAAAGTTTTTCATAAATAGCGATAAAAATACTTACTTTGCATATCCAATATGCGTTTGAGTGATTTTAATTTCCAGTAATCCTATGGAATTCAAGGCAAAAGAGATAGCGGAAATACTGAAAGGAACTGTGGAAGGAAATCCTGAGGCAAAGGTATCCACATTTGCAAGGATAGAGAACGGGAAGCCAGGGTCGATATGTTTTTTCGCGAATCCGAAATACGAGCATTATGTATATCAGTGCAAGGCTGACATTATAATAGTAAACAAGTCTTTTGTCCCCCAGCAGCCTGTAGGAGCCACGATGATACGTGTGGAGAACGCCTACGCTTCAGTGGCGGAGCTTCTGGACTACGTGACTGCCAGGAAGCGCTCTTTCAAAAGATACAGAGGACGCCATGTCAGGCGTTTCCTTTCCACCAGAATCGGCAAGAAGGTCTATATCGGAGACTGTTCCTACATAGGCAGGAAGGCCGTTGTCGGCGACTATACGAAGATTTACGAGCAGGTCTATATCGGTGACGGGACCAGGATAGGCAAGCACTGTATCATATATCCGGGGGTGAAGATCTATCCGGGCATGGAGATAGGGGACAACGTCATCATCCATGCCAATGCGGTCATAGGGTCGGACGGGTTCGGGTTCGCGCCTCTCGAGGACGGTACATACAAGAAGATAGAGCATACCGGCAATGTCGTCATATGCGATGATGTAGAGATAGGCGCCAACACCACCATTGACAAGTCCCAGATGGGCTCGACTGTGATCGGGAAAGGGGTCAAGATAGACAACCTCTGCCAGATAGCACACAATGTGGAGATAGGCGACAATACCGTTATGGCTGCACAGACCGGAATCGCGGGGTCCACGAAGATAGGGAAGCACTGCGTCATGGGCGGACAGGTGGGCATCGCCGGTCACATCACCATCGCGGACAACACCTCTTTCGGTGCCCAGTCCGGTGTCCTGGGCAGTGTCAGGAAAGAGGGCCAGGCCTTCCTCGGCACTCCTGCCATCCCTTACAGAGACTACCTGAAGTGCTATGCGGTGTTCAAAAAGAACGGTAAAGAATAGATAATGATAGGATAAGAGAATTTTTTACTTATCTTTGCGGACTTATTTACATTTCAGATGAAAATGCAGTTAAAACAACAGACAGTCGGGAAAAGCTACAGCTTTGAAGGGAAGGGCTTACATACCGGCAAGGTTTCAAGAATCACGATCAGTCCCGCTCCTGTCGATTACGGCATAAGGTTCAGACGCACGGATTTGGGGGAGGATGCCTATGTGGATGCTGTCGCACAGAATGTTTCCAGCACGGCAAGAAGCACTACAATCTCGGAAGGCGATGTCACAGTGATGACCATCGAGCATCTTCTTTCAGCCCTCACCGGCATGGGGATAGACAACGCCCGCATCGATATAGACAATATAGAAGTCCCTATTCTTGACGGAAGTGCAAAGCCTTATATAGACGCCATCTGGCACGGAGGCAAGGGTGTGGTGCAGCAGGATGCCCCGAGAAAATACATAGAGATAGAGTCTCCGATAGAAATAAACAACCTTGAAACAGGGGCCTTTGTCCGGATTGAGCCGGCAGACGAGCCTTCATTCGATATAAAGATAGACTTCAATTCCAGAGTCCTCGGCGTTCAGACAGCCCACTGGGATCCTTCCATAGTCTATGCGGAAGAGATCGGGATATGCCGGACATTCGTTTTCTTCCATGAGATAGAATATCTTTTCAAGAACAATCTGATAAAGGGCGGCGACGTGGACAATGCCGTGGTAATAGTCGAGCACCCCGTCACCAAGGAGCAGCTGGAGCACATGTCCAAGCTGTTCAATGTACCTGTCCTCGAGATACAGGACAACGGATATCTGAGTAATATAAGCCTGCGCTTCGCCAACGAATGTGCAAGGCACAAGCTCCTGGACCTTATCGGAGACCTCAGGCTTGTCGGGGGCTTCCTGAAAGCCAGGGTTACGGCATACAAGGCCGGGCATACCATCAATACAAAGGCGGCAAAGGCCGTCAGTGATTCATTGAAATAAAATTTAAGGACCATGAACAAGATACATCCATTAGCAACCGTGCACCCCAACGCCAAGATCGGCGACAATGTTGAGATCGGACCGTACGCCTACATAGACGAGTTCGTGGAAATCGGGGACGGATGCCATATCCTGCCTCACGCCACCATATTCAATTATGTCAGGATCGGTAAGAACTGCAGTATCTTTCCCGGGGCGGTGGTAGGAGCCATACCGCAGGACCTGAAGTTCGACGGGGAGGTCACATACGTGGAGATCGGTGACAATGTCAATATCCGTGAGTGCGCCACCATTAACCGTGGTACCAAGGCGAGCGGTAAGGGCGTCACAAAGGTCGGGAGCAACACCCTGATCATGTCATACGTCCACATTGCCCACGACTGCTGCATCGGGGAGCACTGTATCCTGGTAAGCTACACTGGAATAGCAGGCGAGACCAATGTCGATGACTGGGCAATCCTCGGTGGCGGTACCCTCTCACACCAGTTCTCGAAAATCGGAAAGCATGCCATGGTGGGAGGCGGATCAAAGGTCAACAAGGACGTCCCTCCGTACATCCTCTGCGGACGCGACCCTCTCTCTTATGCTGGCATAAACATAGTCGGACTGCGCAGGAGGGGATTCTCTTCAGACCAGATAAGGAATATAAAGGACATGTATGATATCATCTACAACGCAGGGTTCAATGTCAGCGACGCGTGCGCGAAGATTGAATCCGGGTTCCCGCAGTCGGAGGAACGTGACACCATCCTTGATTTCATACGCAGTTCCAAGAGAGGCATCGTCAAGGGCATGTCCTCCAATGCAAAAGGAGAGCTTGAGTAGTGCCGGTGCTTCTTAGTGCGGCATATTGTCCGCCTGTACAGTATTTTGCCGCGATGGCGGAAGAATTTACCCTGTCCCCGGACAGGGTAATTCCGTCTATAGTCTATATTGAGGGCTGCGAAAACTATCAGAAGCAGTCATACAGGAACAGGTGTGTCATATATTCTCAGTCAGGCCCGGAGGCCCTGACTTTCCCGGTTGTCCATGAAGGCGGGACACACAAGATTCCCGTAAGGGAGATACGTGTGGACTATTCCAAAGGCTGGGTCATTCGCCACAAGAGGGCTATAGCCTCTGCATACGGCACGTCGGCCTTCTTCGAGTATTACTGTGACGGGCTCTTTGCCATACTTGACAGCCGGCCTGAAACTCTTTTCGAACTGGACATGTCCATCACAAGGTTTTTCATTGAGAAGACCGGCATACCTGTGGATCTCAGGGTCACGGACAGCTACACCACGCCGTGCTCAGGCATATACGGAGAGGATCTCCGGGAGTGCATCCATCCCAAAAGGCCAGACGGCATACTCGCCCGCCCGGCACTGGAAAAGCCGTATTTCCAGGTCTTTTCCAGGAAATACGGCTTCGTCCGCAATCTCTCGGTGATGGATCTCCTTTTCAATGAAGGCCCAGATTCCATCTCATATCTGAAGGCTGGCCTCTTCTGATATCCGGACCTGTCTTTTCAGAATCTGAATCCGATTGTCAGCATGACATCGTACATCCATTTCCTGTTCAGGATCTCCGGTGACGGGAAATAGCCCCCTTCAGAGTCGAAGATGTAGTCGCTGTACGGATATACGTACTCGTCAGGGTAGCGGGTGGCCCTGAAAGCCAGGTCCGCGAAGAATGATCCGGCGGAACTGTATCCGAGGCCTGCAGAGAAACTGTTCTTGTTTGCCTTGACCGCCTTCTTCACGTTGTCCTCATAATATCTTTCAGGGGAAGTGGTGCGCCCGTATCCTGCCCTTACGGAAAGTGCTGCCAGAGGCTTGACCTCGATACCTGCCCTGAGCATGTGCGAGGCGCCCATGAATTCACGTATGTCGGCATTGTCTGCGTCAAAGGTGCTTTCGCTGTCGTTTTCCGTCACCCTGAAGCGCATGCCGCTGTAGTCGCACATCTCGTAGTCTGCGCTTATCAGCCCGAAATTCCCGAATGTATAGGCAAGGCCGACATTGAACCGGAACGGTGATACGAGCCTGTATCTGTACTCTCCTTCCGGACTCTGGGAACCTGCATTGAAGCGGCTGTCAGTATAGTAGGATGCGGCTGAATATGACCAGAACTCCTTTATGACAGTAGATGTAGGGGTCTGGATGGCGCCTCCTACTCTCAGCCCTGCGACCGGCCTGGCAATGAATCCGAACTTTCCATATACTCCGACTCCGGTGGCGTTGTACCTGTAGTTGAAGTTCATGTCAGAGAACTCCGTTTCAGAGACTGACCCGTCTGCATTGTTGAAGGTGAGGCTGAAATCGGACGGGTTCTGCGCCGCCTCCATTATCCAGTCCTGGTAGGAGTAGTCGAGTGATGTGATGCCGATGTTGAAACCGAAATAGAACTTGTCCGAGAAGTTCATACCCATGTTGATGAGATATTCGTATCTTGACCCTCTTACTGATCTTCCGTACTGCTGGTCGAGAGTTCCTGCCTGGCTTATGGAATAATTACTCAAGTTGTTCGGATCGCCTCCCAGAAATTCGTATGCCTCGCTTGTCCCTATATATTCACTTGTATTCGAGTCAGGCCCATACAGGCTTATCAGGCCGGCTTCCCATCCTACTATTGATTCCCATGGGGCGTATGAATTTCTGAACGGATCGGATATTGTCAGATCCGAAATGTCCCATCCTGAAGTGTTGTAGGCCAATGCTCCCATGAAGGATGTGCTGGCGTTGGAACCGCTGGCTCTGAGGTTGTCGTTGAAATAGCTGGCTCCGCTGGCTACGAACCCTATGCTGACGTTCTTAAGTCCGCGTGTACGGTGTGTCTCGAGATTCAGCGTGAATCCTATGCTCGGGAGGGTGAACCTTGCGGCGGACCTGCGTGTCTGCCTCTCGAACCCGTTGGGCTTGCCGTTGAAGTACGTGCCCTGTGCATTGTTGACCGCAATGTTCACCGACGGGGTGAGCACCACCTGTGAATATCCTGCTACAGCGGAACCGGCCGGGTTGATCATTATTCCGCCGAGATCACCTCCGAGGGCGGTGAATGCATTGCCCATTGCCATGGTCCTGGCTGTACCGTAGTAGTCGTATTCGCTGTATCTAAGAGCATCATACATTGTCTGGGCTCCGGCACCTGTAGTCAATCCGCACACTGCAAGTAGAATTATTGCTCTTTTCATGTCGTGATATTGTATTTTTTGTCTCCTTGTCCTGAGGATGGCCCGAAAGGAAAATATCCTTTTGAGCCATCTTCTTGAATTGTATTATTCCTTTATCTCCTTCTTACAGAGGATGATCCGCCTCCTCCGCTACGTGAGCCTCCGGAGAATCCCGAGCTCCTGCTTCCTGAGAACGAACTGCTTCTGCTTACACTTGATGACGGGCGGGAGTAAGTAGTCGTGCTCCTGTTGTACGAAGGTGCTGTAGCGCTTCTGTTGTAGGAACTTCCGCCCTGGCTCCTGTTGTAGTATGCACCTCTGTTGAATGACTGTGAAGTCCCGTAGGATGCGGAAGCTGACCTGTTGTATGAGCTTGCAGGCCTGCGGTAGTTCTGCTGCCCGGATGTGAGGGAGTTGCGGTATCCTGTTGAGGAACCTGTGTTCCTGTAGCTCTGTACAGACCGCCTTCCTCCGATGGCCGGAGTGTGCTGTATGCCGTTCCCTGATGAAGAGCCTGAGGTGATACCTCCGGTTGAAGGCCTTGTGGCCGGCCTGTCAGTGGCTATGATTCCGGATCTGTTGCCTGAAGCGAATCTCCTTCCTGAGGAGAGCTGCTGCCCGTATGTCCTGTTTCCGGATGAGCCGGTGTACCGCCTGGATGATGATGAGCTGGAGGTGACCCCTGACCTGGACGGGGCTGCTGCCCGTGTCCCGGATACCGCCCTGCGCCCGCTTCCTGAAGAGTATGTGGAACTCCTTGGCCTGAGCGAGGTGGCGGCACCTCCTCTGAGGGTGGTCGAACCCCTGTGCCCGAAATAGACTTCCCGTCCGTGACCTCCGTGTACATGTCCGGGCCCGTGCCATCCGAGTCCCGGACCCCAGCCGCCGTACCATCCGCAGTAGTGAGGGTACCACGGGTATGCAGGCCCCCAGAACCAAGGGTCATACAGCCATGGGTCCCATGCGAAGCCTATGCCCCAGTACCATGATCCGTAATATGGCCATCCGCTCCAGTACCACGGGTCGTAATAGCCCCAGTACCTGCCGTAGTACCACGGGTCCCAGTAGAAACTCGAGAAAGTGTACGGGCGGTAGTACGTCCATGGATAGCTGTTGAAATATACCTGGTCGAAAGGGTCGTCGGTGATGGTGACCGATGTGCCGGTGCCTGAGAAGTTTATGATGGCTGACTTGTCTTCCGGGATATAGAGTGTGTCTGTCTTGTGCCCGTCCTCCACCGCGGAGGCAAGATATATCTCTGATGAACGGGTCTTCTGCACCAGAGCGTCTGTCTTTATGTCTTCAGCGAGGATGTCCCTGCTGTCGGCAGGCCGGGGCCTGCTGTAGATGCCGTCTTCAAACCGTTGCCCAGATGAAGACGTGTATGAGGCTGTGCCGCAGGATGCAAGAAGCGCTGCGGATGCCATTAAAATGCCAATTTTCTTTTTCATACCCGATCTCCTCCATGTTTTGTATTTTTTTCGTACCTTCGTGGCGCGAATATTATGCACTGACTGCAATAGTGAAGCCAAGATGCCGCTTCACCTGGTTTTGATGCATAAATCTTCACAATGTTAAAAATAAATCAGAATAAAAGCAATATCAAGATGGCAAAAGAAGTGACAAAAAGGTCTGAGAACTATTCCCAGTGGTACGATGACCTGGTAGTGAAGGCGGATCTGGCGGAACGTTCTGCCGTGAGAGGGTGTATGGTCATCAAACCATACGGTTACGCTATTTGGGAGAAGATGCAGCAGATCCTTGACAGGAAGTTCAAGGAGACCGGTCATGTGAACGCCTATTTCCCGCTTTTCATCCCGAAATCATTCCTTAGCCGCGAGGCTGAGCATGTTGAGGGGTTCGCGAAGGAGTGCGCCGTGGTGACTCACCACAGGCTTATGACCAATCCTGACGGCCCGGGAGTGGTGGTTGACCCGTCAGCCAGGCTGGAGGAGGAGCTTGTCGTCAGGCCGACTTCCGAGACCATCATCTGGAATACATATAAAAACTGGATAAAGTCATGGAGAGACCTGCCTGTCCTTTGCAACCAGTGGGCGAATGTCGTTCGCTGGGAGATGCGCACCAGGCTTTTCCTCCGTACTGCGGAATTCCTTTGGCAGGAAGGACATACTGCGCATGCCACCCGTGAAGAGGCTGAGGCAGAGGCAATGAAAATGGTGAATGTGTATGCCGATTTTGCCCGCAACACCATGGCTCTTCCTGTGGTGGTGGGGCACAAGAGTCCCAACGAGAGGTTTGCCGGTGCCCTTGACACCCTCACTATAGAGGCCATGATGCAGGACGGAAAAGCCCTGCAGGCCGGCACTTCACATTTCCTCGGACAGAATTTCGCCAAGGCATTCGATGTGCTGTACCAGACAAAGGAGGGTACACAGGAATATGTATGGGCCACATCGTGGGGCGTCTCTACAAGGCTCATGGGGGCCCTTATCATGGCTCACGGTGACGACAACGGACTTGTGCTCCCTCCTGCGCTCGCTCCTATCCAGGTGGTCATGGTACCTATATATAAAAGCGACTCCGAGCGTACGGCCATACTTGAAAAGATGGAGGCGCTCAAGAAGGAGCTGGAGGCCCATGGCCATACTGTGAAGATCGACGACAGGGACACTCTCCGCCCGGGATTCAAGTTCGCCGAATGGGAACTGAAGGGAGTTCCGGTGAGGATAGCCGTCGGTCCTCGTGACCTGGAGAACGGTCAGGTGGAGCTGGCACGCAGGGACACTCTCGAGAAATCATCCGTGCCGCAGGAAGGGCTCGGAAAGAGGATAGAGGCACTTCTGGATGAGATACAGAAGAACATATATGAAAAGGCCCTCGGCTTCAGGGACAGGAACATTATCAAGGTGGATACTTGGGATGATTTCAAGGAGAAGATCGAGGACGGAGGCTTCCTTCTCTGCCACTGGGACGGTACCACAGAGACAGAAGAGAAGATAAAGGAGGAGACCAAGGCCACCATAAGGTGTATCCCTATAGATACCGCCGTATGCGAGGAGGAAGGGAAGTGCGTATATTCCGGCAAGCCTTCTCACAGGAGGGTGCTTTTTGCAAGGTCCTACTAACGGGATTCCGTCCGTGATGAACAGGAAAGCGATCATTCTATCTTTTGGGGCGTTGTTTGCCGCGTCCGGTGCGCTGACGGCCCAGGATATCGAGCTGACGGATGCGCAGAAGGCCGCGGCAGAGGCTGCCGTGGCTCTGCAGTCCACTCCGAAACAGGAGGTCAAGCAGAAGGCGAGGTACTGGACCAACTCGTTGAAGACGACTCTCGAGTTTGGCCAGACATCGTTGACCAACTGGGCTGCGGGAGGCTACAATTCAGTGTCTCTGAAATCGTTCATAGATGCAAACGCCAACTACAAGAAGAACGAGATATTCTGGGATAACAGACTCCAGCTCGACTACGGTTTCCTGTATTCGGCGGACAAGCCTATAATCCAGAAAACGGATGACAGGATATACCTGGAGAGCAAGTGGGGCTACCAGGCGAAGGACAAGCTGTACTATTCGGCATCGTTCAGCTTCAAGTCCCAGTTCTCCAACAGCTGGGAATACAAGTCTTCCGTACCTGAGGGCATGGATCCGGATGATCCGGCATCATGGCGCGATCCGGGCAGCAGGACTCTGAAATCGGGATTCCTTTCCCCTGCCAACACGAATCTTGCGCTCGGTCTCGACTATAAGCCTCTCAGCTGGTTTACAGTGAATTTCGCCCCTTTGACAGGAGGTTTCACGATTGTTGACGACCCTCTTCTCAGGCAGTCGTACAGCCAGCCTCTGAAAAAGGAGTACGAGGGTGTCACGGACCTGCCCAAGCTTGATGACGGGACCACAGTGGACGGGAATGTGTACAAGGCTGCGAAGTTTGAATTCGGTGCGCAGCTTAAAATGGACATCAAGGTGAACGTGAACGACAACTTCTCCTACACTTCCCAGATACTGCTCTTTTCCGACTATCTGGATGATCCCCAGAACATCAGGGTGAACTGGGACAACAGGATAGACTGGAAGATAGCGAGATTCTTCTCATTCTCGATAACGACGAACCTGATCTATGATGACAATGTCTTGATAAAGAACGATAAAGATTTAGACAGGTATCCTGACGGGAAACAGCGGATACAGTTCAAGGAATCCCTGACGTTCGGATTTGTCTATACCTTTGCGTCGAAATCGTAAAAGGGGATATGCAACAGGTTTTTGATGCTATACTTGACGGGCTGCTCAGGGAAATTGTCCCCGGGCAGCCCGAGTCTGATCCTGGCGGGATGACTGTACTTCTGGCTGTCAGCGGCGGGATAGACTCCATGTGCATGGCGGACCTTTTCCTCCATTCGTCCACAGGAGTCCGCTTTGCGGTGGCCCACTGCAACTTTTCTCTGCGCGGCGAGGAAAGTGACGGGGACGAGGCCCTTGTCACGGAATGGGCGGATTCGGCGGGCATAAGACTGCACAAGACGAGGTTCAATACTTGGGAATACGCTTCGGGACACGGGATAAGCGTGGAGATGGCCGCAAGGGATCTCCGGTATTCATGGTTCAGCAGGCTCTGCAAAGAGTACGGGTACCGGGCCCTTGCGGTGGCGCATAATGCCAACGACAATGTCGAGACCCTCTTCCTTAACCTCCTCAGGGGGACTGGCCTGAAGGGGCTCTCCGGTATGAGGCAGAGCGGTCCGCTGCCCTTGCCTGATCCCGATACGGATGGCGGCTGTGAGAATGGCAGCCCTGTGCTTGTCAGGCCTCTGCTCGGCTTCACGAGGAAGCAGATAGATGGGCATGTATTCGCCCACAAGGTAAGGTACCGTGACGACAGGACGAACTTTGATACTGAATACAAGCGCAACAAGCTCAGGAATCTTGTCTTCCCCGTGTTCGAGAGGATAAACCCGTCGTTCATCAGGACGCTGTCACGTGAGATGGGGCACTTCGCCCAGGCGGAAAGGATAGCAGACGACTACTATGCCGGAAACAGGTCGGAGTGGATGCACGGCCGTAGAATTGACCTGGATGTCCTCAGGAGAGACCGTAACTGGGAGTATCTCCTGTACCGGGCCCTGGATGAATACGGGTTCGCTCCGTCAGTGACAGCTTCGCTGACAGACCTCCTGAAAAGCGGAAGGACAGTTTCCGGAAAAGTGTTCAGCTCCGGAAGGTACATGGTAGTGACTTCAGGAAGGGAACTCGTTGTGGAGGAGGCTGTCGCGGACGGCCTGGAAACACCTGCGGACAGACTGCGTTTCAGGAGGAGCGGGACACTGCCGCGTTCTGTTACGGACAGGTTCAGTGATACAGGGGAGACCATGGTGGTGAACGGGCCGGGGGACTATTTCTTCAACGGGGTCTCGTTTTCTGTGAGGACAGTGGC
>JADILZ010000097.1 GCA_017695065.1 Candidatus Cryptobacteroides excrementipullorum
ACAGCCCCTTATTAAGTGGCGCCGCCCCCTTCCTTCCCCCTCGCCGGGGGACCTGTCGCAGGACAAAGCCTGCTCCCGAAAAGAGGTAATTCGATGTAATTTAATGAATTAAATTCATCGAATTCACGTTAAATAGACAGTTTGATATGACATTTCCATAACCGGTGCAATACAAGAATACCGGCATCCCGCGGTGTCCGTGAGAGCGGACATCAGCTGCGGGATGCCGGCATTATTGGTTGTCATTGCCGGAACTTACCTGACAATACCCTCATTCGGTTCCGCCCCGAGGCTGACTTTCAGAGTACCGCCGTCCACCACATCGGCGAACGGAAGCTGTACCGTGTCCATCGGTTTCCCGTCAAGCTCCAGAGACTGGATATAGAGGCTCTCCGGAGTATTTCCTGAAGTCTCGATAACGAACTCGCGTCCGGGATAATAATCCCTGTTCAGCTTTATGGTAATCCTGTCAAACAGCGGGCTCACCACCTGGAACGAAGGATCCGGGGAAGTCAGTCCCTTGACATCGAACAGGCCCATGGCTGCCATGACATACCAGGCTCCGAGCTGTCCCTGGTCCTCGTCCTGGCCGTAGCCGTAGCCGTGGATTCCTTCCGTGCCGTAGAATTCGTTGCAGATGGTCCTCATCCACTTCTGGGAGAGCCAAGGCTTTCCGGAGAAGTTGAACAGGCCGGAGATATGGAGGTTAGGCTGGTTGCCGTGGTTGTAGTATGTGTGCAGGCCGGAGAAAGCGTCCACGGTGGTACCGCCGCCGAAGACATTTGCCTGGGAAATCACGAAGGTGCTGTCAAGCCTGTTGTTGAACTCGTCCTTGCCGACCATCCCGACAAGCTGGTCAATGTGGTGAGGCACATAGTATGTGTACTGCACGGCATTGCCTTCCTGGAAGCCGATCCAAGGAGCGAACGGGTCGAAATCCTTGATGAATTCACCGTCTGTTCCGCGCGGGCGCATGAGCTTGGTCTCAGGGTCGAAGAGAAGCTTCCACCCCTCGGAAAGTTTGGAAAGCTGCTCATAATCAGCCTCTTTGCCGAGGGCCTTGGCCATCTGGGCCACAGCGTATGAACTGAAGCAGTATTCCAGTGTATGAGAAGCCGAGAACCCGGAACCCTCCGGAGTGGTCCTCATGTCCAGGTCGGTGGCGTATGGAGAGTATCCTCTCTGCACGAACTGGCCCACGTCCAGTTTGCCCGCACCCGCAGGACGGCCCTCGCTGCAGATCTCGTTCTTCAGGGCGGCCTCATATCCGGTGTTCACGTCGAAGTCACGGATACCGCAGTTGTACGCGGCGGCGATGGCGAGACTCACGAAATTGGTACCTACGCCGGAGACATACTTGCTGCAGGCGATACCGTCGCCGAGCCACCCTGCATCCTTATATACAAGGAGCTGGCTTGACACCCAGTCGGAGTAGTATTCAGGCCATGCGAGAGCCCAGAGCTGGGTAAGATTCCAGAAACCGCCCCAGATGGCGTCGGTGTTGTAATGGTTGTGCAGCGGCTTCCCGTCAGGACCGAGAGGGATCTGGCCGACAGTACCGTCGTTCTTAGGATAAGCACCGTTAACGTCACTTGCAAGACCGCGTCCGAGAAGGGCGTGGAAAAGGCCGGTGTAGAATTTCACCCTGTCCTGTTCAAGTCCGCCTTCCACCCTTATGCGGCCCAGAGCATCCTCCCACTCGTTGTGAGCCTGTGCATACGCCTTGTCAAAGTCAAGACGGGACGCCTCGGTCTCCATGTTAAGCCTCGCATTCTCGACAGAGGTGTATGAAAGTCCGATTTTCACATTGACATCCTGCTTCTGGCGGGTGTCGAATGTGAAATACATCCCGGCTCCGATACCCGTGCGGGCGCTCTCCCCCGGATGCTGCTCCGCACCGGTGAAAGTACCGTATGACACAGGCTCGGCATCGAGGACGGCGCTGAAATACATTGTCACCTCCGCACCTTTCTGATATATGTCCACATACACGGGCTCAGTGGTAACCCAGCCTTCGATACGGCCGTCCTTGTACTCCACGGATGCGTCCTTGACAGGGCCGCTCTCGCCCATCTTAGTACCGATGTTGAAAATGAGGTTCGACTCTTCCGAAGCAGGGAAAGTGTAGCGGTGGAATCCCACATGTTCCGTGGCCGTAAGCTCCGCCTTCACGCCATAATCCTTGAGCAGCACGGAGTAATACCCCGGATGGGCGACCTCGTCCTTCTTGTCGAAACGGGAGCGGTAGCCTCCGTCCGGGTCATCCATCTCGCCGGGAACCGTCTGAAGTGCACCGACAGTAGGGGCGATGACCACACCGCCTACCTGGAACTCATGGAAATTGGCGAACCCTTCGATTGAAGTGTGCCTGGCATCGTACCCTACCGCCTGCCATCCTCCCGGATTACCGAGGTGGCCGTCAGTGGTAGGAGCCAGCTTCGCCATCCCGAACGGCACGGCAGCAGGTGTGAAGAAGAACCACCTGGAGTGCGCAGTCCCGATAAACGGGTCCACATAATCTGTCAAAGACTCCTGCGGAGCTGCACAGCCCGACAGGGAAATGGCGGCAAGGGCCGCCAGAATCGCATTTCTGTTCAGTTTCATATCTTGAATTGTCTCATTGTATCCGTTTGAATTCCCAAAGATAGCCCATTTACCGGATGTTTTGTTCCCTGTCGGCTACCGTTACCTTCAAAACCTTGTATTCGTATGGATCCATCCAGAACGAATCCGGGTCCACCTCCCTGAGAGGAGTCTCACGCCAGTCGCACTCGTGGACTCCTGTCCCTTTCAGGCCACCCCACTCGAACGATGTGTTGGCAGGCTCCCCACCCATGTTCTGAAGCCTGACTATGTATCCGGAACCGTCCTTTGAAGGTGTGATCCCGGAGAGTGCTATCCTGTTGCGCCCTTTCAGTCTGAAAAGCTGTCCGACGGCATCTGCGCGACCGCTTTCCACTGCAACGAGCTCCTGCTCCCGGTCAAGACCGAGCTGCTTGAGTCTAAGGTCGTGAGGATTGCCCGGCTGGAGGGAGTAGCGGAAGACAGCAATCCCGTCCTGGGATGCCTTGTAGTTGGTCCTCCATGTATTGGTCATGACCCATGAGTACACTACCGGCGAGATCTGTGCAGTCTGCCACCATCCGTAGCCGTAATGCGGATTCAGTCTGTAATCTTCCCCGGAAGGCGAACCGAACTCCACGAACGGCGCATCCACCGCAGTCATGCAGATCCCGTGTTCCAGGTCACCGACAGAAAGGCCGTTCTGGAGGCAGTAGTAGTTCTTGTTCACCCCGGCGAGCTGCTCCCTCTCCGGATGTATCTCACTCATAGCCAAGTCCATCGAAATCTCAGGATGAGGAAAATTGAACGGGAACACGAACCTTACATTCTCGAAATCACGGACATCCTTCTTGTCGATGGTATTCACTATGTCCACGCGGCCTATACCTTTATATAAGGTAATGTCCCTCCACAATGTCTTGCATCCCGGGGCCTCGGACACCACCCTCAGAGTAGCGGCGACAGGACCGTCCTCAAGGACCTGCACTTCAAGCACCTTGTCTATCCCGCGCGGGTCACTCGCAATCCTTCCTGTATAAAGATAGTCGTTCAGGCCGCCACCGGCATATTCGAATCCGTCACCGCAGACTTTCAGAGAAGATACTGTCCCCCTGACGGTATCAATCTCTACATGCAGGAGACCATTATCAATGGCATTGCCACATATCATTGATTCCCAGACATGTACATCATGTCGTCCTTTCCCGGCCTCAGTCACTTTATACACAGACGAGGACAGTGCCGGCACATTCTCCGCCAGGAAAATCCATCTGCCGTAAGAAAGTCTCTGCACCGGCACCTCCGCTCCGGAAGCGTCCGTCAGGACTTTCCCCGCGAGGTCCGTATCGACGGTCACGACATCCGTCCTGTCCCACAGGTTCGTGTTGATCACATGTATATAGTCTCCGCCGCCGGCCACAGGAGCAAGCGCCCTGCCTTCAAGGTCGCGGGACTGTGCGTCAGCCAGGTCGGCGTAAGATTTCTTCTTGGCCCAGAGGTCCTTGGTGAACTGCGAATCAGGTTCCGGACCGCTTCCTGCAGCACCCCATGTGTGCTCGGAAAAGAGGACCACATTCTTCCACGCCTGGTCGAAAGCCTCATAAGGATATTTCTCTCCAGGAGTCAGCATGCTCCAGAGGATTCCGGTCTGGGCAAGCCTTGCGGCGCTTTCCCTGTTCATCGCTGTCTCTCTGGCCGTGGAAGCTGCCCCGTCCTCCCATGTCGGGGTCATGTCCCCGCCGTAAGAAGGCAGCACATCCCCGTACTCCTTGTCGAACTCGGTAAAGAACTCCTTGGCGGTGGAAATCCTGAACTCAGGCGAATCGTATTTCTCGTTCCATTCCCTGATGACGTCCGGCATCAGTTCGTCAGGCGGGCCGTTGTCCCCGTGGACAGTGTATCTGAGATAGCACATGCGGTAAGGGAATTCGTCCGTCTCGAGCTCTGTCAGATACTGCCATATCGGTTCCAGTCCGCAGACCGAAAGCCTTCCGGCGAGCCATCCGTGGAACCATGAATATCCCCTTCCGGCCGACCACACCAGGACCTTCTGGTCTCCGGACTGTGATTTCCACCAGAAAGGACGGTCCCCCCATTTGATATGTATCGCGGCAGCGCGGTCGTTTCCTATCTTGCCATAGAAAGGTACATAGTTAGGCCCCGGAGAGAAATAGTCCACCCCGTTCTCGGCGAGGGCGGTGGCCAGGCCCCATACCTGGCCCGGGACATCGCTCATCATGGCGGTGTTGCACTCCACCCCGGTGATTTCCTCTATCTTGTGCGCATCGTCGAAATAATGGTTGAGCTCCTCCTGGCGGCTTATCCCGGTGAGGATGCTGCCCAGGGAAGCGTCCACGTTTATCACCCCGTCCTGTATGGCCTTTATGAGCCTGTCAGCCTTCTCGGTACCGGCATATTCCTCCAGGTAGCCCATGACTGACCATGTGGTCTCGCTGTTCCATCTGTAGCGGGCCCCGTCAGGATAGTCAGCGGTCCTGTCCGCCAGGTCCATGGCTCTCTCAAGATTACGCCACTGCAGACGCATCACGTCATCCTGTCTGTGAGTGTATCCTATATCCTGGTGAGAATGAGGGAAGAAGCAGACCACCCACTTCCTCGCGCCGGGCACCTCGAACTCTTTCCGCACCTGGCCCTGCTTCCCGTCCAGGCTCACCTCCAAGGTGGATGCCTCTTCCATATATCCCGCAGGGAAAAGCCCGTCATACCTTGTCACACCCTCCGCAGAAGGGGCTATGCTGGCTGTCCATGCACGGTCCCCGTTACGGAAAGACAGTTCCGCCCCGGCATAGAGCGGAGCGTCGAAAGTCACGAAGAACTCCCGCGAAGGGCCCTGCTCTGTCTTCAGATAACCCTGCGAGGCCTCGAACGCGATGTCCGTCACCTTGTCCACACACGAGAGCTGCACAGGCTTGCGCACATAGAACCTGATTTCAGCAAGGCCGTAATATCCCGGGTTCTGGTGCATGTCCGTCATCTCCCTGACTACCGTCGGATTATTCAGGTCATAATGGTTCCCTTCACCATCCCCGGCTGCAGTGATACATACATAACGGAGTTTCTTCCCCGGCATATCTATCACATAGTCAGCCGGTTCCGGATTTCGCCCAACAGACTCGGGAATGATATGGTAATCCTTTTCACCGTCTTTGAGCAAAGTCCATGTACGGCCGTCGCTGGAATACTCGATGAAGACCTTGTTGAGCCCGCGGCGGGTATGCTCGTTCTGGTTGTGGTTCCATATCCGCATCTGGTCCACGCGCACAGGTTCCCCGTCCCCCAGCTCGCAAAGGAACCACACAGCCCCCTTACTGGTCGCCGGCGACTGGACCGTGCCTGAAGAAACTTCCGAAACCCACATGCCTTCCCCGAGATTGTTCGCCACATGGCCCTCTCCCGTCATTCCTTTCCCGTCCACCACCTGGGAGGCCGGGGAACTGCTTATGGAACTGCTCGCAGAAGCCTTCACCTGTCCGGGAGGTATCTGCTCATAGATATCCACTTTCTGCGCAAAAGCGGAAATACCCTGGAACAGAGCCAGAAGTATCAGAAAAACAGATTTTCTCATATCAGATATGTCATTAGTATTTGATTATCAAGATAAAATAAATTATTAATCATGTGCATACATTACAAACATGTGCAAATATAGGAATTTTAAATGATTGTGATAAAAAATAATATATAATTTTCTGCATTTTCCACTACGGTGTCCTGGGCGATTTCCGTGTGGGGTACGACAGCATCCGGCAATAAATTAAAATTATGGTATTTTACTTCTTTTTCTGAAATATTTTACTCATATTTGTACCTACATATTACAACAACATAGAATAAACATTTAAAACAGCACCGGAGCAGGGGACTGCGTCCGGGAATTAACATGATGAAGAAGGTTTTAGCATTTGTGCTGGCAATATTCCCCGCACTGTTCTTTTCAGTCTCTGAGGCAAGACCGCACTCCGGGAACAAGTCTCTGACAGTCATGTCATATAATATAAGGTACGGCAGCGCAGAGGACGGGCCCAACTCGTGGGACATCCGCAAGCCGGCCACTGTCTCGATGATAAAGGACCAGGCACCTGACGTGATGGGGGTCCAGGAAGCATTCAGCTTCCAGATAGCGTACATCCTTGAGAAGTGCCCTGACTACGGATGTGTGGGGATAAGCCGCCTGGACCCGAAAGATGCGGAGCATCCCGTGGTATTTTATGACAAGACCACAGTGGAACTCCTCGACTGGGGGAATTTCTGGCTGTCTGAAACTCCTGACAGAGTATCTTTCGGATGGGACGCGGCATGCGAGAGGAATGCGACATGGGCACTCATGAGACACAGGAAAAGCGGAAGGGAGTTCTACTTCGTAAACACGCACCTGGACCATGTCGGGGAGACCGCCAGAGCCGAAGGCCTGAAAATGGTGCTTGCAAGGATAGGTGAAATGAACGGCAAGGGGCTTCCGGTAGTGCTCACAGGGGACTTCAACACGACAGCTGACGACCCGGCACTGGATGTCCTCGACGGAAAGATGCTCGACGCAAGGTATTCAGCCGTAAAGTCATCCGATGCCCTCACCACTTACAACGGCTGGGGCAACAGCAGCACCGCCATCGACTACATCTTTTTCAACGGGTTCCGCAGGTGCCTGACCTACAAGACCATACAGAAACAGTACGATAACGCGGAATTCATCTCCGACCATTACCCGATAAAGGCTGTGCTGACATTCTGAGAAAACGACAACACACAATAAAACATAAATATTGAAATGGTGAAGAAATTATTACTTGCCGCAGCCTCGTGCGTAGTAGCAGGCTGCATGGCCCCGGCCTCCGGACATGACATCTGGAGCATAGGAAAAGCCGACGGGAAAGCAGCGGAGTTCGCCCTTGCCCCGTCCGGATTCAAGGATTTCATAGCCAAGGACTTCGGCTATGAGGACAAATACTTCCTTATCAACTGGTCTTCTCCTGACAAGGATTTCCCTTATGTCCTTCCCGGACCTGTGGACACCTGGGGAGGCACATGGCCGACTGCAGGATGGCGCACCCACCAGGTGAACATCCTTTTCGGACTTGATGAAGAGCCGGCTGAAGGCGGCTATACCCTGGTGATAGACCTTGCAGACTTTTCAAAGAGGTTCCTTCCTCTGGTGAAAGTGAGTGTAAACACGCAGGATGCCAAGTTCCAGCTTTCTGCCCCGGGGCATGACGTGGCCTCGCAGAAAAAACCTGGACAGATGGAACCCGTGACCGACACCCTCTCGCTTACAGGGGATTACAGTGGTGCGACCCCTTACAGCATCAAGGTCCCGCTCAAACCGGGCGTACTCAAGAAAGGAGGCAACGAGATCACGGTCTCCGTATTGGAAGGCTCATGGATACTTTTCGACCATATTGCCCTTGAAGGCAAGTCACAGGCATCTGTGGAAAAGCCAGGGAAAGTGTTCATCAGGAATATAGAGGCTGCCGGATACGAGATTCCCGATGGAAAGAAAGAGGCGCAGCCGCTCATAGTGGACGTGGAACATCTGACAGGGGAGCCACAGCTGAGCGTGGAGCTCGACGGCAAGGAGATTTTCTCTTCCGAGGTAGAGAAAGGCCGCTACCAGTTCGAGGCACCGATGCCAGCTGTCAAGAAAGAGAAGACAAGCAGCTATACGGTGCTGTGCGACGGCAAGGAAATCGCGTCAGGCACAGTGACACGTTCTCCGCAGCGCACACAGACGCTTGCTGACTACGTGGATACACGTATCGGCACGGCACATTCCCGCTGGATGATCGCCCCGGGACCGTGGATGCCTTTCAGCATGGTCAAGATGAGCCCTGACAACCAGAACGCAGGATGGCAGGCAGGCTACCAGCCTTCATTCGAGAATATCGGCTGCTTCAGCCACATCCACGAGTGGACTCTCGGCGGACTCGGCATAATGGCGGCCAACGGCAAGCTGGAGACCCGTGTAGGGGACGAGCAGAAGCCGGATGAAGGATACCGCTCACGCATCGACAAGAGGACAGAGCAGGCCGGCATCGGTTACTACGCCGCAGACCTGACCGACTACGGTATCAAGGCGGAAGTCACCGCCACCACACGCTGCGGGTTCGAGAGATTCACTTTCCCTACAGACCGCGGCGAGGGGCGAATCCTCATAGAGCTCCACCCGCAGACCGAATACGGGATACAGATCAAGAGCGTGGATGTGAGGAAAACGGGAGACAACCGCATAGAAGGTTCGGTGCACCAGTTTTCTCCTGGAGTCTGGAGCCATGACGCGGACCAGGACTATGTGCTCAATTTCGTGATAGAGTTTGACCGGCCGATCAAGAGTCTCGGGAGCTGGTGCAATGACGAAGTCACCCTCAGCACAGACGGACTCAAGAGCGGTGAATGCCGTGAAGCCGGTCTGTTCGCTGTATTCGATCCGGCGGAAAGCCCTGTAGTCCAGATACGCTCAGGCATTTCACTGGTAAGCGTGGAGAATGCATCCGAGAACCTTGCCAAAGAAGTTTCAGAGCCGTTCGGATGGGACTTCGAAGCCGTGAAACAGAACCAGATAGACACATGGAACGAGATATTCGACAGACTCACCATCAAGACTGACAACCGTCTGGAGAAAGTACGTTTCTACAACAGCATGTACCGCTCCATCTGCAGCCGCAACATCTGGAGCGACTACAACGGACAGTGGCGCGGAACTGACGGCAAGGTACACCGCGTGGCCGATCCGCAGAACGATGTGATGCTCGGATGCGATGCCTTCTGGAACACATTCTGGAACCTCAACCAGTTCTGGAACCTCGTGACACCTGAATGGTCAGGCAGATGGGTACGGTCCCAGCTCGACATGTACGATGCCAACGGATGGCTCGCCAAAGGCCCTGCAGGGCTGAACTACATCCCTGTGATGGTCGGAGAGCATGAAATCCCGCAGATTGTGAGCGCATACCAGATGGGAATCCGCGACTTCGACGCACAGAAGGCCCTGGAGGCGGCAGTAAAGATGCAGACCACCCCGGCACAGAAGGTGTTCAATGGCTTCGCCGGGAACCGCGACCTCAAGGCATATATGGAATATGGCTATGTCCCTTATGACAAGGGACGTTTCTCCAACACAATGGAATACTCCTACGATGACTGGACTGTCGGCCAGTTCGCCAAGGCTCTCGGCAACGAGGAGCTCTACAAGAAATTCAACGACCGCGGATACTGGTGGAAGAATGTCATCAGCGAGGACGGGTACTGCCAGATGAAAGACAGCAAGGGACAGTGGCTCCCTGACTTCGATCCGTTCCGCAGCGGGGCCAACCAGCATTATGTGGAGGGCAATGCATGGCAGCTCACTTTCTTCGTGCCGCAGGATGTTCCGGCCCTCGTGGAGAAAATCGGGAACGAAAGATTCACCGAAAGGCTTCTATGGGGCTTCCATCAGGACGAGGCTTTCCGATACAATGCGCCTAACGACCAGTACTGGGATCACCCTATCGTACAGGGGAACCAGCAGTCAATGCACTTCGCGTTCCTGTTCAACTGGGCAGGAACCCCATGGAACACACAGAGATGGAGCCGTTCTATCCTGGACCGTTACTATGGCTTCGGAGTGGCCAATGCATATCTCGGTGACGAAGACCAGGGACAGATGAGCGCATGGGCCGTGATGACTGCAATAGGCCTTTTCCAGACCGACGGAGGCTGCCGTGCCGAGCCTGTATATGAAATAGCAAGCCCTTCATTCGAGGAAGTGACCATAGATCTGGGCGGACGCTACGGACGCGGCAAGAAATTCACTATCAAGGCCCATAACGCCTCTCGCAACAATGTCTATGTCCAGAGCGCGGTCCTCAACGGCAAGCCTCTGAATTCCTTCATGTTCCCGGCATCAGAACTCCTGAAGGGCGGCGAGCTCGTCCTCGAAATGGGACCTGAACCTAACAAAAACTGGGGAATAGAATAGTCGTGACGGTTTCCGACCAGTCGGACTGAACCCATAAAAAGAACCAGGAGCTGCACTGGAATCACCGGTGCAGCTCCTGCTTTTTTCCCGTGGACACACCACGGCATGGCTAATGAGCCCGCTGTCAAGGCTTCCTGTACAGGATGACGGAAAGAGGCGAATACGCCTTAAGGCTTATAGTCAAGGTGTCCCCGTCCAGAGGCACCGGCTGCTCCAGGACTGTCCCCCTAAGGTCACAGAGTGCAGCAGAGCCATATACCCCGGCAGGAAGTGTAACAGTACATTCCCTGTCTGTCCCCGCCTGTTCCCAGAGCCTGAGCAAAGTGCTGTCCTCCGATCCGCGGAAAGCTGTCACCAATACGCCTTCCTCGGACACGGATACCCCCTCCATGGAAGGAGGAAGCTCTCCTGCATTCCCGTCGGAATAGGCCGCAAACATTGGAGACCTGGTCTCCTCAACGGGGGTTATGAGAGACGAAGCATTGTCATATTCCCTTACAGGCCAGACATATACCGTAGCAGACGGCCTGTCAGTAATCCACTCACGAAAGTTGGTGCCCCACTGCGTATTGTACAGATTCACGAAGATATCGGCCTTTTCCGGGACGTAGTCCCTCGAGAATCTGTACAGTCCAGGACGGCCGAGACTCACGGCCGGGGCATCGGGCGAATTCAGGCCGATGCCGTTCCCGTCACTGCCGGTTACAGCAAGCCCCGTATTGACGAAGCAGTAGTCGGTATTGGTATTGCGGACAAAGTCTGAAGACGGGTCCACCACAGCCCCTGTACGGCCAAGACGGAACCTCGGTCCTTCGATGCCGGAAGGGAAAGCGAGCCATCCGGCCTCAGGCTGCGGGTCAGTCCCATATACATCCGGATACCAGTTGATCTCAAGATACGGGGACTCGCGGTACAGGGTATATGTCATGAGATACTCTTCCCGCTCCTGGCCCGGCTTAGCATCGATATGGCAGAAAGCCGTGGCAGAGACCGAGACGTCCGAGATGTCATACCTTATGTGGGACACCCGTCCCCTGCTGCAGGAATACTCCAGGGCAGAATCCACAGGCCGTCCCATCTCCTGGTCCGCCCAACCGTGACTGGATGGCTTGACATAAGCGCTGTTGTATCTGGCAATCTCTTCATTGCCGAACCGCTCGTGAATATATTCCCCGAAGCCGTACTGCCCGTCACTGTCCGCAAGCTCGGTGCCGTGCAGCCTGTCCAGCACGGACAGCAGGGAACCGTCATCCGTGTTTATGGCTACCCTGAAATACCTGTTTCCTATGACCCCTGAGAGAGAGTCAAGCTCCAGAGGGAATCCGTCGTCAGGCACAGTGTCCGCGTCCCCGGTCATGACAGAATATGTCCTGTAGCCCATCGCCGGGACATCCGAGGCATGGAAACTCAGGATATTCCCGCTGTCCTCCACCGGGATGACCTCACCGGTGACGGCATCCTTCAGGGCAGTCACCTTGAAATTCTTCTGATATACTTCCAACGGGAAGGAGACGAAGCCTGAACGGGCCCATGGCAGCTGGTTGTAAACCACCACCCTGCGTCCTTCCACCGCCACAGCCCCGGCAAGGGCAGCCATGTCCCGCCTTCTGACCGGGATGATACTGTGCAGGGCATTGTGTGCATGCGCCTCCTTCTCATACCAGGACTCTTCGATGAAGCCGTAGCCGCCTTTTGCGCGGGCAACCTTGAAATCATCCCCGTATTTCCAGTCTTCCTGACGGCCGTGGCTGAGAGCAAGCCCGAAGGTGTGCTCGTCGAAAAGGAGGCTCTGTTCCATAGCGTCATCCACATGTCCTGAACAGTCCGAGGTCTGCACGCCCCAGTCCCCGAGCAGAGTGTTAAGGGCCTCTGTCTGGTATATCGTTCTCTGGAGATGCTTGTTTATCTTGACCGCATCCGGCATGGACATGTACCCGTGTATCCATGTGTCCGGCATGTCGCCACGCACCACCGGAATATCCGGGTTCTCCGCCATGAGGGCATCGTAGAAATCCTCAAGCCTTCCGATCCTTATCCTTGCCCCTGGAGCCTTCGCCCTCGCCTCGGCAAGCACTGCAGCCACCTCTTCCGGAGTCGGGGCGCCCGTATTCTCATGGGTGTGGATCATCGCAAGCCATGTCTTGTAAGGCCAGTTCTCCGGAGGCATCACCCCGGAGCCGTAGTACTCGGCCCAGTTGAAAGTCAGGAGCCTTGAGCCGTCAGGCCCTTCCCACCAGAACACCACAGGCACTTCAGGCGAGGCAGACCCGGAGTTGCATCCGATATGGAGAATCTTCACGCCGGCATGGCTGAGGATGGTGGGCAGTATCCAGGAATGGCTCGGAACATCTGTCAGCTTGGCCCCGCGAGGCAGCGGAAGCCCGTACTCCCTGTTTATCCCGGAAGAGAATTCCATCCCCCTGACGAGGGTCTCCAGGTCGCTGCTCTCGGTCTCGAAGGTGAACGGAAGCGCATGCACTGCAAAACGTCCTGTCCTGACAGCATCCTCGGCTGCAGCCCGCACCTCTCCTTCGGTATTCTCGAGGATGTACTTCATCGGCCATCCGGGCAGGGTCCAGACAAACTGCTCCTCCTCAGGAAGACAAGCGGTCCTTTCCACCGAACCGAGCGCCTGCCCGATCATCGATGTGGTGTATTTCTGCAGGACAGCCTCGGACCAGTCCGTGTAGCCGATGTCGAAATGCATCTTGAAGACAATCACTATGTCCTCAACATCGGACTTGTCCGCCCCCTCCACCCTGGTGGCGGAGATCTGGGCGGACAAGTCCGTGGCGGTCATGAAAAAGACCGCGGCCGCAAATGCGGCAAATGTATTACGCATAACCGTACCTGTCATATATTAACGTCAGTTCGACGAATTTATGTTTAATATATTATATTAAAAATCAATATTTTATCATTTATGACCGGATTTCTTACAGAAATCCTGCCTGTCCACCCCCAGTCACCTGACGGTGACAGCCCCGGTGGGGCATGCGGCTC
>JADILZ010000098.1 GCA_017695065.1 Candidatus Cryptobacteroides excrementipullorum
AAAAGTACGGTGATGAAGCTTTGCGCCCGTTTCTACGACCCACAGAAAGGATGTATCTTTTTCAATGGTGTTCCGATGAATGAGATAAATCCAGAAAGTCTGATGAGCCACATCTCTATGGTACTTCAGGATGTTTATCTGTTTCAGGACACCATACGCAATAATATCCGCTTTGGTAAAACTGACGCGACGGAAGAAGAAATTATAGCCGCAGCTAAAAAAGCCTGTTGCCATGACTTCATCATGCGGTTGCCCAAAGGATATGACACCTTGGTAGGCGAAGGGGGGTGTACCCTTTCGGGCGGAGAAAAGCAACGCGTATCCATAGCCCGTGCTATTCTAAAAGATGCGCCAATCATTCTGCTTGACGAAGCAACCGCCTCACTTGACCCCGAAAATGAAGTAGAAGTGCAAAAAGCAATCGATTCGTTAATCAAGGGACGTACCGTTATCGCCATTGCTCACAGGCTTAAAACTATCAAGGATGCCGACCAGATTATTGTCTTGGACAACGGACGGATAAAGGAAGAAGGCACACATGATGACCTTGTCCGAAATGAAGGGCTGTACGCTCATTTATGGGAAATACAGGAAAGCATTTCCGGTTGGAAACTATGAGTCCGAGCGGAGTAGAGAAATTTCGATGCGGGCAAGCGGTTTGTCAGCACAATTTATAAGTGAGCATCGTGACGTCCAAAGGGGACCTCCGTTGTCCTTCCATCTGCCATCTGTCATAATGTACCATTGCGGGACAGCCGCCCTTCCCTCAATGCACTCGTCAATGCTTGTAAGGTATTCCTCCAGAGGAATTTCCCATTTCTCCTGGAACCACCGTGCTGCCGGAATGCGCCAGCCGGGACTGGAATGAAGTGAAATGATTTCATCCATTTTAGCCTGTGTGTCTGTGATGCCGTCTGCAAAACTACGGAATTAATGTCATCTCACCAAATAGAGCAGACAGGCGGTGGTCAATGCTTGCCGCCTGAAAGATGCCGGGTATATAAAACGCAAAGACGGGACGTCGCGCCATTCATTCCGGCGCTTGTCCCGCCTTTCCCGTAGAGTTCCGGAAGATCTGCCCTAAAGCACCTGCATTTTAAGCATCGTTCCTTGCATGTTTACTATAGGCGCACCACTGCATTCCCCGGTCCTGCGGTCATAGCTGAAAATCCCTACGCCGTTGCTTTCAGTGGTCAGGCCGAACAGGACTTCGTCCCCGATATGGTTTATTGCGCAGCTGATGGCATTCGTCCGTGGCAAAGGCAGCGCTTCAGCAGTGCGCCCATATAGGTCTCCTTTCATGGCGTAGTTCGTATGGTCTTCATAGAATGTATTCGCGCTTTGTGATGCAAAAGCAGGACAGTAGCCGAAGAAATAGATTTCCCCGTCTCCTGCATAATGATAAGTAAGCACATACTGAAATTTTCCTCCCTCCACACCATCGAAGGTCATTTCAGACATGTCGAAGCAGTAGTCCTTGTCGAACACGTCCTCTCCGGACTTTATACGTAAAAGTCCGCTGTGGTGAGCAGGGTCGAATCCATACGAGCCCCAGCACGGAATGTAGAGGTCATTGTTTTCATCAATGAACATTCCGCCTTCTCCGATTGCCGTTGCGGAAGTCAGACGGTCATCCGAAATCATTTTTTCCGGAGTGTCGGTCTTTTCGTCTATTATCAGCATGTATGCCCCCTGTACCGTTGTAGGCATCTGTATGAACTGGCCGAGTCCGACATATACTTTCCCGTCGCGGAGGAACATCCCGAGCGGGTTCGGGGTTTTTGCTCCTTTGTCCGTGGCGACAAATTCAGTGCTTCCGTCTTTCATAAGATCGATTTCTCCTGTCTTCGTCATATCGGAAGGATTGAAAATCACTATCTTGTTTGCCATCATCGCGGAGGCGTATGCCTTGGTCTCGCTTATTACAAGAATATGCGCCGCTCCGTACCCTGCGCCGTCAACTGTAAGCTGCCCCGCTTCGGAAAGTGTCCCGTCATTGTTTATATTGAATTCTCGTATGTTTCCTCCTGAAGTGCCCTCGACTATGAAAGCCCAGTCGTTGTATGTGATGACGTAATTCGATGTCTTGACTTCATAGGCTTCATCCATGGACGCCCCGTCCGAAGTCAGGTCATAGACCGGTACAAGGTATCCGTTGGACGCCTTAGGGCTCATGTCTATTGTAGCCAGGATTTTCGGTTTCTCCCCAGAGGTTGTTCCAGTGTCATTTCCGCCTCCTGTCTTTTCACAGGATGCTGCCAGTGCCGATACTGCACATGCCGCCATAATCAAATTTCTTGTCTTCATTGCGATATTGTTTTTTAAAAATTCTTTCTACCATTCCAGAGTCGTGAACCTTACCTTTGCCGTCAGGGTCCTGCCTGCAAGAGGATAGTTGAAATTCGTCATTTCAGGCGAATCAAGCACGTTATGGCATTCCACACCGAAAATTATCTTTCTGTCAAGTATGCCGTATTCTATACCTACCGTATGTATGCAGCTTGCCGGTATCTTGTAGTCCTGCTTCTTGCTCAGTTCGAATCCATAGTAGTACTGCCCGGTAAAACCGCCTTCGTAATATATTCTCGTGTATTGCCCGCGTCCTCCGAAAAGATTGTCTTTCCGGTAGTCTGCCATCCAGTTGAAATAAAGCACGGGGATGTGCGGAAGCTGCATCATGTATGTCTGGCTGACTGTGTTGGTGCCGGGTACATATTTTGAATTGTCCAGGGATTTCTGCCATGTCCCGTTCAGCGACACGAACCAGTGCCGGTCTATGTCCCATTTCACTTCGGCATCCGCCCCGTACAGGAGCGCCTGCCCGAGATTTGCATATTTTAGGAAATTGTACTGTGCCGTGGAGTACATCATGTTGTTCACTTTCATGGCATATACATTCATCTCGACCTGGAGCCTGGATTCATTGCCATAGTAGTGGTCATAGAATGTCCCGAAATTAATATTGTTGGCGTTTTCTGGCAGCAGTGAGGGGTTGGTCATCACGTTCATCCTGTCCCCGAGCAGCTCCTCTGAGCGAGGAAGACGGTAATTGTGCTCAAAGGCGACCTTGAGATGCCAGTGGCGTGGAAGATCATATTTCAGCGCGAGACTGTACCCGAAATTGTTCCCTGAACGGTCTGTGAACTGCGGCGTGTCCCCCGATCCTGGAAACGTGAGGTCGACGGTTTCACCCTTGATCTTATAGAAGTAGTGCCTTCCGGTAAGTACTGAGGTCAGTTTCTTCTTGAACCACTTGTTCTCAACAGAAAGGGAAGTGATCATCCCTGACACCCGGGCCTTCATATTGTCCAGATCCCTGCCAAGAAAGGCTCCGGCTACCGGGTCGCTTGAATTCTGGAGCACGATTCTGTAGTCATTGTTCAGGTTGACTGACATCGTTTCAGGCAGGATCCGGTATTTCAGGTTAAGATTGTATCTGACATCGTGCGTGTAGTCATCCGAAAGGTTAGGTATGCTTCCCACTTCTCCTCCCGAACTGTTTACATATTCATTCCCGTGGAAATCATACAGCACCGAACTTGTGTCCACCTGCCCGGAATTGATGAACAGATAGCCGCCATTGAATTTCATGTCGAGTTTTTCGGCGAAAAACCCAGTTTTTTCCAGATGGACGTTGGCCCCGTAGGTCTGCCCATGTGTAAATGTATGCTGTATATTACTTTGTATCCCCTGTATCTGTTTATTGTTCAGGTAGCCGAGCAGTTCAATCTCACTCTTGTCAAACCAGTTGTCCATGAAGTCGAGGCCGACGGAGAAATTAATCATCTTCAGTCTGTCATGGTCCCGTTTTATACGCAGACCTTCTTCGTATGGCGAATCTATGGTGTAGTCATTCTCCGCATACATGCCTGAAGCGTAAAGGGTCATTGCCACTTTGGACCTCTTGAAGAAATGTCTGACCGTTGCGGATGCGTCATGGACTCCGTAACTCTGATAGCGGTAGCCGGCATCGTAGAAATCCTTGTCGGCATCGATTGTGACGACATTTATCGCGCTACCGAGCCCGTCCCCTCCGAATTCCGCAGGCACTATTCCCTTGTATATCTCTATCCTGTCGATGAACTGGAGAGGGATGTCGTTTATCGAAAAATTGCCGTCAGGGGTGTTCAGGGCGTAGCCGTCCATATAAATCTGCACCCTGTTGCCTTCAAGTCCGCGCACATTTATCTTGGTCTGGCTTCCGGCCCCTCCTGTCTGACGGAGTTTCACCCCCGTCTGATGGTTGAGTACTTCGCTCAATGAAGTACCCCGTCCTGACAGCATCCTGCCGTCTATGACAGATACCGGCACTCCCTGCTGCTTGATATCACGGATTTCCTTGCGCTCGCCGATTCCGACCACTTCGACTCCGGCTATCTCGTCAAGACTTTCTTCAAGGACTGCGTCAATCCTTGTCTCGCCCCCGTCTGAAACTTTTGCCCTGACAGTCTTCTGTTCCATTCCGATGAACGAAAACACTATTAGCGGATTACCTCCGGAAACTCCTTTCAGAACAAACGAGTATCTGCCGTCCTTGTCCGAGACAGTGCCGTTCCCGGTCCCTTTCTCCCGTATGTTCACTCCTGCCAGTGGCTCACCGTTCCTGTCTGTCACGGTCCCGTAAATCCTGTTCTGTGCATGAATTGACATAATATTGAAAATCACAAGCACCGCTGCTGCAATAAGATTTTTCATTGATAGTGTTTCAGTTTATACAAACGGCAACAAAGATATTTCCCGTATATGTGGCAGACAATCGCAATATGTAAGTATTTCCCCTTTTGACCTACCTATATATGGGTAAGAAGCGGAGGTGGCATTATAGAATATTAATTCTCCATTGTTGATGAGTCTTCCTGTGCAGCCCCTATACTTTTCATAAAATCAGGGAACCTCTCATGAAATTTAGAGACAGTTTCTTATATTGATAAAATTTCAGGCTGCTTCTAAATTTGTAACTTTGCATCATGCCAGAAAGCGAACGAACATACATTTCCATAGATCTCAAATCCTTCTACGCTCCGGTAGAATGCGTGGAGAGGACTGGACGAGATGTCATACCTAAGGCAGCTCTGGTCACACCGCCCCTGACAGATTTCTGGAGAGTCGGCAGGGGAATAGCCAGAAAACTCGAAGAGCACTGCATATTCACCACCATAAGCGAAGCTGCTGTGAAAAATCCTTTTTGAAAGCAATTCCTGCAATATTCTGAACACGG
>JADILZ010000099.1 GCA_017695065.1 Candidatus Cryptobacteroides excrementipullorum
GAGCCGCATGCCCCACCGGGGCTGTCACCGTCAGGTGACTGGGGGTGGACAGACAGGATTTCTGTAAGAAATCCGGTCATAAATGATAAAATATTGATTTTTAATATAATATTGTTAAATATAAATTCGTCTAACTGACGTTATTATAATAATTTAACAGACAGTAACTTGACAATAGACATGAATGGATTTGCAGTAGTGACAGGAGCCAGTTCCGGACTCGGCAGATGCTTTGCGGTTGAACTTGCCAGAAGGGGGATCGACACTATCCTGGTGGCATTGCCGGGGTCTGGAGTGAAGGATGCTGCTATTGAAGCCGGATCATACGGGACGGACAGCATAGCATTTGAAGCAGACCTGACGGACAAGAAGGCCATACTCGAAGTGTGCACGGAGATTGCAGGCCGCTATCCGGTAAACATCCTCATAAACAACGCAGGATGCGGCGGGACAAGGAAGTTCCTGGAATGTGACGAGGAGTACATAGACAGGATACTGGGTCTCAACGTCATGGCCGTAACCACCTTGACACACCAGCTGCTCCCGGTGCTCCAGCAGCAGAATGAAGCCTACATACTCAACGTATCCAGCATGGCGGCATTCACCCCGATAGGATACAAGACGGTATATCCTGCATCCAAACGCTTCATCTACGACTTCACCAGGGGGCTGCATGAGGAATTCAGCGGCTCAGGGATATCCGTCAGCGTGATTCATCCCGGACCGATGAAGACGAACGCGGACGTGACACGCAGAATCGAAAGGCAGGGGAGGTTCGGCAGGATTGGGCTGCTCTCCCCTGAAGAAGTGGCACGCAGGGGAATTGACGGCATGTTAAAAAGGGAGGCCGTGATTATCCCGGGGCTCGTGAACAAACTGAACAAAGTCCTCACAGACATTATCCCGGCGAGAATAAGGCTTCCGCTGGTTTCAAGAATTGTCGCCAGGGAGCTTCAACTATAACAAAATCCAGAATATGAAAAACATACTTGTCACCGGAGCTAACGGACTGCTCGGAACAAATGTCATCCACGCACTTGTCGCCGCCGGCTATAATGCAATCGGACTGCTGAGACACAAAGACTCTTTCAGAGGGGTGCTGTCCGGTTCACTGGAACTGGTGGAAGGCGACATCACATCCAAATCCGACGTCATGAGCGCGGCAACAGGATGCGACGCCATAATCCACTGTGCCGCCTGTACTTCACAGAAAGCCGGCATGAAGGCATACTATGATGTCAACACGGGAGGCGCCCTGAATATCCTTGAGGCCGCAAAGGTGCTCGGCATCAGACGCATAGTCAACATATCCACCGCCAACATATTCGCTTGCGGAAGCCTGGAGCACCCTGGAGATGAATCCGGGAAATCCGTCCCGCCGTTTTCGGAATCAGGATACGTATTGAGCAAACTTGCAGCCCAGGAGTACATGAAAGAATACAATAAATACGTAGAGACCATAACCTTATGCCCCACCTTCATGCTCGGGCCCTATGACTCGAAACCAAGCTCCGGAAGGATCATCCTGATGGGGTACAGAAGGAAGCTCATCTTCTATCCGCCGGGAGGAAAGAATTTCGTGGCGGTCCAGGATGTCGCCAGATGCGCAGTGGCAGCACTTTCCAAAGGGACTCCGGGAAAAGAATACCTGCTCTGCGGAGAGAACATGTCATACAAGGACTTCTTCAGACTGCTCGCTTCCCGCTCGGACAGCAGGGGAATGATGATTAAGGTCCCGGGCGCACTGCTGAAAATAGCCGGCAGAATCGGATCGGCTCTGGAGAAAAGGCTCCATATCCGCAATGAGTTCAACTCGCAGAACATGGAGATGCTCCGCATCGGGAACTATTACGGAAGCGGCAGGGCGGCAGAAGAACTCGGATTCTCATGCCGCCCTGTGTCCGAGGCCGTCGATGAGGCCATCGGATGGTTCCGTAAAGAAAAGATGGTCAGATGAAATCAGAAGTCGAAGTAACGTGCAGCATTGTTGTACGATATGTCCTTGACCATCTGGTGTATGAAGTCCATTTCGCTCTTAGGCAGCCTTCCCTTCTCCAGGTCCTCCCCTATCACGCTGCAGAGTATCCTGCGGAAATACTCATGACGGGGGTATGAAAGGAAACTGCGCGAATCTGTGAGCATACCCACGAAACGGCTGAAAAGGCCGAGCGCGGACAGGGCGTTCATCTGCTTGCGCATACCGTCCTCCTGGTCCAGAAACCACCAGCCGGACCCGAGCTGGATCTTTCCTGGAACGGTCCCGTCGTTGAAAGTATAGGCCATCGTGGCAAAGACCTCGTTGTCCTTCGGATTGAGGTTGTACAGGATTGTCTTGGCCAGCTTGTCCTCTGTGGCGAGCCTGTCGAGGAACCTGTGGCCGGCCGCCGCTACAGGCAGGTCATGGATGGCATCATAGCCGGTATCGGGACCGAGGGCTTTGAACATACGCGTGTTGTTGTCCCTTATGGCACCCACATGGAACTGCTGGGTCCATCCCTTCTCCCAGTCAAGCCGTGCGAAATCGAGCATGATGGCGCTCCTGAACTTCAGCACATCCTCCCGTGAAGGAGTCTTTCCGTCGAGGGCATCCCTGAATATCCTGTCGATTTCATCCAGGCCGAAATCCTCCGCATAGAAGGTCTCTATACCGTGGTCGGACAAGCGGCATCCCATGCTGTGGAAGAAGTCATGTCTCTTGAGCAGGGCATCGAGAAGGTCCTGGTAGGTGCTTATCTGCATCCCGGCGGCTTCACCGAGCCGAGTGATGTACTCCCTGTACTGCTGCGGTTTGTCCACCGCCATCGCCTTGTCCGGCCTCCACGCGGGCAGGACCCTGACGCCGAACGGATGCTCCGCTATATATTTGTGGTATCCAAGGTCGTCCGCAGGGTCGTCCGTGGTGCACACCACCTTCACATTGAACCTCTTCATGAGGGACTGGCCGCTGAATTCCGGAGTCTGGAGCATTTCCGTGCACCGGTCATAGATAGCCCTTGCGGTGCGTGGGCTCAGTATGTCGTATATCCCGAAAATCCTGGCCAGCTCCAGATGGGTCCAGTGGTACAGCGGGTTACGCATGGTGTAAGGTACTGTCTCGGCCCATTTCTCGAACTTCTCGTAGCTGCTGCGGCTGCCGGTGATGAACTCCTCCGGGACACCGTTCCCCCTCATTGCACGCCACTTGTAATGGTCTCCGCCCAACCACACCTCGGTCAGGTCCTTGAAACGGTAGTCGCCGGCTATCTTCTCCGGCTCGAGGTGGCAGTGATAGTCGATGATAGGCATCTTCTCCGCACTCTCATGGTAGAGCTCGCGGGCATAGCTGTTGGTGAGCATGAAATCGTCGTTGATGAACTTCTTGTCGATCATCCCGTCGATTTTCCCTTTTACATCAGAAAGTATCATATATTGTCGGTTTAAAGAATTGACGTTTTTTATGCGCAAAGGAAATCTCCTGAACGTTTACCGGCTGTCAAAAATCCTCAAAAATATCCCATTTTTTATCAATCGGGCGTAAATATAAGAAAAAACCGTGAACGGACACGGAATTTTTGTACATTTGTGCCGGCTTCAAAAAAAGAAAGGCAGCGGGCGAAAGTCCTGAAATGCCTTCCGGGACACTCCCGTGAAACAGGCTGGATGACCAATCATTAATATTCAAATAAAATGGAAAGACTCAACAGAACGACGGCCCAGGCCGCCAGGTATCCTGACAAGGTGATACAGTTCGGGGAAGGCAACTTCCTCAGGGCATTCGTTGACTGGATAATATGGAAAATGGACAAGTCAGCAGGCTTCAACGGAGGAGTGGTGGTCGTACAGCCCATAGAAAGGGGGATGGTGGACGCACTCAATGAACAGGACGGTCTGTATCATCTTAACCTTCAGGGAATAGACAAAGGCCAGGCAGTTGATTCCATCGACCTTGTAGATGTGATTAACAGGGGGATAAACCCATACAGGGACTTCGGGTCGTACCTGAGCCTCGCAGAAGACCCGGGCATCAGATTCGTCATATCCAATACAACGGAAGCCGGAATCACGTTCGACCCTTCATGCAAACTCGATGACAGGCCGGCATCATCCTACCCGGGCAAACTCACACAGTTGCTCTACCACCGGTTCAAGTATTTCAAGGGGGACAGGAGCAAAGGTTTCATTATCTTCCCTTGTGAGCTTATTTTTCTGAATGGCAAGGAGTTGAAGAAATGTATCCTTCAGTACATTGACCTGTGGGGACTGGAGCCTGAGTTCAGGACTTGGTTCGAAGAGGCCTGCGGTGTGTACTGCACCCTGGTGGACAGGATTGTTCCGGGATACCCTAAAGACAACATTGACAGTATCCTGGAACGCATAGGCTATGACGACCGCCTTGTGGACAAGGCTGAGATATTCCACCTGTGGGTCATCGAGGCTCCGGATAGTGTGGCGGAGGAGTTCCCTGCAGGGAAGGCCGGACTGAATGTGCTGTTTGTGCCGAGCGAAGCCCCTTACCATGCCCGCAAGGTGACGCTCCTGAACGGGCCGCACACTGTCCTCTCCCCTGTCGGCTACCTCTCAGGACTGGACACAGTGAAGGAATGTGTGGAGGATCCCCTCATAGGAAAATTCGTACACAAAGTCATGTTCGAGGAACTGCTTGAGACACTGGATCTTCCGCGTCACGAGCTCGAGAAGTTCGCAGGTGATGTCCTGGAGAGGTTCGTGAACCCTTACGTAAAGCATTTCGTGACGAGCATCATGCTCAACTCTTTCTCCAAGTACAAGACACGCGACCTGCCTGGCCTGAAGACATATCTGCAGAGGAAAGGCTCTCTGCCTGAGGGACTTGTACTTGGTCTTGCCGGTATCATCACATACTACAGGGGAGGCAGGAGAGGAGACGCCGAGATAGTGCCTGCCGATGATCCTGCCATACTCGACCTTCTGAAGAGCCTCTGGGCCACAGGGGACATCTCCAAGGTGGCCGAGGGTGTGCTCGGTGCCGGATGGATATGGGGAGAGGACCTGAACCTCATACCGGGCCTGACATCCATGCTGACAGGTTTCCTCATGACTGTCAGGGATAAAGGAATGAGAGAGGCTGTAGCTTCCGTTGTCAAATAAACAATTCCGGCAATATGGCAAGATTCATAAAGATAAACCCTTCGGACAATGTGGCCGTAGCCCTAAGCGATGCTTCCGCCGGGGAGGAATGTATCGTTGACGGAATTCCGGTAACGGTCACGGAAAACATACCGGCCGGACACAAGGTCGCGCTTTCAGACCTTTCGGCCGGAGATGACGTGATAAAATACGGCTTCCCTGTGGGACATCTTGTACGTGAGGTGCGGAAAGGAGGGCTGATTGACCATACGACCCTGAAGACCAATCTGGAAGGTATCCTCGACTACAAGTACACACCAGGCCCGTGCGACCTGAAGCAGGTCCCTGTCCAGGCGACTTTCAAGGGATACCGCAGGAGTGACGGCCAGGCCGGGATAAGGAACGGGATATGGATCATCCCTACTGTGGGATGCGTGAACGGTGTGGTCCTGAAGCTGAGGGACAGGTTCGTCTCCGAGCTCGGCAGGTACCCCGCGATAGACAGTGTCATGGCATTCACCCACAACTACGGCTGCTCCCAGCTCGGGGAGGACCACCAGAACACAAGGAAAATCCTTGCTGACATGGTACACCACCCCAATGCGGCAGGTGTCCTGGTCGTGGCGCTCGGCTGCGAGAACAACCAGCTTTCGGCTTTCAAGGAGCTGGTGGGCCCCGTAGACGAATCGCGTGTGATGTTCATGGAATGTCAGAAAGTGCAGGGCGATGAGGTGGAGCACGGGCTCAGGCTCCTGAGGAAGATAGCGGAAGCCTCTGAAGGCGACAGGAGGACAGACATACCGGCGAGCGAACTGAAAATCGGACTCAAGTGCGGAGGTTCGGACGGACTCTCAGGCATCACAGCCAACCCGCTGCTGGGCCGTTTCTCCGACTGGATAGTATCCCAGGGAGGGACTGCGGTGCTCACCGAGGTGCCGGAAATGTTCGGGGCTGAGACCATCCTCATGTCCAGATGCTGCAGCCAGGATGTATTCGACAAGACAGTCCGCCTGATAAACGGTTTCAAGGAATACTTCATCGCCAACGGACAACCTGTCTATGAGAACCCGTCGCCGGGGAACAAGGCAGGGGGCATATCGACCCTCGAGGAGAAGTCGCTCGGATGTACACAGAAGTCGGGGAAATCCAAAGTGACTGACGTGCTCGGATATGGAGAGCGTCTCAGGACCAGGGGACTGAACCTTCTGAGCGCCCCGGGCAACGACCTGGTGGCGTCCACCGCCCTTGCGGCCGCAGGCTGCCAGACAGTGCTTTTCACCACAGGGCGAGGAACCCCGTTCGGGACATTCGTGCCGACAGTGAAGGTATCCACCAACAGCCGCCTCGCCTCGGCCAAGCCAGGATGGATAGACTTCAACGCCGGAGTGATAGCGGACGGGAAATCAGCGGCCCAGGCCGATGATGAATTCATAGACTTCGTACTTTCCATGGCTTCAGGCCATAAGACAGCCAACGAGGAATCGGGATACAGCGAAATAGCCATTTTCAAGACCGGGGTGACCCTGTGAGCATCCCGGCAGCATCAACGGAAGAATAATGAATTTCAATTCAAGAATATGAAAACGAATTATGATGTAAGATACGCCGCACACCCTGACGATGTGAAGGGTTACGGAACACAGAAGCTCAGAGAGCATTACCTGATAGAGAAGCTCTTCTCTCCGGACGAGACCAATATGTCATACTCCATGCACGGAAGGATGATAGCCGGAGGGGCGATGCCTGTGGAGGAAGAGCTGGAACTTGAGGCTATTGACATCCTGAGGTCAGAATATTTCCTGTCCCGCAGGGAGATGGGAATCTTCAACGTAGGAGGGGAAGGTTACGTAAAGGCCGGAGACAACGTGTTCAGGATGGGATACAAAGAGGCGCTCTACCTCGGCAAAGGCGACAGGAAGGTGACATTCTCAAGCACCGATCCCCAAAACCCTGCGAAATTCTATTTCTGCAGCGCTCCGGCGCATGCCGCATACCCGGACCATCTGACCACGAAGGAAAACGCGGTCCACATGGAGCTCGGGTCGCTTGAAGAGAGCAACCACAGGATCATCAACCGTATGATAGTCCAGGAGGTAACCCCCACCTGCCAGCTCCAGATGGGCATGACCGAGCTTATGCCTGGAAGCACATGGAACACCATGCCGGCCCATACGCACAACCGCAGGATGGAGGTTTATTTCTATTTCGAGATACCCCAGGACCAGGCTATATGCCATTTCATGGGGGAACCGCAGGAGACCAGGCACATTTGGATGCAGGGAGGCCAGGCGGTCATTTCCCCGGAGTGGAGCATCCACTCTGCATGTGCCACCAGGAACTACACTTTCATCTGGGCAATGTGCGGGGAGAACCTCGACTACGGAGACATGGACGGATGCAGCACTTCCGGACTTAAATAACTTGGATTCGATGAATTTAGTTTGTTAAATTATAAAGTATTGAATATTAATTCAATATAATTAAAAGTAATTCGTCGGACTGACGTTAATAAATGACATGCAAGAATTTACCAACACTAAACTGACAACCGATGAGCAAGGATAAAATGACAAATTTCAGGTGGGTGATGTGTGCCATGCTGTTTTTCGCCACCACCGTCAACTACCTCGACCGGCAGGTGCTTTCCCTGACATGGGACGAATTCATCAAGCCGGAATTCCACTGGGATGAATCACACTACGGCACCATAACATCCGTATTCTCAATAGTCTATGCGATATGCATGCTTTTCGCCGGTAAATTCGTGGACTGGATGGGCACCAAGAAAGGTTATCTGTGGTCCATAGGGGTATGGTCCGCAGGAGCGTGCCTCCATGCATTGTGCGGGGTTGTCACGGAACAATGTGTCGGCATGCATTCACGGGCCGAGCTTGTCAGGGCAACGGGTGACGTGGTGGTAGTCATCGCCACTGTCAGCATGTACTGCTTCCTGTTCGCGAGATGTGTCCTGGCCCTTGGAGAAGCCGGCAACTTCCCTGCAGCCATAAAGACCACGGCAGAATATTTCCCGAAGAAGGACAGGGCGTTCGCTACATCCATCTTCAACGCAGGAGCCTCCGTAGGCGCACTCATAGCACCTCTGAGTATCCCTCTGCTCGCCAAGGCCCTCGGATGGGAGATGGCATTCATCGTAATCGGTGTACTCGGGTTCGTCTGGATGGGCTTCTGGGTATTCCTGTACGACAAGCCTGAGAAAAGCCGTTTCGTGAATAAGGCTGAACTCGGATACATCGAGCAGGACAGGGAAGAAGACGCACGTATGGCTGCCAAGGAGACATCCGGTTCAGAGGCCGGAAAGGACGGGAAAAAGGGCATTTCTTTCTGGAAATGTCTCAGCTACAAGCAGACATGGGCATTTGCCTTCGGCAAGTTCATGACTGACGGAGTGTGGTGGTTCTTCCTGTTCTGGACTCCGTCGTACCTGAACACCCAGTTCGGGATAAAGACTTCGGACCCTCTCGGCATTGCATTGATATTCACTCTATACGCGATAACCATGCTCTCGATTTACGGCGGGAAGCTCCCTACCCTCATCATCAACAGGACGGGACTCAATCCGTACGCTGCGCGCATGAGGGCAATGCTGATATTCGCCTTTTTCCCTCTGCTGGTGCTCCTGGCCCAGCCGCTCGGCACGATTTCGCCATGGTTTCCTGTGATAATGATAGGGATAGGTGGAGCGGCACACCAGTCATGGTCGGCCAATATATTCTCTACCGTGGGTGACATGTTCCCGAAATCCGCCATAGCCACAGTGACCGGGATAGGAGGAATGGCCGGCGGCATCGGGTCCATGATACTTCAGAAAGCAGCAGGTAACCTCTTTGTCTATGCCGGAGAGACCGGGATGACATTCCTTGGTTTCGTCGGGAAGCCGGCGGGATATTTCATCATATTCTGCGTATGTGCTGTCGCTTACCTGATAGGATGGATGGTGATGAAGTCCCTGGTACCGGAATACAAGGTGATTTCCGAATGACGTGCCGGGTCATAGCGTCCGGCCGAAAAAGTCGGCCACCGCATCCTGGACATCCGTCCCGCAACTGTGGCCGCCACTGAAGAAGGCGGTCTCCAGAGGTGACCTGGTGTCCCGGTCCGCAGGAATACCATAAATCGCCCTCATCCGGGAGAAAGCCTCTCTTACACTGCCTTCCGGGAAAAGAGGGTCACCGTCCCCGCTGAGAAAGAGCATGGGCTTGGGCCTTAGCATAGTGGCTATGTCCGGGAAATCCATGCTCTTTCTCATGGATGGGATTCTCATGGACAGGTCTGAGGGATTGCAGCTGTCGTAAGCCTCTGCCAAGGTCATCCAGGAGACAGCCGCACCGCACTTCACCCTGCGTGAGAAAGCCGCAAGAAGCCAGCATCTGTGAGCACCCATAGAGAAGCCGAACGCCCCTATCCTATTCCTGTCCACAAACGGCAGACTGCACAGCAGTTTCACTGAAGCAATGTCATCTTGGAGTATTTTCTCCGCCCAAACAGTCCCTTGTGCAGCCAGGCTGTCATACACTGCCGCCTGGCCCTGATAGACAGCATCCTTTAGCCTTTTGACCTCAGCCTTCGCCGAATCCGAGGGCAACTTGATGTCCTCCGCGTCCCCGAATGTCAGGCAGGACCACCTGCGGGCATCCTCCGAAGACCTTTCTCCCCAGTAAAGAGCATCGGCTGCCAGCACGACATACCCCTTCGAGGCAAGATAATCCCCGAAATAGCGTCCGTCAAAATATTTCATGGCCCACCGGGCCGAAGACCTTTCAACATTGGCCGGGGCACCCGCAGGCCTGACAAGTTTCTCCTTCCCGATATCGAAACGCGCCCCGTGGTCATGCAACATCACCACGGCCGGCAGTTTCTTTACAGAAAAAGAATCAGGGACAAGCAGATATGCCCTGATTCTTTCATTCCTGTCCGTATTGAACTCTATAAGACGGCACTCATATCCATCACGCTTCCGGGAAGAAATGACCGACATCCTCGGACGCACAGCATCCACTGAGATGCTGAACAGCAGCAGAAACGCCAACAATATGTAGCGGAATTGCATGATGTCTCCTTCCTTTTACGTCCGAAGCGCTTGGGGAGCGCCCTCCTTATTCCATGAGTTTCTTGTACTTGAACCTCTTTGGGGTGACATCGCCGAGGCGGCGTTTCTTGTTCTCCTCATATTCGGAATATGTCCCCTCGAAGAAATAAACTTCAGAATCCCCCTCGAAAGCGAGGATGTGGGTGGCAATCCTGTCCAGGAACCAGCGGTCATGAGAAATCACCACCGCACAGCCGGCAAAATTCTCAAGGCCTTCCTCCAACGCACGTATAGTATTCACATCCACGTCATTAGTAGGCTCGTCAAGAAGGAGTACGTTCCCTTCATCCTTGAGTGTCAGAGCCAGATGGAGCCTGTTCCTCTCTCCACCCGAGAGCACTCCGCAAAGTTTCTCCTGGTCGGCTCCGGAGAAGTTGAACCGTGACACGTATGCCCTTGCATTGACATCCCTCTTGCCGAGTTTGATGAATTCGCTGCCGTTGGATATGGTCTCATACACTGTCTTGTCAGGGTCGATGCTCTTATGCTGCTGGTCCACATAGGCTATCTTGACAGTCTCCCCTATCGTTATCGAACCGGTATCCGGCTTCTCAAGACCCATTATGAGTCTGAAAAGCGTAGTCTTTCCGGCTCCGTTAGGACCGATCACTCCGACAATGCCGGCTGGAGGAAGGATAAAACTGAGATGCTCGAACAGGAGCTTGTCCCCGTACGCCTTGGACACGTCATTGAACTCGATGACCTTGGTTCCGAGCCTCGGTCCGTTAGGGATGAAAATCTCGAGGTTGGCTTCCTTCTCCTTGCCGTCCTCGCTTGCGAGTTTCTCATAGGCCCCGAGCCTGGCCTTGGACTTGGCATGTCTCGCCTTCGGCGCCATCCTCACCCATTCGAGCTCACGCTCCAGGGTCTTGCGTCTCTTGCTCTCCTGCTTCTCCTCCATCTCCAGACGGTTGCTCTTCTGCTCAAGCCACGAAGAGTAGTTGCCCTTCCAAGGGATGCCCTCCCCACGGTCGAGCTCGAGTATCCATCCGGCCACGTTGTCCAGGAAATAACGGTCATGGGTGACGGCTATCACTGTACCCTTGTACTGCTGCAGATGGGCCTCGAGCCACTGTATGCTCTCTGTATCGAGGTGGTTTGTAGGCTCGTCAAGGAGCAGGACATCAGGCTGCCTGAGAAGGAGGCGGCACAGGGCGACTCTCCTGCGTTCTCCCCCGCTCAGGGTAGCTACCTTGGCATCCGGAGGAGGACACTGGAGCGCATCCATAGCCCTCTCCAGTTTGGAGTCTATCTCCCATCCGCCGCAATGCTCGATTTTCTCTGTAAGCTCTCCCTGGCGTTCGATAAGGGCAGCCATCTCGTCATCCGACATCGGCTCACAGAACTTCAGGTTCACCTGCTCGTACTCCTGAAGAAGGTCCATGACCTCCTGGACACCCTCCTGTACCACTTCTATCACAGTCTTGTCAGGATCCATCTGCGGTTCCTGCTCCAGATAGCCTACCGAGTAGCCAGGAGCCCAGACCACTTCGCCCTGGTATCCCTTCTCCACACCGGCTATGATTTTCATGAGGGTGGATTTACCGGAGCCGTTGAGACCGATGATGCCGATCTTGGCTCCGTAGAAGAATGATAGATAGATATCCTTAAGGATTACTTTATTGTTGTGGGGCAGGATCTTGCCCACCCCGTTCATGGAAAATATTATCTTTTCGTCTGCCATAAAACAAGTTTTGCTGCAAATATAGGATTATCTGCACTTTCTACAAAATCCTGGTACGTCTGAAAACAGGACTACACGCTTCTGAAAAGTCCGGCCCCTTTCCCGAGGTCATTCGTCCGGCAGGTCCTCACGTCCTGAGGATACGAGCCTCGTCCTCCTGCACCACTCACCCGGGGACTCGTTCATCACGAGACGGAACGCCATGTTGTACGACACGAGCGTATGGAAACCGCTCATTTCAGCAAGCTCGCTGACACGCAGGTGCGGATTTTCCTTGAAAATCTCTATGGAATACATTATCCTGTAGTGGTTCACATACTGGCAGAAGTTCTTGCCTGTATTGTCGTTGATGGCCCTCGAGATATATACCTTGTTGGTATAAAGTCTCCTGGCGACCTCCCCGACAGTTATGTTCTCGTCAAGATACGGTCTTTCCTCCTCGAAGAACTTCCTTACCCTGCAGAAAAGCTCCTCGGGCGGACTGCCAGCCCTGGAACCGCCTCCGGGAGAGACAGGTCCTCCTGTCCTGGCGGAGGCACTTTCCCTGACCGCCTGACGCACACCCGTTGAAAGCACTGCGGCATAGAATACCAGTGCTGACGAGGCAAGGAAAACGATGTAGTAGAGGCCCAGACGTGAGGCCCTGCCGTACAGGGAAGCCACGAGAAGGACAAATGCGGCGGAAAGCCACACAGAGGGAAGAAGCCGGCGGTCTTCATTCCGTGTCATTAAAATGAACAGGAACATAAGAATAGACAGGACTGCAGGTACTGTACAATAGACAAAGGCGATACCGCCATGGAAATGGCATATGGCCGAAACCACCCTGACTGCCGACACCGAAAGGGCGATTCCTGCAGCCAGAAAAGGGAAAATACCCGTATTCCTGTAGCAGGTCCCTGCTCCATGCGGATTCATCAGTATCACCATTGCCGGAGCCACCATGTCCGAGACCGGCGTCAGCGAATGTAACGGTACTGAAACGACATCTGAAATAACCATGGCGACAGCACATAAAGCCGAAATGACCAGCAGAGCCTTCCTGCGGCAGATACGGGCCTTCCTTTTGGCCGTTTTCGGTACTGAATAAAAATTTGTCATAGCTACTTAAAAATTCGGGCCGCAAAAATACAACAAAAAGCCCTCAACCATATTGGAAGAGGGCTTGCATATTTAACTTTTTTGTTTTTTTATTGTTTTTTCTCTTTTTTATCATCCCGTCTGGATGATTTCACACTGATGGAATCGAATCCCTGGCCATACACACCCATCGCGGAGGAAACGGACAGGAACGCATGGGGGTCGATGGACTTGACATATCTGAGCAGGACATTCAGATCGGCCTTGCGGGTGACAACCATCAGGACATGGCTCGATGTCTTGGTGTACCACCCCTCGGCAGGGATGAGAGTCACACCCCGTCCCATCCCGTATGCTACGGAATCGGCGATTTCCTGGTATTTCCTGGAAAAGATGAACACCTGGACAGACTGCTTGGAGCCTGACAGGTACAGATCGACGGAATACCCGCTCACAGTGATGAGGATGAGACCATAGACGGCAGTGGCAAGTTTCTCCGGAAACGGGACGAGCTCTCCTGAAGCCGTATATGAAGGGAAGATCATGGATGAAAGGATGATGACCACATCCATCGCAAGGATGAGCCTGCCAGGCGATATGTTCCTGTATTTCCCGACTATCAGGGCGATGATGTCGGTACCTCCCGTACTTCCTCCCTGCGATATGGACATTCCGATACCGACCCCGGACATGATGCCGCCGATGATAGTGCACAGGAGCTTCCCGTTGGATACAGCCAGTTCCTGCGTAATGGACTCAGGGATGAGAGGCGGCAGCACATTCAGCATGGTCGAGGCGAAGATTATGGCATAGACTGTCTTCCATCCGAAGCCGAAACCGATTATCTTCAAGGATATGAGCAAGAGCAAGGTATTGATTATCAGATAGGAATATCCCATCTGAAGTCCAGTGGCATAATAGATTATGGCACTGAGTCCGGATACTCCGCCACCCACCAGGTTGTTCGGGATAAGGAACACGGCCCATCCCATCACGTATGACAGGAGCCCCACAGTGATGAGGGTGTATTCCTTCAGGAGTGTCCAGGCGGAAGTCTTAAGATTTGTTTTCATCTGACAGGTCTCCGTTCTTTTGGTCTTTCTTTTTGAGTTTAAGTCCTGTCTTCATCTCGTCAAAACCCTCTCCATACACACCGCTTGCGGATGAGACAGAGACAAATGCCTTGTTGTCGATATTCTTTATCATTCCCACCACATCATGCAGCTGGTGCTGGCGGACAATCACGAGCAGTACCTTCCCTTCATTCTGAGAATACCATCCAAGCGAGTGGAACGCCGTGACCCCCCTGTGCATGTTCTTGGTGATGCTGTCCGCAATCTCCTTGTATCTTGAAGAGAAGATCAGCACCTGCACCGACGACTTCTGTCCGAGGAGGACAAAATCCACCATGAACGAGAATGTCACCATCACCACATATCCGTATATCATGTCTTCAAGTGTCTTCCCCGGTACGAGCAGCACGGATGCGATAATGAATATATCGGAGAACAGGTACACCTTCCCCGGGGATACAGGCCAGTACTTGTTCACTATCATGGCTGCTATGTCAGTCCCGCCTGTGCTTCCGCCACGCATGAGGACTATGCCAATGCCCAATGCCTCCACTATACCGCCGACAATCGCTATGAGCAACTTGTCGTCAAACGTGACCACCCAGTCGAACTTGGGGAACAGGTCAAACAGCAGTGTGGACAGTATGATGGCATATATGGTCTTGACTCCGAACACCTTGCCCAATGCCATAAACCCCAGTACAAGCAGAATGGCATTCAGGACGAAGAAGGAGACGGACACTGGTATGGTACCGTTGCTCGCGAAATACACTATTGTACAGAGTCCCGTACCTCCTCCGCTTGTTATGCCGTTCGGAATCAGGAAAGATGTCCATGAGAGACAATATATCACGATTCCGAAAGTCAGGGCGGTGTAATCCCAGATATGGGCAAGAATATTTTTTGCGTTCATAGGTCGTTCCCTGATTATTTTACCACTATATTCACTATTTTCCCCGGTACCACTATCACTTTCACAATGTTGCCTTCTCCGATGTACTTCGATGTCTGCTCGAGCGAACGGACCTTCCCTTCCACTTCATCCCTTGACATGGACTTGGGAAGCTCCACCGTAAAGCGTGTCTTTCCGTTGAATGAGACAGCATAGGTACAGTTGTCTTCCACCACGTATTTCTCCTCGTATTCCGGGAATCTGGCGAACGAGATGCTCTCCTTGTGGCCGAGAGCCTCCCAGAGTTCCTCAGAGATGTGAGGGGCGAAAGGCGAAAGCAGGATTATGAGCGGCTCGAGTACGGCCCTCTTGCTGCATTTGTGCTCATAAAGCTCATTTACAGCTATCATGAAGGCACTGACAGCAGTGTTGAAAGAGAAATTCTCTATGTCTGTCCTGACCTTTCCGATGAGCTTGTGGAGAGTCTTGAGCTCATCTGCAGAAGGCTCATCCCCGGTCACAGCCAACCCGTCCTTGCCGTAGAACAGTCTCCACACCCGTTTCAGGAAGCGGTGCACCCCGTCTATCCCTTTGGTGTCCCATGGCTTGGACTGCTCCAGAGGTCCGAGGAACATCTCGTAAAGGCGGAGAGTGTCGGCTCCGAACTTGTCACATATCATATCCGGATTCACGACGTTGAACATTGACTTGCTCATCTTTTCCGTTGCATATCCGCAGATGTACTCCCCGTTCTCAAGGATGAACTCCGCATCTGCGAAATCAGGCATCCATTTCCTGAAGGCATCTATGTCCAGACGGTCGTTGTGGACGATATTCACATCGACATGTATCTGCGTGGTCTCGTAGGAGTCCTTCAGCCCGTATGAGACAAACTTGTTGGTGTTGATTATCCTGTACACGAAATTGGAGCGCCCCTGTATCATTCCCTGGTTTATCAGCTTCCTGAATGGCTCCTTCTCGCACACATACCCGAGGTCGTACAGGAACTTGTTCCAGAATCTCGAATAAATGAGATGCCCTGTGGCGTGTTCCGTACCGCCGATGTAAAGGTCCACATTTCTCCAGTACTCATCGGCCTGCTTGCTGACAAGAGCATCATCATCATGCGGGTCCATATACCTCAGGTAATATGCGCTGCTGCCTGCAAATCCCGGCATGGTGCTCTTCTCCAGAGGCCAGCCCTCATAAGTCCATCCGGCAGCCCTTGCAAGAGGTGGCTCCCCGCTTTCGGTAGGGAGATACTTGTCCACTTCCGGGAGCTGGAGCGGCAGCTTGTCAAACGGAAGCGGGGTCGGAATGCCTTCCTTATAATATATAGGAAACGGCTCACCCCAATACCTCTGACGTGAGAATATGGCATCACGGAGCCTGTAGTTCACTTTCCGGTGCCCGATGCCGTGCTTCTCCACATAATCTATGGCGGCAGGGATGGCCTCTTTCACGGTCATCCCGTCGAGGAAACCGGAATTGCACATTATCCCTTCCTTCGCATCGAAACTCGACTCGCTGACATCACAGCCTTCTATAAGCGGGATCACAGGAAGTCCGAAATGCTTTGCAAATGCATAGTCCCTGCTGTCATGCGCAGGTACAGCCATTATGGCACCTGTCCCGTATCCTGCAAGCACATATTCCGAAATCCATACCGGGACTTTCTTGCCAGTGAGCGGATTGACCGCATAAGAGCCGGAGAATACCCCGGTTACCTTTCTCGTTTCCGCAAGCCTTTCCCTTTCAGTCTTCTTCTTGACTTCGGCAAGATATGCCTCCACTGCCGGCTTCTGCTCAGGGGAGGTCAGCTTCTCTACCCATTCGCTTTCAGGGGCAAGTACCATGAAAGTGACACCGAAGACAGTGTCAGCCCTTGTGGTGAAGATATGCATGTCATACTCGGCATCCCCGTTGCATGCCTTGAACACCATTTCAGCTCCCTGGGAGCGGCCGATCCAGTTTCTCTGCATATCTTTCAGGGAATCTGTCCATTCAAGTTCCTCAAGGTCATTAAGCAGACGCTCAGCATACGCGGAGACCCTGAGCTGCCACTGCGTCATCTTCTTCTGTTCTACAGGGAAGCCGCCACGTATCGAATAACCTTCCTTCACTTCGTCGTTGGCCAGGACCGTACCGAGCTGGGGGCACCAGTTCACCGATGTCTCGCCCTGGTATGCTATACGGTAGTTCATCAGAACATCCGACTTTTCCTTATCGGACATCGCATTCCACTCCCCTGCAGTGAACTCCAGGTCCTTTGAGCACGCGGCATCGAGCCCTTCCGTACCCTTTTCAGAGAATCTCTCCACCAGCTCCGAAACCGGACAGGCTTTCCGGATGTCGTTCCGGTAGTAGCTGTCGAACATCTTCAGGAAAGCCCACTGCGTCCACTTGTAATACTTTGGGTCGCATGTGCGCACCTCCCTGCTCCAGTCATAAGAAAACCCTATCCTGTCAAGCTGCTCCCTGTACCTTGCTATATTCTTCTCAGTGGTAGCGGCCGGATGCTTTCCTGTCTGTATCGCATACTGCTCCGCCGGCAGCCCGAAAGCGTCGTAGCCCATCGGATGAAGCACATTGAAACCGCAGAGTCTCTTATACCTGCTGTAAATGTCGCTCGCAATATATCCGAGAGGATGGCCTACATGCAGGCCTGCACCTGACGGATAAGGGAACATGTCCAGTACGTAATACTTTGGCCTGGACGGATCTTCCGTTGCCTTGAATGTCTGATGGTCAGACCAGTATGCCTGCCATTTCTTCTCTATTTTTCTGAAATCGTATTCCATTCCCGACTGTTTTGTATGTGTTGTGTTTAAAAATTCAATTCCATGCTATCTCGAAACTCGTCTCCCGTTTATCCCGAATCCTCCGCCTCCGGACTTCTTTTCAAGCCTGAACTCCACCTGGAGAGTCATCGAACTGTTCACCTTCTGTCCGTTTATCCTTGCCGGACGCCATTTCGGAGAGGCGCTGATAACCTTCACAGCCTCGGCATCAAGCAGAGGGTCCACACTCTTGACCACCTCCACATCAGTGACCTTCCCGTCCTTGTCTATAACGAAATTCACGTGCACAGTCCCCTGTATGCCTTCCTCTACAGCCTTCTGAGGGTATTTCAGATACGGATAAACCCATTTCATGAGGAACTGGCGAGGATCCGGACTGTTCAGAAACATAGGCTTGACATCGCACTCATAGTACGGCACGACGTCGTCCCGCTGCGGAGTCTCACGGCTGACCTTGCTTTCGCCATCCCTGAAAGCAATCTCCTTGTCGGTGTTGGCAAGGGCCACTGTGAAGTTGTATATATACTCGAGCTCGCGCTCCATCATGCCGTAATCCAGTATTCCGTACGTATCCTTCGGGGTGTTATGCTGTGGATACTGCCCTGTGGTGAAATATACGGAAGGAATCTCGGCCGAGTAGAACGCCCTGTGGTCGGACGGATAAGGCTCGTAAGACACCACCTCGGGATGTACAGGCTGTAGCTCGCCGGACATTGATGAAAGGATAGCGTTCAGGTCATTGTTGGAAGCGGTATATGCATAGAAGCCGTTGTCTCCAGTACCGAGCATGTCCAGGTTTATCATGGCATCCACCGCCTCGATGTCCCCGAATGACCTGTTCACAAAATACCATGACCCGGCAAGAGTCTCCGAAGATGCCCCGAAAGCGACGAATATCACGGACCTGCGGAACATTATCGAGTTGGTGGAGACCATCCTCGCAAGCTCCATCATCATCGCCAGTCCGGAAGCATTGCCGTTGGCCCCGTAGTAGATCTGCTCGACCGGACGGCCGTCGAAGGTCATTGAGTTGGTCCCGAGATTGTCAAGACGCGCTCCGACCACGATGTACCTTCCCCTGAGTTTCTGGTCATATCCCTGGACAAACCCGACAACGTTGCGCGAAGTCAGGGTATCTCCGTCATGCGTAGTGATCCCGAATTCATCTCCGGTCTCCGGGCAAAGCATCTCCACCCCGTAGTCCCGGAGGACACCGAACACGTATGACGCAGCATCCTTCTCACCATCAGAACCGGCTTTTCTGCCGAGGTTCTCCGCAGAGGCTATTTCTGAGACATGGCGTCTCATGGATGCCGCTGTCTCGCTGTCATACAGGTCCGAATAGCCCGTGTCTGTCCTGTACTGGGCTGATGCCGGCTGTGACACGGAAAAGGACAGCCATGTAGTCAGGACAAAGATAACAGCTGATATCCTATTCATGAAAAATTCACTCGTTTACAAGTATCCATACATCTTCCGGACAGAACGCCTCCTCCTTTACCTTCTTCAGGGAACGCAAGACGCTCTGCAGATCATCCGCAGGGGTAATGCCAATGGCACTGAACCCGTTACGGAAACTTATCAGGACAGGCGCGTACCCTTCTTCCTTAACGACTGACAGGAGGGACTCGGCGTTGGACCTGCTCTTGAAAGCCCCCACCACGATGTAATATCTGAAATCAAGCCTGGTAGTGAACAGCCCGCCTATCTCAGACGGATTGAGTATTGTACCGTGCAGCTGCCTTATGGAGTCAAGTACCGCTATAGAATCGGAAAGGGCCTTCTCGACCCTCTTCAGCGAGTCTATGCGCGCCCTGTGCTCCGTCTCCTGCTGCATAAGAAGCTCCAGACGCATCGTTTCCAGCTCTTTTTCCGTAGGCCGGCCCGCAAGACGGCGGAACATGTCACACCCGCCCGCCATGAGCAGGAGCGACACTGCAAGTAGAACTGTCAAAAACTTTCTCATCAGTCGCATTATAGAGGCTGGCGCAAATTTAACAAATAATAATCCTCCGCAAAAGAATTTTAGGAAGTTGTTTGGTTTTTTTTGATGAAATTCAGGGCAGCTCCCGATGCATTTTTCCTTTTCCGGCGGCCAATGCACTTTCCCGCTTCCGGCCGAACCATGGCCCAGCCCCGGCATAACAAATAAAATTTGCTCCGCTCTCGGCTTCTCACTATATTTGCATGATGGGTATTCTCAGACCAGCCTTGATATTCGCAGCGCTGTTGCAGATGGCGCAGATGCTTCCGTGTACCGGACAGGAAATAGACGACCGCGGAGCATTCCTGCGCATGAAAGAGTCCATGGTCCCTGTATTGCCGGAATCTGACACGGTGTCACTGGTGTTCATCGGAGATGTGATGCTGCATGAAAGGCAGATAACGGTCGCCCGCGAAAGGTACCTTGCCAGGCATGGAGGAAATCCGGGAAGCGTCCATGACGGGTATGACTTCAGCTCATATTTCCTGGATCTGGAAGACAGGCTCGCTTCTGCGGACCTCGCAGTCGCCAACATGGAATTCACCCTTGCCGGCCCCCCTTTTTCCGGATACCCGGCATTCAGCGCCCCTGACAGCTATGCGGAATATATGTCAGATTGCGGCATCGACGTATTCCTGACCGCCAACAACCACATACTCGACAAAGGCGGGAAAGGAGCCTTGCGCACCTTGTCGGTGTATGAGAAGATGATGGAAGAAAAGGGAATACGCTTTACAGGCACATCCGCCGACTCGGCAGGATTTACAAGGGACAATCCCCTCGTCCTCGATGTGAACGGGATGAAGGTCGCCCTTGTCAATTTCACCTACGGGACCAACATCCACATCCAGGACAGCTATCCAAAGGTAAACAGGATATCCAGGGAAGCTCTTTCAGTACTTATGGGCAAGGCAAGGGAATCTGGGGCAGACCTCATAATTGCATTGCCGCACTGGGGGGAAGAATACAGCATGAGGCATTCGGCAGCGCAGGAAGACCTCGCGGAATGGCTCGCGGACAACGGGGCGGACCTCGTGATCGGGACCCACCCTCATGTGGTGCAGGACAGCACTGTTATACGGACATGTACCGCAGGGGGACGGGAAAAGGATATACATGTCATATACTCGCTCGGGAACTCGGTCTCGAACATGAGTGCCGGAGTCACCCAGATCGGGCTCCTGTCAAGGGTCACTGCCGTGAAACACCTCAACGGCAAAGTGGACTTGGCCGTCGGGCTCGAGTACCTGTGGTGTTCACTCCCTGGAAGACTGAAAGATACGCATTGCACCATACCTGTGAAAGAGTATCTGGACAGGCGCGGTGAATGGAAAATGCCATACGAATACGACAAGATGGTAAAGACCTACTATACTGTAAAGGAAAAGACAGGGGTCAAAGACTGAGCACGACTTATATTCAACAGCAGATATGACGGAAACTACAAAGACAAGGCAGACAATCACCCTCGAGGCGATAGACCCGGTTGAGATACTTGGCCCCGGTAACAGGATACTCGAGGCGCTGTGCAGCTATTTTCCGAACCTGAAGGTGGTGGCAAGAGGGAACGAGATCATCCTTGAAGGAGACAGGCAGGACATTGACATGTTCTCCTCGAAGATAGACATGCTCCAGGAACGGCGCAGGCACAAGATGGGACTGACTCCCTATGATGTGGAGGACATATTCGACGGGGAGTCCCCGAATGACCGGTTCAAGCTCTCCGGGGAATCAGTGATAGTATACGGAATCGACGGCAAACCTATCAAGGCCAGAAACAGGACACAACAGGCAATGGTCACCGCCTATTTTGAAAACGACCTGATATTTGCAGTCGGCCCAGCAGGTACAGGCAAGACCTACATCGCGATTGCACTTGCTGTCAGAGCCTTGAAGAACAGAGAGATACGACGGATAATACTTACCAGACCGGCAGTCGAAGCAGGAGAACGGCTCGGCTTTCTTCCGGGAGACCTTAAGGACAAGCTGGACCCGTATCTCCAGCCCCTTTACGATGCGCTCGGCGATATGATACCGCCCAGAAGGCTGCAGGAATTCATGTCCGACGGCATAATCCAGATTGCACCTCTTGCATATATGCGTGGAAGGACACTGGACAGGGCCTGCGTTATCCTGGACGAAGCGCAGAACACAAACCTTGGACAGCTCAAGATGTTCCTCACGAGGATGGGATGCGATGCGAAATTCATTGTCACGGGAGATGCCAGCCAGGTGGATCTGCCGAGGAAGGAGGACTCCGGACTCCTGAAAGGCATAGAACTGACAAAGGACATCAAGGGAATAGCCACTGTGTTTTTCAAAAAGGAGGATATAGTCAGGCATCCGCTTGTCAGCAAGATTGTCCACGCCTTCGAAGGACAGCAGTGACAGCGGCAGAGACTCCATGCCCCTGTTCGGAGCCGGACAGGGCGAACTTAAGACGATGTCATAATTGTAAACCGCGACGTTATTTTCGGAATCAGGACTGAGTCATTCACATTGGCAAACTCTCCTGTCGCGGGCAACAGGCCTGCTCCTTAATAGGTAATTCGATGTAATTTAATGAATTAAATTCATCGAATTCACGTTAATTTAAAGGGGCTGCCCCGAATCCTTCGATTCAGGACAGCCCTTCGGTCATCTTTGCGTATTACACGCCCGGGTACTAAAGAGGATTTCCTGTTGAAACCACCTCGTTGTACTTGTCGTAGCCAGCCTTGTAATCAGCGTTCTCATCACGGAAACGGTAGTAGATATTCTTCAGATATTCCGCAATGTTGACTTTGATTTCATTGGTTTTTGAAATTGAATATGCCTTCTCGAACGGCTCGATGGCATTCTTGAGGGCAGTCTCGAACTGTGCCACAAGCTCCATGTACTTGGTGTCATCCATCTCTTCCTGGGCCTTGGTCTGAAGGTCAAGGGCCTGGTTGTAATAGAGAATACCTATACCTATGAAACCATACTCATAGTTAGGGTCAACCTTGTTTGCCTCTTCATAAGCTGCAATGGCCTCCTCAGTGTCGCCGAGCTGGTTGTGGATGTTGCCTTCGACGTAGTAGAGTGATGCGTTGTTAGGCTCGTTCTTCTTGGCCTCGTCAAGAAGAGAGAAAAGCCTGTCGGTATCATCTCCGCTCTCGATGTAGAAGTTGATCAGTCCGATAAGGATGCTCTGGCTCTGAGGGAATGCCTTGAAACCTTCCTCAAGGACATTCTTGGCGTTTTCCTTGTCACCGAGCTTTGAATAGCAGTCGGAAAGCTTAGCGAAGACCTCACCGTCCTCGTAATACTTCACATCGACGCATTTCTGGAAGAAACCCTTGGCAGAGGCGTAGTCCTCGAGCATCCATGCTGTGAAACCTGCGTTGTAGTTTGCAGTGGTATCAACCACGCTGAGCGGCTCTGTCTCCGAAGCCGCAGCTGCAGCCGCGAAGTTCTTGTTTGCGCCAGCGAAGTTGCCGAGCATATACTGGGTCATACCGGCATCGAGATATTTTGCAGCAACATTCTGGATACCTGCGGAAACATCCTTGGTCTTGGAATGTTTTACATCCACACTGTATGCCTTCTTGTAGGCATCAAGAGCCTTTGCAAGGGCGTCAAACTCGAACACAGGCTTTGTCACCTCTATCATGGTAAGTACACCAGCCCTGCTGAAATAGAAGTTTTTCTCTGCATAGATCTCCTTTGTGTAAGGCTCGCCCATAAGCTCGACAGTCTCTGTTGAAGAAGGTTTCTCCCCTCCCATGATAAGGGCGAGTTCCTGCTGGCCTGCACCTACCCATGCATTTCCGTACGGAGAGTTGTAGGCATCCACATAGGCCTGTCCGACCTTGATCCATGTTGCCGGCTTTTCTGCCTTCTTGGGATTCTGGGCTGCAGCTTCGGCAGACTCGACTGCCTTCTTTGCATCAGCCGCTGACTTGACCTGTGCACCGGCCACCTGTACAGAAAGGATAACAGCCAATGCGATTAGAACTTTTTTCATAATAAGATAGTTATTGAAATGATTACTTGATTTCATCCTGTTGCGGCCTGGCCTCTCCGGCCCCGGCATCAGTATCCGTACCGTCCTTTTCGCCGTCATTGCTGCTTACCGCGGATACAGCCGCTATCGAATCACCGTCCTTTATGTTTATGAGACGGACTCCCTGGGTAGCCCTTCCTGCCACCCTGATATCCGACACTGCCATCCTTATGGTAAGTCCCGAACGGTTAATAATCATGAGGTCATTCTCGTCCGTAACGTCCTTCAGAGCTATGAGGTCTCCTGTCTTGTCGGTTATACTCAGGGTCTTGACACCTTTTCCTCCCCTGCTTGTGACCCTGTATTCATCGATATCCGAACGTTTTCCGTATCCGTGCTCGCTGACAGCCAGGATAGTGTGGGAAGCCGCATCCTCCGCATCCGGATCGTAGCATACCATGCCTATGACCTCATCGTCACTGTCTATATTGATTCCGCGCACTCCAGATGCGGTACGTCCGAGCGGACGTGCATCCGTCTCGTCAAACCTCACGCAACGGCCCTTGCGTCCGGCAAGCAGAATCTGGCAACGGCCGTTGGTCATGATCGCCTCAAGGAGCTCGTCCCCGTCCCTCACGGTTATCGCATTGACCCCGTTCGTACGAGGGCGCGAATACGCCTCGAGGGAAGTTTTCTTGATTATGCCGCGCTTTGTGGCAAGGACAATATAGTTGTTGTTGACATATTCCGCATCCTTGAGGTTGCGCACGTTGATGTATGCCTTGACCTTGTCATCCGGCTCTATGCTTATGATGTTCTGCAGGGCTCTTCCCTTAGAGGCGCGAGAGCCTTCCGGTATCTCATATACCTTGAGCCAGTAGCACTTGCCATTCTGTGTGAAGAGCAGCATCGTGCTGTGCATGTTGGCCACATATATGTGCTCTATGAAGTCTTCATCCCTGGTCGTGCTTCCCTTTATGCCGACCCCGCCCCTGTTCTGGGTGCGGTACTCGGCGAGGGCTGTACGCTTGATGTAGCCAAGGTGTGATATGGTGATGACCACATCATCATCCGGATAGAAGTCCTCCGGATTGAACTCTTCTGCGGAAAGGGCAATCTCGGTGCGCCGTGCATCGCCGTACTTGGCCTTCAGCTCCATTGTCTCCTGCTTGATGACCTCCATCTGCTTGTCATAGCTTGAAAGCACCTCCTCGCAGTAGTGTATGAACTTCATCAACTCGTCGTATTCGGCCTGGAGCTTCTCCCGCTCGAGTCCGGTAAGCTGACGCAGGCGCATCTCCACTATAGCCGTGGCCTGTGCCTCCGAGAAGCCGAACCGTGCCATAAGTTCCGACCTGGCAATGTCAACGTTCTCTGACCCGCGTATGATCTTTATTATCTCGTCTATGACATCGAGCGCCTTCAGAAGCCCCTCGAGTATATGAGCCCGTTTCTTGGCCTTGTCGAGATCGAACCTTGTCCTGCGCACTATGACATCATGCCTGTGCCTTACAAAATACTTTATGAGGTCCCTCAGGTTCAGGAGCCTCGGACGCCCGCCCACAAGGGCAACATTGTTCACTGAGAAACTTGACTGGAGAGGGGTGTACTTGTACAGCATGTTCAGCACGACATTGGCATTCGCCCCCATCTTGAGCTTTATCACCACGCGGACACCTTTCCTGGTCGTCTCGTCATTGACATAGGCTATACCGTCGATCTTCTTGTTCTCTACAAGCTCGGCGATCTTCTCGATCATCTCCCTTTTGTTGACCATGTACGGAATCTCTGTCACCACGATGGTCTCCCTGCCGGACTCGCTCACCTCTATTTCGGTCTTGGACCTGACGACTATGCGTCCTCTTCCAGTCTCGAAGGCGTCACGGATACCCTGTGTACCCTGTATTATGCCTCCCGTCGGGAAATCAGGGCCTTTTATGTGGTGCATGAGCTCCTCTACGGAAATCTCAGGATTGTCTATATATGCGCAGATGGCGTCACAGCACTCGGACATATTGTGAGGAGCCATGTTTGTCGCCATTCCGACAGCGATTCCCGACGAACCGTTCAGAAGGAGCAGCGGCGCCTTGGTAGGAAGGACGGTAGGCTCCTGGAGAGTGTCGTCGAAGTTGTTGACCATGTCAACGGTATCCTTGTCCAGATCGGCGAGCACCTCGTCAGACAGTTTCGTGAGCTTGGCTTCAGTATATCGCATCGCAGCCACCGGGTCACCGTCCATAGAACCGAAGTTTCCCTGACCGAAGACAAGAGGGTATCTCATGCTCCAGAACTGGGCCATCCTGACCATCGCATCATAAACGCTGGAATCTCCATGGGGATGATACTTACCAAGCACTTCTCCGACAATCCTCGCCGACTTCTTCGTCTGCCCGGAATACCCGAGTCCGAGCCCCTCCATTCCGAACAGCACCCTTCTGTGCACAGGCTTCAGACCGTCCCTCACATCAGGCAGGGCTCTCGACACTATCACAGACATGGAATAATCTATATACGCGCTGCGCATCTGCTTGTCTATGTTGACAGTCTCGATCCTGCCCGTCTTTACCTCGTTGTTCTCTTCCATTAATATATGTTTATTTTTTCAACTGAATCATGCCCACAATGCCCTATGAGCAAGTTTGCAAAGTTACATATTTTTCTTTGCGGAACAAGCCAAACTATGCATTGTTTTTAGTATTTTTGCGAAATAAATGGACTTTACATGGAAATCAGAATATCGGAAGAACTCAACTCCATAATAAGCCTGTCGAGAGACGAGGCCATGCGGACCGGAAGCTACGGAATCGCCCCCGACCACCTCATGCTCGGAATCATCCGCCACGGTGAGAACACCGCAATGGATATACTCCGGGGCCTGGAGACGGATGTCTCGGAAATGAAACAATTCATTGACAGCAAAATATTTACAAACGAACACATACCATACGCCGAAGCTGCGAGCGTGACTTTTTCGCGAGGTGCCCAGAATGTCCTGAGCATAACTGTACTCGAAGCCACGAGGATGAACGGCAAAGAGGCATCATCCCAGCATCTTCTGCTGGCCCTGTGCAGGAATACAGGAAGCTATGCCCAGTCATACATGAGGGACACCGGAATCGACTACGGCCGTGTCCTTTCATACATTGAACGCGCCGGACTGACCGGAAAGACCGCAGAAGAAAGCGGCAAAGGGCAAGAAATGGCAGAGGGCTCCGGCGGCGCCGGGGAAAGGCGGCCGACAGGATCCCTGGAAGAATTCGGGTACGACATCACGCAGGCGGCACGTGACGGCAAGCTCGACCCGGTGGTGGGCAGGGACAAGGAGATAACCCGGGTGATAGAAATCCTCGGCCGGAGGAAAAAGAACAACCCGATGCTCGTAGGGGATCCGGGTGTGGGAAAGTCGGCTATAGTCGAAGGGATTGCCCTGAAGATAGCATCCGGGGACATCCCAGCCGTACTCGCCGGCAAGCGGCTGGTTTCCCTGGACATAGCATCTGTCGTGGCGGGCACAAGGTACAGGGGGGACTTCGAGAAAAGGCTCAAATCCATAATAAATGAAATCAGCGGGAATCCGGACATCATCCTTTTCATAGACGAATTCCATACCCTTGTCGGAGCGGGAGGCTCAGGAGGGAGCCTCGATGCGGCGAACATGCTGAAACCGGCCCTCGCAAGGGGTGAACTCCAGTGCATCGGCGCAACGACCATGGACGAGTTCACCCGAATAGTGGAAAAGGACGGCGCACTTGACAGGAGGTTCCAGAAGATAGTGGTGGAACCGGCAGATGTGCAGCAGACCATCTCCATCCTCGGGAAGCTGAAAGACAACTACGAGCAGTTCCATGCAGTCACCTACACCCCCGGAGCAATCGAGGCATGCGCAAGGCTCTCGGACAGATACATCACAGAAAGATGCCTTCCCGACAAAGCCATAGACGCTCTGGACGAGGCAGGCTCGATGGTACATCTGATATGCTCGTCAGGAAGGAGGACCAGAAGGCAGGCGACCGTCACTGAAGATGACATAGCCACGGTCATATCCAAAACTACAGGAATACCCGTAAACAAGGTGGCGGAGCCGGAAGCGGCCAGACTCGTCGGCATGGGGAGCAACCTCCGGAAAGGAATCATAGGCCAGGACGAGGCTATCGAGATAGTCACCAGGGCGATACAGCGCAACCGTGCAGGAATAAAGGACCCGGCGCGTCCGGTAGGCTCTTTCCTTTTCCTCGGACCGACAGGAGTAGGAAAGACACAACTCGCGAAAGAAATCGCGGAATACCTGTTCGACTCCGCAGAGAACATGGTCCGTATCGACATGAGCGAGTACATGGAGAAATTCACAGCCTCACGTCTTGTAGGCGCGCCTCCGGGCTATGTGGGGTTTGAAGACGGGGGACAGCTGAGCGAGAAGGTACGCAGGAAACCGTACAGCGTAGTCCTGCTCGACGAGATCGAGAAAGCCCACCCTGACATTTTCAACCTCCTCCTCCAGGTTCTGGATGAAGGCAGGCTCACAGACAGCAGCGGAAGGACAGTCAGTTTCCGCAACACCATAGTAATCATGACATCAAACGTGGGCAGCCGCGACATAGAGGCCTATGGTAACGGCCTGGGATTCAGCACATCCGCAAGAAACGTGGATGAAAACAAGAAAAGCATACTGCAAAAGGCTGTAAGAAAGGCGTTCCCTCCCGAATTCATCAACAGGATAGACGAGATGGTCTTCTTCAACCCTCTCCGCAGGGAGGACATGGAGAAAATCATAGACATCCAGCTCAGGGGCCTCAGGGCAAGGATTGCCGAGATCGGATACAGGCTCAATGTCACGCCTGCGGCAAAAAAATTCGTCGCGGATGCCGGGTACGACCCGGAGTTCGGGGCAAGGCCGCTCAAAAGGGCTGTCCAGAAATACATAGAAGACCCTGTCTCTGAGTTCCTCATCGGGACTATGCGGCATCAGGACAAAGGAAGCACTGTCCCTGACATACCTGTCCTGACAGTCGGACTTTCTGCGGACCGGAAAGGCACGGAAGTGAAACTCAGGCACGCGGAACTCTGTCCTATGCAGTCCTGACGTCGATTATCTCGAGGTCCATATCCCTGATGAGATCGGACAGTATGTCGAACGGGACTTCGGATGAAATCAGTGTGGAAATGGAATCCAATGTGTAGTCGGAAGGTCTCATGGCTATATGTTTTTAATTGTTAAAATCTTTTTACGGTACAAAGGTAACCGCCGTATGTACCAAACTACGATACATACATTATTTTTATGACAAGACTTGTTGTTTTTGATCTTGACGGGACACTCCTTGACACCATAGAGGACCTTGGCATGGCATGCAACCATGCACTAAGGATGTGCGGATGCCCTGAGAGGAGGATGGAGGAGTACAGCACACTGGTCGGAAGAGGAATATACAACCTTTTCAGAGGAGCACTTCCGCCAGAGACAGCCACAGAAGAAATGGTAATGGAGATGAAAAGGCACTTCATCCCGTATTATGACCGGCACAAAAGCGACCGGACGAAACCGTACCCTGGCATCATCCCCATGCTCGAGAGGCTCTCGCAGGCCGGTGTCAGGATGGCCGTCGCCTCAAACAAGTATCAGGACGGGACAGAAAAACTCGTCAGGGAGTATTTCGGGAAATACAGCTTCGTGAAGGTACTCGGACAGAGGGACGGGATGCCCATAAAACCGGATCCGGCGATAGTCTCGGAAGCAATGTCCGCGGCAGGGGACGTACTGCGCGAGAATGTGGTATATGCGGGGGATTCGGATGTGGACATGCAGACAGGAAGGAACGCCGGCGTAAGGACAGTCGGGGTCACATGGGGATTCCGCACCAGGGAAGAACTTGAGGCCTACAGCCCATGGGCGATTGCGGACACACCGGAGCAGCTCGGGCGGCTCATATTGGGATGATACCTCAGGAGCACAGTGACGACAGTCATTTATACTGATGCGCCGAGAACATGGCAAATAAAAATTTGTTCTGTTCTCGGCTTCTCACTATATTTGGGCTTTCAGCCACTTATAACGCAGCGCCGGAGCGTGCCAGGAGGCATTTGAACGCCACGCCTGTGCAAGCATGGCTTCCGCGATATTTGGCCTGACGGCCATTTATACTGTATTGACTAAAAGAAGAGGCAATGGACAAGGAACGGAGCGTGGACAAACTGTCCAGATACATAATGTACACAACGGTGGCGGCTGCAGTCATCGCCATCTGCTGGTTTTTCCGGGACGTGATAATATACATGCTTGCGGCAGGGCTGGTTGCACTGGTGGGAAGGCCGATAATGAATTTTCTAAACAAACTGAAAATCAAAGGGAAAGGACTACCCTCCTGGATCTATGCCATTCTTACCATCATCATAATAATCGCCATCTTCCTGGCCATCGTGGCAACGATTATCCCGATCATCGCAGGAATAGCAAAGGACATCTCGATGGTGAATGTGGAAAGTGCCGCACAGTCCATATCGGTCCCTCTTGAAGAAATCAACGGGTTCCTGATATCCACATTCCCGTCACTCGGGGAAGACTTCCGGGTAGAGACCGTAATCCTCAACGAGGTAAAGAAGCTCAACGTCCTGAACGTATCGCTTTTCTCCTCTATAATCAACTCGATAGCATCATTCGTGGCATCCTTCGGAGTCGGCATTTTCTCCGTGATGTTCATCGCTTTCTTCTTTCTGAAGGACGACAGGCTTTTCGCAAACATAATCGGCGCGCTGGTTCCTGACAGACACGAAAAGAACGCCAGAGAGGCATACAGCGACATCGAACATCTGCTTTCAAGGTACTTCATCGGACTGATTGTGGAGGTCTTCGGGGTGGCTCTCATAGACTTTCTAGGACTGCTGCTCATAGCCAGGCTTGGCTTCAACGCATCGATAGGAATCGCTTTCATCTGCGGTGTCCTGAACATTATACCGTATGTCGGTCCCCTTCTCGGAGGGATAATAGGGACAGTCCTCGCAATAGTTATGAAATACTGCTGCGCCCTGCCGGTGGGACTTGACGTCAGCTTCTGGGTATTCATCATAATACTGGTTGCCATATTCTGGTTCGCCCAGATAATAGACGGACTGATTTACCAGCCGGTAATATACTCCAACAGCATAAAGGCCAGCGCCCTGGAGATATTCATAGTGCTCCTTATGGCAGGCCATATAGGAGGCATAATCGGAATGCTGGTCGCCATCCCATGCTACACTGTCCTCAGGGTGATTGCAGCCCGGTTCTTCCAGAATGTCAAGTTCATACGGAAACTGACAGGGACAGGCGGGGACTGACCGGAACCCACATGCAGGAGGCACGAGACAATTACGGCAATACAGACAGATTCAAGAAACACGACAATATGGAAATGAAACTCACATCAACTGTCAAGAGGATAATCCTGGCAGGAAGCATAATCCTGACAGCCACGATAAACGCCTGCGCAGGAAGCCCGGCCCAAGCCGGAACCTCCGGAGTGGCACCATACAATACGCAGGAAATCACACCGGACGGGACATACATGTACGCACGGAGGGACACATGCGACCTTTTCATGGATGTCTATAACCCGGCACCAGGAACAGACACGATCTGCGGCGGGCAGAAGAAGCCTACCATAATTTTCGCTTTCGGGGGCAGTTTCGCAAGAGGAAGCCGTGATGCGGAAAGCTACAGGCCATGGTTCAGAGCTATGGCTGACAGGGGATTCCGCATCGTGTCCATAGACTACAGGCTCGGACTGAAAGGATATGACAAGGTTGGCGTAGGGCAGGTAAACGAGCTCGACCACGCCATACACATAGCTGTGGAGGACATGATAAGCGCCACCGTGTACATTATCGACAATGCGGAAACAATGGGCATAGACCCGTCCGGGATTGTCATAAGCGGCTCATCAGCAGGGGCGATTACAGCACTGCAGACAGAATACGAGGCATGCAACCGTACCCGATGGGCCTCTCCCCTGCCGGAAGGATTCAGATATGCGGGGGTCATCTCATTTGCGGGAGCCATACTCTCCAGGGGCGGAAAGCTTAAATACGCCAGCGAGCCTGCCCCCACACTCCTGATGCACGGGACTAAAGACAACGTAGTCCCCTACTCCCAAATCAAGATATTCAACCTCGGCTTCTTCGGCTCGGACAAGATAGCCGAAAGGTTCAGGAAATTCGGCTACGTTTACAACATATTCAGGCACAAGGACCACAACCATGAAATATCCGGGGCGATGTACCAGACGATAGACGAGCAGGTAATGTTCCTTGAGACAGATGTCATAAGGAAGTCACGGTGCTGCATAGATGCCGTAATAGAAAATCCGGCAATCCCCTTCCCCGAGGATTAGCCGGACACCTGCAGGCCGGGACTACCGGCACAGCCGCTCAAGGGACAATTCCACAAGGGCTCTCACATGAGGCTTGTAGTCCGTGTCGCTGCTCTTGAAATACCTGTTGGCAATGATGGCGCAGACAATACCGGCATTATGGCCGAGATGGGCGGCAATCCCGGCAATGGCCGACCCTTCCATCTCGAAGTTGGTGACACGCCAGTCCCCGAACCTGAAACTCTCGAACTTCTCCACCATGTCCGGCATCGCGAGAGGCATCCTCAGCACACGGCCCTGAGGCCCGTAGAATCCTGAAGCTGAAATGGTCATGCCCTTCACCGTACAGTCCTCGAAACGACGGCACATATCCTCCCCGGCATGCACGAAATACGGGTCAGGAAGATGCCTGTCCCACCCGACATGGGCCTTGAAGGCCTCCTCGATATCCGGTACCACTATCCCGTCCCTGCCGGCATACCAGTTCAGGAGCCCGTCACATCCTATGGAAATATGCGAAAAGACAAAGGATCCTATGGGTATATCAGGCTGTATCGCTCCGGAGGTCCCGATTCTGAGAATGTTCAGCGACCTCTTGTCAGGCTTCGGCTCGCGCGTCTGGAAATCTATGTTGGCAAGGGCATCAAGCTCATTCATGACAATGTCGATATTGTCCGTACCGATACCTGTGGAGAGCACAGTGACCCTTTTCCCCCTGTACATTCCGGTGACGGATACAAATTCCCTGGAAGCATGCATGAACTCCCTGTCCTCGAGATATCCAGCTACCATCTCCACCCTGCCC
>JADILZ010000002.1 GCA_017695065.1 Candidatus Cryptobacteroides excrementipullorum
TGTGAATTTAAGCAGTGTTTATTTTTAAAGAAAATAAGCCAATCAATAGAGTCAAAAGGATGGGTAGATATTGAAGAAGAATACTATACCATGTTAAAGACTATACGGAGTGCTAAATCTGTCGGAGACTATACATATTTTGGCCATCCAGAAAAATTAAATGCTGAGTTATTAGAATTGACTAAATATTTAGTAGATTATTTGAGTGATATTCAAAATAATAGTACATATGAGCCATCAGATGGTATTGAAAGACTGTTTTATTCACCAATTTTGTCACGCGATATTTCTGTGTCAAGACTGAAAGAATATGATAATCATATTATAAATAATTTAAAACTTGATAGGCCTCAAATAGCCAAACTAAATAAACGTTATTATGGCTATGATGTTGAAGATCAGATGCAAGAATTGGAAGAATTCAAACGAAATGATTATGATGAAACGACAAGGTATAATAAAATAATTAATAATAGATTTTTATTGGAAAGTCTTTCATTTCCTAATAAAATACTAGTTTTGAATTTTAATTATACAAATACAGAGTCATTATATGTAAAGGATAAAGAAGGTGTAGATGTTGTGCATATTCACGGTGACTTAGCGCATCCCGAAAATATTATATTTGGATATGGAGATGAATTAGATGATGATTATAAGGATATGCAGAAAACAAATAATAATGAATACCTGAAGAATATAAAATCTATAAGATATTTGGAATCGGAGAGATATCGTGAAGTTCTTAAATTTATTGAGTCATCTCCATATCAGATATACGTATTAGGACATTCTTGTGGCACTTCTGACCGAACTCTCCTCAATACTTTATTTGAACATCGTAATTGTATTTCGATTAAGCCGTATTTTTATCAGAAAGATGGAAATGATAATTATTTGGATATTATAGAAAATATATCAAGAAATTTTACAGATATGAAGTTGATGCGCGACCTTGTCGTAAATAAAACATTTTGCAGTCCGCTTCCTCAGGTTAATAAATACTGAAGCGCTTTTTCTTTTGTTTTCTTGGGAGCATACAATATCTTTGTTGGAAAATTGAGACAAAGATGACGCTTGATGAAAATATTTGTGCAAAGCCTTTTGTAAAATGGGTCGGAGGGAAAACTCAATTACTGGGTGAGGTTGAAAAATCTTTGCCCGGTAATTTTGCGTCCATTAATGATGCGGTGTATGTCGAGCCATTTGTCGGAGGGGGTGCTGTCCTTTTCTGGATATTGCAGAAGTATTCAAATATATCTCAGGCGGTGATTAACGATATCAATCCGGATCTCATCAACGTCTACCGTATTATTAAGGACGCACCGCAAGATCTGATATCAGTGTTGATGCAGTATCAAGATAGTTACATCTGCCTGAATGGTGAGGAAAGGAAATCGTTCTACCTGACAAAGAGAAAGATTTTCAACCAAAAAGCTGTTTCCAGGGAAGAAATGGCGGCTCTTTTCATATTCCTGAACCGTACTTGTTTTAATGGACTGTATAGAGTGAATGCGAAGGGCGAATTCAATGTCCCCCATGGCAAGTATGCCAATCCGAAAATTTGTGATGATGCAAACATATTGGCTGTTTCCAGATTGTTGCAGAAAGTCACAATATTGTGTGGCGATTTTTCGGAGACACTGCAATATGCTTCAAATAAGTCATTGTTCTACTTTGACCCTCCCTATAAGCCGTTGACTGAGACATCATCGTTTACCTCGTATGCAAAAGAAGGATTTAATGATGATGAGCAGAAGCGGTATCTTGATTTTCTTGATAGATTATATGAAAAAAAAGCAATGGTGTTTGATTGCAGGCATCTTCAACAGCAACCCTTTGTGTTCTATACAGGTGACGGCATCTGTTATTCTCCTTCTATGGAGAATGTCGAAAATCTACAAATTTTGGGTTTTGAATCGGGATACAATAGTGAAGATGCGTTACATAAATTATTACTTGACAACGATTGGATAACGGATTGTATGTATGATGCTGCGACAATATATAGTAGGAGGTTGGCATTATGAAACAATACGAAGCCGTAATACAGACTATTGAAAGTTTGGGAGGAATAGCGACATTAGGAGAAATAAATCAGAATATTTTCAAGATTCAGGATTGCAGTTGGAAAACCAAAACGCCATTTGCAAGCATACGAAGAATTGTGCAGACGAATCCAGAGATATATAAAATCAAGCCAGGCCTTTATGCGCTTGTCAAGTATAAACATACTCTAGAACGCAATGGCATTTGCGTTGAAACTGATCATAATAAGGATAGTGCTGAAATGGTTGGTTTCAATCATTCTTATTATCAAGGTATCATAGTTTCAATAGGGAACATAAGGTCATTACCGACATATGTGCCAAATCAGGATAAGAATAAGATTTTTATACAGAAAAAGCTTGGAGACATAACTACTATAGATAAATTGCCGCCATTTTCTTACGAGAAATTTGTTTCTCGTTGTCGCTCAATAGATGTTATTTGGTTTAATGAACGGATGATGCCTTATTATCTATTTGAAGTAGAGCATACTACAGATATCCAAAATTCCTTGTTGAAATTTAATGATATGAGGGATTTTTATGTTAATATGGTGATTGTAGCTGATAAGGTGAGGAAAGTAGAGTATCTGCATAAGATAAAATATTCGTCTTTTGATGCTTTGGTGAAACCAGTTCAACGAGTCAGCTTCTTAAGTTACGATGATTTGTGTAAGCAATATGAGTTTGAGGTTGAGAAGCAAATGCTTGAAACAATAATTTAACCCTTTTTCTGTCCAATGGTGGGATAAGCGTTCATAGTGGAAGAATGGTCTCTGTCAACAAAGGAGATTGGGACAAGTCCCGTGGAGAGGATACGGACCATGCGTTTAATAGGGAATGGCTTAAGGCATGCAGAGAGAAACTTAAGAGCAATGGAACAATCTGGATTAGTGGGACGTACCACAATATATTCTCTATTGCCAAGAATCTTACAGGGCTGGGCTACAAAATACTTAACTGCGTGACCTGGGTGAAGACAAATCCTCCGCCAAACTTGTCTTGTAGGTACTTTACTCACTCGGCTGAATATATTCTTTGGGCACGCAAAGAGGCTAAAACTCCGCATTTCTTTAACTATGAGCTTATGAAAGAAATTAACGGGGGAACTCAGATGCGTGATGTGTGGACACTGCCGGCTATAGCCAAGTGGGAGAAAAACTGTGGTAAGCATCCGACCCAGAAACCTCTTTGCGTACTTTCAAGGATAATCCTCGCGTCCACCCAGCCTGGAGCATGGGTGCTTGATCCGTTTGCAGGAAGCAGTACGACAGGAATTGCAGCCAATCTGCTTGGCCGCAGATACCTGGGCATGGATATGTGTCAGGATTTCCTTGATTTAAGCATCAAGCGCAAAAACGAAATAGAGGATCCGGTCAAAAGAGAAGAAATCCTCCTAAAACTCAACAAGCAGTCCGAATTGTACCAAGATAAGAAAGTACGTGTCCTTGGCGAGGAACAAGTCGGGTATGGAGAAGAACTTCCGTTTTGAAATAGAAACAATATTTTATAGTAGCCCTAATTTTTTAAAAAATATTTGATTACGCATTTTTGCATCATCAATAACTTTTTTAAAACTTTTTATTTCAATATACGCATTATAATCGCGATTGTATCCGAAATATCCTTGTTTGTCGGGACTAATTGATAATCCTGCAAATCCCGCAAATTCAACAATTTTGGGAACAATATCGCACACTATGTAAATGTAAACTGGCGTGACATTTTTGTCAACAATAACATCTTCTAAACCTTCTGGCATTTCGTATTTACCAGCAAGGATCTTTCCAGCATAACGTAATGCTTGAATTATTGGATTTTCTTCATCTGTATAATTTGTGCGTTTGGGTCGCTTAAATTCAACAATGGCAATAGGAGAGGTAATGGAATTATCTCCATTTCTGTAGAATAGACCACTTTCATAAAATATTGCAAGATCTGGTTCTTTGTGGTCAGAATGAGAAATGACTTTATCTGATGCAATGTATTGTGTGAAATTGAATCTTTCATCAAGTAGCCACAGATTATGCTCTTCATATTCAACATCTCTGTCATCTTTAATCATTGGAAATATCAGATTGTGTAATTCGCTCTCTTTGTGAGATTTCCCACCATCTATTCTTTTCCGTAAGTCATCAAATAGTTCAATTATTTTACGTCGTTGGCAAACATAATGTGCCAAGTCATTTTTTGCAGTATCAGTAACATTTTTTAAAATCTCATTTATTTCATCTTCCAATGCGTCCTCTGTTTCTTCTTCATTTTTGGAGTGTTTGTCCTGTAATTCTTTTAGTGCAATTCGTGCGGTCTGTTCTTTGTCAAATTTAATTTTTTGGAATCGCATTTCTAAGTCAAAATCTGATATCCCTATAGGGATGGACTCCATATCAACATCTTTCAGTAGTGTTTTATTCCAAGGGGCATGATTATATACATAGTGTTCAACTTTTTGTTTTTTATCATTATATCGTTTTTCAATATCAGCCACAAAATAATTTTTAACGATTTGTGCAACAGCTTTCATGATTTGCTTTTCTGATAAATCTGAATACAAATCGTCTTCCTTTCCAAAATTAAAGCCATCTCTTTCGGTTGTAACATTCTCATCAAGATATGTCCCTTGTACATATGCTTTAATCATGAAATTCTTTTGAATTCCATTCGTTATTTCAAACATAGTTTCTTTAAATTCAGGAACATAATTATGTAGAGCAGAATCTGTTACTTCTCTCATATTCGCGGTTAGACAGATTTTATTAGTAAGTGCGGAATAATATATCTTGTAGGTTTTAACTAAGAATTCCCAATCTTTTGTACGTCCTTTTAGTGTAATCGGCTCCTCTTTCCCAACTTGCTGAATGGCTGAGTCCTTTCCTATATAATTATTCAATACTATGGGGTTAGAGCCACCTTCCTCTTTGATTGTGATTTTAGGTGTGTTTTCCCCTCCTGTAACAAAAAAAGCAAGTAATCGTTCAACAAGTTTTCTTGCAATAACATCAAGCCCTTTGTCTAAATCATGGTCTTTTATGGATGTAAGATGGAGAATTGTACCTGTATGTATAGTTTCATTAAATTCAATATCTACTATTGTCTCGTTTTCGATTATTTCGTCAGCATGTCCGAATGTGAAGCATCGCTTTTTATATTTACCATTTTCACAAAAAATACTTTCAATAGAAACGTGGTTAAAGTATTTTAGATACATAAATCGGCCAAATCCTTTTCCTCCATTTGACATTTTAAATCCACTTCGGTATGTGTCAAATGAATCTTTATTTTCTTCTGTAAAGCCTATACCATTATCAATAATATCAATGGAGTCAATATCTGGGAGATGAACAGTGTCAAAGTCGAAAGATGGGTTGTTATTGCGTTTTACTATTATATCAATAGTCCCATCAGTTCTTTTTGAATCTATGGCATCTATAGAATTGCAAATAGCTTCAATTATAGGCGTTAAACTGGTCGTTTTGGATTTGATGTCTTTGACAATTCTATCTATATTAATTTTACTCATACAAAAATTGTAATAAATAATTCATGTGAAATACTACAAATATAATAGATTATGTCTGGAAATGTAATACCTTTTATGTTCTAATTTTAGGTCAATAGGACAAAACGGGTGATTGAAGTCCTTAAAAGCCTCTTAATATAATCAAACTTTATGAAAAACTTCGAGGGGCAAGCCATGCGGCTGGGGACGCAGTCCCCAATGAGCCAAAGCGTGTCAATAATGTCTGGCGATGTACTCGTCAAGCAGCCTCTTCCTGTTCTCCCTGCTGATGCCGCTATGAACCCTGACCTTTGTCTTCAGGTCCGCGAACACACCCTCCAGGGCATTGTTTGTTCTTGGAAGTCCTGTCCCGGGATATTTCTCAAACGTCCAGAGCCACTTCATGTTGCGCCTAACGCTCAGGTATGCGCTCCTGAGACGGGGACGCATGTACGGCGGTGTTTTCTTTTTTATCCGCCTGTCCTGGACACGCTCGTTCAGAACGTCCCTGTACCTCGCATACCAGTCCTCGAAGGCGGCTGTGAAAGACCCGCTGTCCATTTTTGTGATGCCGCACACAAGATTAAGAAGGTCCCTTGATGCATCCAGCTCGGGATCCTGCGTGAGGTAGCGCCTGACTATCAGCACCTGATGGAACTGACACATCTGCACGGGATAAGGACTCAGCATCTGGGCCAGGCCCCTCATGCCGTCCGTCACCACTCCGTATATCCTGAATCCATGCGACCTGAGGAACGATATCCCCTCCATGTAGTCCGATATCGTCTCGTGAGTGACATACTTACGCCACAATATCCTGTTGCGGAGGGCATCCTTTATCACCATTAGGCCGAAATCGCGGCCCCAGTAGGTGGTCCATCTGGATGGTCACGTCCTTCATCGAGGCTATTTTCTGGACATACCTCATGCCGAGCAGATCGCGGCTTATCGTCCGGACAGACACCCCGTATCTCAACGCTAGCTGCTCCTTCGTCTGCTTTCCCTCGACATAGTCTGTTATTACCTTGCTCTTGTCACGGCGGTGACCGCCCGTAAAACGACGGCCGCATTCATTACATTTATACCTCTGACGGTGGCCTCTGAGGCCATTGTGGACCACTTTCAATGAGCCACAATATATGCACTTTTTTTGATATATTACTTATAATCGCCGCAAATGTAATTAAATCAAACGATTACAGCGATTTTATCACCCGTTTTGTCCGGCCCGCCTAATTTTAGTAGATTCCCCGGGAACAATTTGGGAACATTTGAGGAAAAGCAAAAGAGGTAATTATTTGAAAATCAAACAATTACCTCTTTTTGTAGTACCCGGAGCCGGGGTCGAACCGGCACATCCTTTCGGACATTGGTGTTTGAGACCAACGCGTCTACCGATTCCGCCATCCGGGCCTGTGGTGGCAGCGGGCGGTAGGGCCCTGCTGGAAATTGGAAATGCAAAGGTATTGCAAATTGGTCTAAAATGCAAGGGTGACGGAGGCTTTTGTTGCGATATTTGGTCTGTCGGCTGCGGCATGGACCTGTCAAATGCTTTCGGCTTCTGCGATATTTGACCTTCGGTCATTTATACTGTTCACGCCTCGGCAATGCAAGCCTGACGGCTTTTGGGACAGATCCATGCCGCTGTTTCCATGAGACCTGCGGCCTCCTGTCGCTGCGGCATGGACCTGTCTGATGCTTTCGCATTTGCATTGCTCTCGGCTTCTGCGTATATTTGCCTTGTGGGCTGAGGGGGCCCGGATGTAAAAGTCTGAAGAATTTATGAGAGCGTCAGGATTCATTATCATTATGCTGCTGATGTCATTGGTTTATGGCGCATCGGCACAGGACAGGATTTATTTCAGGGACGCGGCCCCTGTGGAGGCTGTTGTCAAGGAAATCGGAGACGATTACGTGCTCTATAAGCAGTGGAACAACCAGTCCGGGCCGGACTACAGGGCTTCACTCTCAAGAGTGGACAGGATTGTGTTTGCCAACGGCTCGGAGACTGTCTTCCGGAACGGGCATGGCGTGTCCGACGCGGAGGACCTGATGCTTTCAGGGGCCGTGATACCTGGCAGGCTTGACTACCGGCACGGACGGTATTATGTGGGACTTTCTGTCGTGACTCCGGAGAAGATGATGGATTACATAGGATATACCAACTACGGAAGCAAGTATCTCAAGGCCAGACGTCAGTATGCTGCCGGATTCTATCTTACGTGTTTCGGAAGCCTGTTCACCCTGATGGGAATAGCAGGGCATGTGGCGTCCGGTTCGCAAGAAAACGTGTTTCCGGATTCCAGATTTGAATCTTCATCAAGTTCTGGGTCGAAGGCTTACATAGCCGGCTATGTCCTCGGTGCAGCTGGTATTGCTGCGGGAATACCGTTGATTGTTTCCGGCAACAGGAAACTGGATGCCATAGCCGATGACTACAACGCGAGACATGGATACAGCCTGAAGGCCCCACGGAGGGAAAAGTCTCTCGGGCTTGGTCAATGCATGAGCGGAGGGGTAGGCCTTGCTTTCAACTTCTGACCTTTCCTGTTTTCTGTCCTCGGCTTCCTGCCCTGAGTGCACTTCCGTACCCCACTTTGGTGCTCTGAGACGGGATTTTGCAATTTCGGGGAAAACCCTTATCTTTGCGCCGCATCTCTTCAGGGCAGGGTGAAATTCCCGACCGGCGGTAAAGTCCGCGAGCCCTCAGAGACCTGTCCGTAGGCCGGGACAGCCGCGCCGGATTTCCGGTATGGATGTCATATGGGCCTGACAGACAGGTTGAAAAAGGGCAGAACCGTTGCGATTACGGTACCGACAGTTGCGCTGCATGAAATAATGCCGCAAGGCTTGCAGCTGAAAGTCTGGATGAAAGAAGACATTGCAAACAGACATCTGCATGGGATGGCCTGGACCGGGAACGCCGGATCCTGCCATGTACGGGGCAGTCCCGGACCTGTTGCGGGTGATGTTGTGTGTTTATTTCCGTCAATGCCTTGAATTGTATGCCATGAGCAACGATTTAAGGTTTTTTTATGGAAACAAGACACAGACATCTGCGCATCGTGGCATCGTTCATCATTGTTCTGGGACTTGTTCCGCCTGCATTCTCTGCCGGTCGTGAATCAGTCAGCCCAGATGAACCAGCCACCTCGGCCGGGAACGTCCCGGCATTTCCGGCTCAGGAGCCGGCCGATTCCATTTTCTGGCAAGGTGACACGCTCTCGCTCCAGGAAGTCACCGTATCTTCAACATTCAGCAGTGTGCAGCAGAGTCCGTTGAGGCTCAGCACAGTATCATCAGAGACGCTCAAGGAAAGGGCCGCCTCTCGGACTTATCCGGAGCTTCTGAGGTCCATTCCCGGCCTTTATGCCACATCGGAGTCAGGCAGTTACGGGGATGCCCGGCTCAACATCAGGGGATTCAAGCAGGAAAACATAGCTGTCCTCCTGAACGGGGTGCCGATATCGGGGCTGACCACGGGCGGAATGTATTGGAACAACTGGATGGGACTTGCTGACGCGACTTATGCCATCCAGGTACAGAAAGGGGTGGGCTCGTCCATGCTTTCTGACTGTTCGGTGGGCGGTTCGGTAAATATCATGACTTCGTCTGTCACGGAGCGTATGGCAGCACAGGCCGGGATGTACGGTACGGGCTACGGGACTTATAAGGGTTATGCAAGTTTCAGCAGCGGGGAGCTGCCTGGCGGATGGGGAGTAAGCGTGATGGCCTCGTATGTCGGCGGCAGCGGTTATGTGGACCAGACAGACGTGGACTCGTGGGCGTACATGCTGAATGTAACTAAACGTATAAATATGCACAATACGTTGTTATTCACTGCGTTGGGTTCTCCTGAACGGCATGCCCAACGCTCTTCCAGGCTTAGCTGGTCCGAGGTGTCCGGATACGGTCTGAAATACAACAGGAACTGGGGTTACCGCGACGGGATCCCTTACAATCTGAACATGAACAATTACTTCAAGCCGTATTTCCTCCTGCAGCACCTGTACAGCAGGGGCAGGCTGTCCATGTCCAATTCAGTCTATCTTGCAGTAGGCAACGGGGGAGGACGCTGGACAGAGTCGAAGGGCAAGACGGTGCTGTCATACAGGACGGAAGACGGGCTTGTGGACTGGGATGCCGCCGTAAGGGACAATGTCTGGGTGCCGCCTGTCTCCTCGTCCTCTGGGCTTCCTGCGGACGGTACAGCCGCCATGAACATACTGTCCGACTATCGGGCCGGACATACACAGGCTGGGGCCGTCTTCACAGCATCCCTGGACCTTGAGGATGGATGGAAACTTGGAGCAGGGGCGCATTATCAATATTATTACACGTGGGAATACGAGGTCATAACCGACCTCCTGGGAGCCGGTTACTGGTATGAGGACTACGAGTCAGGCTCACTGGCCGGTCTTGCCGGAAGGGACCCGGTCAAGCATGTAGGGGACAAGGTCCGTACCGACAACGGCAAGTATATCAATCATGGGACTCTTTATGTTTCAGCGGCTTATTCCTCCTCCAGGCTGAATGCCAATGCCGGGGTTTCCCTTTTCGGGAGTACATACAGGCGGTGGGACAGGTACAATTACACTGGCCAGGACATCTTCAGCCGTACTGTTGCCGGGGCAGGATTCAGCGCGAAGGGAGGTGTCCTCTACAAGCCAGGCCGGGGACACAGCATATATCTGAACGGTGGATATTACAGCAGGCTTCCGTATTTTGACACGTTCTTCGCCTCCGGCAACAACGAGCCGTCCAGGGATGTCCGGAACGAGAGGAATATTCTCGGGGAGGCAGGTTACCGCCATGTCTATGGGAAGGGCGGTGTAGAGGTCACGTTCTATGCCGCGTACTGGAAGGACAGGACTGTAATGTCGGATCCGTACAAGCCTCAGGATGAAGATGAAAGCCGGTATATGATAACAGGACTGGATGCTTTTCACTACGGTGTGGAGGCGGAGGCGTTCCACAGCTTCACTCATTGGCTCAGGCTTTCCGCTTATGTTTCTGTCGGGGACTGGCGCTGGAAAAACGATGTGACTGCGACCATCTACGACGACTACACCATGCAGCCGGTCGGGAGTGTAAACGTATATAGCGACGGGCTTCCTGTCGGAGATGCCCCGCAGACACAGGTCGGTGCGACTCTCAGGGTGAAGATTCCGGCAGGGTTTTCTGTCACTGCCGAATGGCGGTTCAATGACAGGATGTATGCGGATTTCGAACCTGAGGACAGGACCGACCCTCAGGACCGGCACCCTTCATACCGTATTCCTTCGTACCATCTGGTGGATCTGACCGCAAGCTGGAGCCATGATTTCCATAAGGGTATATCAGCGACTGTCTTTGCGGGGGTGACGAACCTTCTTGATACGGTATATATAGAGCGTGGACTGGATGGCTCCGGGCATGATCTCGATTCGTTCCGCGGGTTCTGGGGCTTCGGGCGCAGCTTTTCGTTCGGTCTGAGGCTGTCCTTCAGTAAATGAGGCGTTCGCGTTACGTGCTTATGTTCGGCTTCTGTGATATTTGGCCTGACGGCCATTTATACTGTTCACGCCTCGGCAATGCAGGCCTGACGGCGCATTGCCTGTTCGGCTTCTGTGATATTTGGCCTTCGGCCATTTATACGGTTCACGCCTCGGCAATGCCGGCCTGACGGCGCATTGCCTGTTCGGCTTCTGTGTATATTTGGCCTGGCGGCCATTTATACGGTTCACGCCTCGGCAATGCCGGCCTGACGGCCTTTCAGACATGTCCAAGCCGCTGCTTCCATGAGACCTGCGGCCTCCTGTCGCTGCGGCTTGGACATGTCTGATGCTTTCGCATTTGCATTGCTCTCGGCTTCTGTGTATATTTGCAAATTGTGCCATAAAGGCTTGAATGATATGGATGAGAATACAGAAAAGAACATACTTGAAGACATTACCCGAAAGGAGTATGAACACGGCTTTGTCACGGATGTGGAGCAGGAGTTCATTCCCAAGGGATTGGATGAAAATATAATAAGACTGATTTCGGCCAAGAAGGAAGAGCCGCAGTGGCTCCTGGACTTCCGTCTCGAGGCATTCCGGAAATGGCAGAAGATGAAGATGCCACATTGGGCACATCTTGATATTCCGGAAATTGATTTCCAGGATATTATATATTATGCCGCACCCAAGAAGGACAGTGAAAGGCCCAAGGAGATAGATCCTGAACTGGCGCAGACTTTCGAGAAGCTCGGTATCCCTCTTCACGAGAGGGCCGCTCTTGCTGGTGTGGCCGTGGATGCGGTATTCGACTCTGTGTCAGTGACTACGACATTCCGTCAGGCGTTGTCGGAGAAGGGTATAATCTTCTGCTCTTTCTCTGAGGCGGTCAAAGAACATCCAGACCTGGTACGCAAATACCTTGCTTCGGTGGTCCCTTCCGGGGACAATTTCTTCGCCGCTCTCAACTCGGCCGTATTCAGTGACGGGTCCTTCTGCTATATCCCCAAGGGAGTACGCTGCCCGATGGAGCTCTCCAGCTATTTCAGGATAAACGCGAAAGGTACGGGGCAGTTTGAAAGGACACTGATCGTTGCTGACGAAGGGTCGTACGTGAGTTATATGGAAGGCTGCACGGCCCCTATGCGTGATGAAAACCAGCTCCATGCCGCTGTGGTGGAGATAATCGTGGAAAAGGACGCCGAGGTGAAATATTCCACTGTGCAGAACTGGTATCCGGGCGATGCGCAGGGCCGTGGCGGAATCTTCAACTTCGTGACCAAGAGAGGTATATGCAAAGGTTCCGGCAGTCACCTCTCTTGGACGCAGGTCGAGACGGGGTCTGCCATAACTTGGAAATATCCGAGCACAATCCTGAAAGGGGACAATTCCTCTTCGGAGTTTTATTCCGTGGCTGTGACCAACAACTTCCAGCAGGCCGACACGGGGACCAAGATGATACACGCAGGCAAAAACACACGCAGCCGTATCGTGAGCAAGGGTATCTCAGCCGGACGGAGCCAGAACAGCTACCGTGGTCTGGTGAAGATGCTCCCCGGTGCGGACAACGCTCGGAATTTCTCCCAGTGCGACAGTCTCCTTATAGGTGACAAGTGCGGGGCGCATACGTTCCCTTATATAGAGAATGCCAACAAGACGGCGGTAGTGGAACATGAGGCCACGACATCGAAGATCAGCGAGGACCAGCTCTTCTACTGCAACCAGAGAGGCATCGGGCCGGAAGAGGCTGTCGGACTTATAGTCAACGGCTATGCCCGTGAGGTCCTTTCCAAGCTGCCGATGGAGTTCGCGGTGGAGGCCCAGAAACTGCTTCAGGTCTCACTCGAAGGTTCGGTCGGATAGTGTTCCGTTGAAGTATACCGGTCACGTTTTATGTAGAATTGCAATGCCTGCGGGCATATGATGATATGAAAGAATTTCTGAATTTTTCACTGTTCACCATCGGTGGGGATACGCCGGTCCTTCTGATAGACCTGATCACGTCTGTCCTAGGGCTGTCTTGTGTGTTCCTGGCCGGACGGAACAGCAAATACAATTTCTGGATAGGCTATCTGTACACGTTCGCCCTGTTCCTGATGTTCTGGAACAAGAACCTGTATGCAAGTCTTATCCTGCAGCCCATTTCGTTGGGTATCAATATACTTGGACACTACAGATGGACTCATCCCAAGAAAGATGAGGAGAGCTCGGCGGATCACAGTGCCCTGAAGGTAACGATGCTTTCATGGCCTCAGAGACTGGCGGCCATACTTTCCGTGTTTGTCCTTGCCGGTTTCTGGGGATGGCTTCTTAGCCAGTTGGGCAACAGGTGGTTCCCGGGTGCCTTCCCGTCCGACCCTATCCCTTATCTGGATGCGTGTGTGACGGTGCTGATTCTTGTGGCCCAGTTCCTTTCGGCATTGAAAAAATGGGACTGCTGGATAGCATGGCTTATGGTCAATGTGACTCAGATGATGCTGCATATATCTGTTGGTCATGTGTTTATGCCGATTGTTTCAGGACTGTATCTTATAAATGGCCTTGTATCATTGTATAACTGGTACAGGCTTTACAGAAAAGCGGCCTGATACGGATGCCCTGCATGGAAAACGGGGTGTCCGCATTGCAGATGTTAGGAACAATATTGTTGAAATAATATATGGAACAGAACGACATACTTCTTAAAATCGAAGGTCTGCATGCCCGTGTGGAGGACAAGGAGATCCTGAAGGGGGTGGACCTTACTATAAGGAAAGGTGAAATCCATGCTGTCATGGGCCCTAACGGGGCCGGAAAGAGCACGCTTTCGTCCGTGCTGGCAGGTAAGCCTGACTTTACTGTGACGGAAGGCTCCGTGACTTTCATGGGCCGGGACCTGCTCGGGATGTCTCCCGAGGAGCGCTCTTGGGCCGGGATATTCCTTTCATTCCAGTATCCGGTGGAAATCCCCGGTGTCACTATCACCAATTTCATGAAAACCGCAGTGAACGCCCGCCGTGAGGCTGCCGGACTCGAGCCTCTGAAGGCTGCCGAGTTCCTGAAACTCATGAAGGAGAAGATGGCTTTCGTGCAGATGAAGCCCGAGTTTTCCAAGAGGGAGGTCAATGTGGGTTTCTCCGGCGGGGAGAAAAAGCGTAACGAGATCTTCCAGATGGCCATGCTCGACCCGGTCCTCTCCATTCTGGACGAGACGGACAGCGGACTGGATGTGGATGCTCTCAGGATTGTCGCCCATGGCGTGAACGCTCTTCACACCCCTGAGAAATCCGCCATAATAATCACCCATTATCAGAGACTCCTGGAGTACATAGTGCCGGATGTGGTACATGTCCTGAAGGACGGCAGGATTGTGAAGACCGCCGGCAAGGAGCTTGTGTCAGAAATCGAGGAAAAAGGATATGACAGCATCAACTGATAATCCCGTACTGGAAGCTTCCCGTGTCACGGTAGGGGCGGGGGAGCGTCTGAACCGTTCGTTTGTCATCGGGGCGGGTATGTCCGGACCGCGTTCTGTCCATGTTTCGATGGGGGCTGATTCATCCCTGGACCTGTCCGTGATTATCCTTCCTGGGGCGGACTGCGAGGTGGAGCTGGATGTGGATATGGAAGGCCCCGGGGCAGAGGCCTACATATCCGGTATATATCTCTGTCCCGGAAACGAGACTGTCAGGATAGCCACTTATGTGAACCACAAGGTGCATCACTGCACTTCCCGGCAGCTGTTCAAGGGTATAGCGGGCGGAACGGCGAGGACGGATTTCTTCGGAAAGATAGTAGTGTCTCCGGATGCGCAGAAGACAGAGGCTTACCAGGAAAACCACAACCTGCTGATTTCCGATGGGGCAAGGATGGACACCAAGCCTCAGCTCGAGATTTATGCGGATGACGTGAAGTGCTCCCATGGGGCAACTGTCGGCCGTCTGGACGAGGACGAGCAATTCTACATGCGCTCACGCGGCATCCCGGAAAGGGAGGCCATGGTGCTGCAGATGCTTTCGTTCATTTCTCCGGTCATAAGCCATATCCCGGATGAAGGGATACGCGAAAAAGTTTCGGAGATAGCCGGAGAGGCTGTCCGCGGCATGAAGTTCTGACCATACGTTTTCATGACAATCCTGATATGATAACTTATCCTGATGTCAAAGTCAATCTAGGGCTGAATGTCCTGAGGAAACGCCCGGACGGGTACCATGACCTGGAGACTCTTTTTTTCCCGTACCGCAAAATCCATGATGTCCTCGAGGTCGTCACAGGAGACGATTACAGCAGGACATCGGCGTCCCTGTTTGCCAGATACGGCGGGGAAGGGCCTGCCGTGGAAGCGGATGACAGGGCCCTTGTCCAGTCTGTGAGCCCGGACGGCAAGGTCATGATCACAATAGCCCGTAAGGGCGGTGTCGGATGGGATCCGTCAGAAGATCTGTGTGTGAAAGCGTACAACATCCTCGATGCTGATTTCAGCCTGCCTCCTGTAAAGATATATCTCGAGAAGCTTTCTCCTGTCGGGGCAGGGTTGGGAGGCGGTTCTGCTGACGCTGCATTCATGGTGAAGATGCTCGACGGGATGTTCTCCCTCGGTCTCGGGGAGGAGAGGATGGCCGCTTATGCTTCCAGGCTCGGCAGTGACTGTGCATTCTTCATATATGACAGGCCGATGACAGGCCGTGGCAGGGGGGAGCTGCTTTCCGGATATTCTTTTCATGGCATGAGCATAAACGGGGAAGGCTGCGCTCCGGATGGACACCGCACTTCTTCTCCTGAGGACAGTTCCCACGGGAATGTCATGGAGTATGAACTTGAAGTCGTTGTTCCGGAAGGCATATCGGTCTCTACTGCAGATGCCTACAGGGGCATTGTCCCTTCCGTTCCTGAAATTCCGCTTGAGGAGGTGCTCTCGATGCCTCCGCAGCGGTGGAAAAACCTGCTCAAAAACGATTTCGAACTTTCGGTGTTTGCCAAGTACCCCCAGCTCGGGGCTATCAAGGAGTCTCTTTATGCTTCGGGGGCGGTATATGCCTCCATGTCAGGCAGCGGTTCAGCGCTTTTTGCGATTTACAGAAAGGCGTAAGATGCCTTGAAACGGCATTAAAATTCGGAAAAAACATTAAAAAATGGAAAACTGTGGCGAAGTCACGCTATCTGAGGCGGGATTTTTCGTCACTTTCTTTTTTGTATTTTCCTTTGCCGCCGGAAAAACCGATTTGATGAACGGTCGGGAATGACATCAAAAAATCACATTTTTAAAATCGACATGTTTATGAGACTTATGGGAAAAATCGAGAATGTCCTTTCGCTGCTTGTCATGGCGGCGTGTATGGTGATGCTTACTATGTGCGGACTGAAGGAAGGCTCTGTGCCGGATGTCCCTGGAGGCCCGTCCGGCGGACAGGATTCTCCAGACATTCCTTCTCCGCCAAAGGCTGACACCTTGTATGTGACCGGTGTGGAATACCCGGAGGGATATGACTGGGGCAAGGATGTGGAATACGGTACGGTGGCCTGCAGCCTGTTTGTGGAAAAGAACGGGGAAAGGATAATCGAGGTGCCAGTCGGGCATTTCTATGAGACTGCCTCCGATCCGGACATGCACAGGTGCATAGACGGGCATCTTTATACTGACTATTCTTCGGATTCCGAGACAGTGGTCAAGAGGGACGGCATGACCCTGTTCCGTTATCCTGGGAGGGAAATGATCCATTCGTTTCATGTGGCTGACGGTGATGTCTATACTGCCGGAAGTCCGAGAAACGGCTCCGGCGGTTTCGTGTTCAGGAAGAACGGCGCCGCGGCCGTGAGTGTCGGGGATGGATGGCTGCTTTCGGATATACATTCTGACGGCGGAAGAATCTGCCTGGCCTTCAGCGCGGCATCGGTCTTCGAATATGAGGGGGATACTTATGCTCCCGGGTATTACATGTATTCCGGGGGCGAAATATCCGCCATAGGCCGTTCCGGTGCGGAAAGTGACGTACTGGCTGCCAGGATGATTGACGGGAAGATCTGCTATGTGGCAGGCACCGGCGGCCGGACAGACGGGTATGTGCTGTGTGCCGGCGGTGTCACCCGCAGTATCAGCACAGAAGGATACGGGGATATTTATGCATGCAGGATAATGTCCGGAAAATCAGACATCTTCCTCTCCGCGTACTGTTGCATGTCCGGAGAATGCAGATATGCCGTCTGGAGAAGTTCTGGCACCGTTGCCTTTGCTCTTGAACCTGGGGAGCTGCCGTATTATTCCTTTATTGACGGTGACGACATATATGGTTTCGTGGCTCCTGACGACAGTTTCTCTGAGATGCTGTGCTACCGTAACGGTTCCGTGCACATTTCTTACGGGAAGGACGTGTCGTTCCTCGGCAGTGTCCCGGCGGCTGTGTGCAAGGGCGGGCTGTACTTCATCTGTTCCGGAAAGTCTGCTCCGAGGAAGCCGTATATGGCGGAAGAGACTGACATTAGGAGCTTTCCTTTCAACGGATACTTTACAAGCGTCTCGGTATGGTAGGGAACAGGCATTGCGGCACTCTGTCTCTTCTGCCGGCTATGGCGGCATGTCTGCTGGCGTTTTCCTGCGTTTCAGTTGTGCATGATACCGGGCAGGGTCCTATGGATGAGACGCAGGACCCTCCGGAGGGTGAGTCCCCTCATGATACAGCGTATGTTGAGTCTCTTTATGTCACCGGTGTTGAATTTCCGTCCGGATACGACTGGTCTGCAGGGGAGCCGCCTCTGGACGGTACGCCGTGTGTCCTGTTCCTCATGTCCGGCGGGGAGAAGGTGCTGGAGCTTCCTGTCGGGGAAAGCAGCAGGATTTCTGCCGATAAGTCCCGCCACAGATGTGTGGCCGGCCATCTCTATACGGACTATGCTGACGAGACCGGTACCGTGGTTATGTGTGACGGCAGGGAGGTCTTCAGCTATGACAGCCCTGAGAGGCTTGTTTCCTTCAGTGTGACAGATGATGGTATCTACACGCTCGGGGTGCCTGACGGAGGAGGCTGTGGCCTGTGTCTCAGGCTTGACGGCAAGGTCCTGTATGCCGACCGTAATGCCCGGGTGCTGTCTCCTCTGCATGAGGATTGCGGAAAGCAGTGTTTCTCATTCTGGACCTGTCCTGAAGATAGCCGTGGCGCTCCGGCAAATCCGTCCCCGGCACAGCCGAGGACATTCTACATGTACTGCGGGGGCAGACTGAAGGAAATAGTTTCTACCGGCGGATCTGCCGGCAGGTACGGTACCTCGGGCTGTACTTGCGGATGCCTCCTTCCGGTGGACGGGGTGAAGGATGTGTTTGCCGCTGAAATGCACGGAAACCGTCCGGTGTGCATATATTCGCAGGAATTGTATGAGAACCGTGACAGATATTCGGTCTATGACGGGCGTTATCCCAACATATTGCAGACATACAAATACAACCGTCTGTCCATGTGCCGGATAATGCGTGGTCGTGACAGGCTGTTTGTGTACGGGGAGCTGAATTATTCATATGACAGGCTCAAGACCCCGTTTGTATGGACCCTTGACGGTGTTGAACATGTTACGTTCAACGAGTACAAGCAGTCATACTGTACCCTGGTCTCCGGTAACGATATATACAGTTTCATAGGCTACCAGTCATATCCTCCGTCTGTCACCCTGTACAGAAACGGGGAGAGGATGTGGACTTACAGTAGCGGTATCGGGGTGCCATCGTCCGATGCCGCGGTGGTCCATGAGGGCAAGGTGTACTTGGTATTCACGGATATCCGCAGACAGAACATACCTTGCCTTGCAGTTGATGAGGATGTAACGGATTATGGGTTTAACGGGTATTTCACCGGGATATATGTCTGCAGGAGTCCCCGGGACAGGAATGACGCCGGGGCTTGAATCAGTTGCATCATGCCTGCTGCTCTTCCCACCATATTGTCCTGGACTGGTCTCGGTTGACCCGGATATGTACTTTCAGAGTCTCTTCCGGGAGAAGCTCTTCTATGTTCTCCGGCCATTCCATCAGACACAGGTTGCCGCTGTACAGGTAGTCATCCAGTCCTATGTCCACGGCTTCAGCCAGCCTGGTGATACGGTAGAAGTCAAAATGGTATATTGTCTGCCCGTCTTTTGTGACATATTCATTTACAATGGTGAATGTCGGGGAGCATACCGTGTCAGTCACTCCGAGGCGACTGCACACCGCCGTGGTGAACGTTGTCTTTCCTGCTCCCATAGGGGCATAGAAGGCTATCAGCCTGTGGCCTCTTGTCTTTTCAATAAAATCCTCAGCGGCCCTGTCCAGGTCGCTGAGGTCATTTATCTGTATTTCTGTTCTTTGCATATTCGGTATCCGGGGACTGGATGGGTTATTTCACATAACTTGTAAGAAGCTGCATCCTGCCTCCTTCCGGAGTGAATGTAACCCCTGTACAGTCAGCCGGTACCAGTACTGTCTCTCCCTGGTGCATGGTGACTTCGTTGCCTTCGGCATCCTTGAGGGTCCCTTTCCCTGCAATGCATATCACGACAAGGAACGAATCAAGCCCTTCAAGGTCCTTGGTGAAAGGCTTGCCCAGGTCATAGAGCGATGTCGTGAAATAGCTGCAGTCCACAAGTACGTTCTCCGTGTCCGGTGTCCTTTCATAGTTTGTCCTGTAGTCCGGATACACAGTATAGTCTATGGCCGCCTTGGCCAGTTCCGTGTGCAGTTCCCTCGGCTTGCCGTCCAGCCCGAGCCTTCCGAAATCGTATATCCTGTATGTGATGTCGGACGTCTGCTGGATTTCAGCGATGAATGAGCCTGACCCTATGCTGTGGATGCGTCCTGCAGGAAGGAAGAACACGTCTCCTGGGGCTACTTTGTAGTCATGAAGCACATCTGTGATAGTGTGGTTGTTGACCTTTTCCTCATACTCCTCTGGGGTGATTTCAGCAGTGAGCCCTGACATCAGATGGGCGTCCTTGTCGGCTGCAACCACGTACCACATCTCGGTCTTGCCTTTCGATCCGTTGTGCCTTGCCGCTGCAAGCTTGTCATCCGGATGTACCTGTATGGAAAGGTCCTGCTTCGCGTCTATGAACTTGATGAGCAGAGGGAACTGGTCCCCTGTCTTTTCGTAATTCTTCTCCCCTATGAGCTTTCCCTTGAACTCGTGGACCAGGTCCGTGATAGTCCTGCCGGCATATTCCCCGTTGGCGATTACGGATTCGTTGCCCTTGACTCCGGAAAGTTCCCAGCTTTCGCCTATGTTGTGCTGGTCTGTGGAGATTTCCTTGAAAGGGGCGATCTTTTCTCCGCCCCATACCACGCTTTTGAGTATCGGTCTGAATTTGAGTGGATACATATTATGTTCGTCTTGAATGTTATTTCTTTCTGTCCAGCTGGTTGAGGGCGAAGGTGTACGCACCCAGCGAGATTGCCTTGCTTGCCCCGAGTTTCGATATGGCCACTCCTATGCGTTTCTGAGGGTCATATACCACTTCCTTGTCACTGCCGTAGATTTTCAGCTTGCGTTCGCCGCCTTTTATGAACTGCTCGAATTCTGCCTCGTTGTCAAGGTCATAGACTTTCATCTGGACCCTGTTAAGCTCGTCGCCGGCAAGGGTGTGCATCTTGCTCCTGAGCATTTCCAGCAGGCCCGGCATGATGTATTTCCTGGCTGCCGTTATTCCGCCTCCTATCACGATGAGCCCGTCTATGAGTGTCACTGCGGTGGCCATTGCGTCTCCTGCCACCCTGCCCATTGTCTCGAATGATTTCCTCGCAGCCTCCTGGTCTCCGGCCCTTGTGCCTTCTGCTATGTCGAAAATGTCCTTTGGCTCCAGGGTGCTGTCATTGTCCCCGCTCAGCTGCCTGTAAACCCTTTTCACAGCCCTGATTGATGCTCCGTCCTCGACTATGATGTCGTGGTTGTCGGTGTGAGGCAGGCAGAAGGTCTCCACGCAGGAGTTGTCCCCTCTGTTCAGTTCGCCGTTTATGACAGTCCCGACCCCGAGGCCTGTGCCGAATGTGTAGCCTATAAGGTTTCTGTACCTTTTTGACGAACCTGCCTGTTCGAGCCTTGCGTTGACTTCAGGCAGAAGCCCTCCGAGGGCCTCTCCGTAGGCATAGAGGTCTCCGTCATTGTTGATGAACACCGGAAGCCCGAACTCGTTGCTGAGGTAAGGGCCGAGAGCCACTCCGTCCCTGAATGAAGGGAAGTTGGGAAGGTAGCCTCCTATGATGCCGTTGGGGTAATCGGCCGGCCCGGGGAACGCGAAGCTGATTGCCGAAGGCTGTTCATTGTCTTCCTTGAGTTTCCATACCACTGTCCTGAATCCTGTCACCATCGTACCGAGGCAGAGATCGAGGTCTGCCGCATTCGATGGCAGGGTGATAGGGTCAACGATGAATTTTCCTCCTTTCATGGCACTGAAGACCATGTTCGTGCCTCCTGCGTCCAGAGTAAGGACAATGCGGGGGTCATTAGTATAGTTCGTCATATCCTTAATTGATAATTAATGTCATACCGGCAGTATGTCGTGGTGCCGGTCCGACTATTTGTTTATATAATACAGTTCAAATGTCCGGTATCCAGTCTCTGCTCCAGGCTTGCAGCTGATACTGCCTGGATTCACATAATCCTACAAAGATACATAATCTTGCCGGAATACCTAATATGATGCTGTCCGAATATGATATGAATATGAAATTATATCCTGCATGCCCTGCCGGCGAACCCGCCTTCGGGAATTTCATTGAAAAATGGGGGCTTCTTGGGGCAGAAATGCTATATTTGCATCCTGTATAATCAGGTAGAGTGGAAATGAGTGACATAGTGATAAGCGGGAAAGGCTTTCCTGTAAGCAGTGTGCATTTCAGGTCTTCTATAGCGGACTTTCCGGCCTTTGTATCCGGGAAAGGTCCCCTGTTCATTGTGTATGACCTCAATGCGTCATCTTATGCGGAGGCGGTCGCCTCCGCCGTATCGCCGGTGTCTGTCCTCGGGATAAGCGTGTCGGAGGACACGAAGACTATTGAGACGGTCTCCGGGATATGCAGCTGGCTCCTTGAGAAAGGGGCGGACAGGAATGCCGTGCTGGTGGCTGTCGGAGGCGGCATCCTCACTGACATGGCAGGTTTTGCGGCCGCTATATATAAAAGGGGCATTGAAGTGGCGTATGTGCCGACCACTCTTCTTGCCCAGGTGGATGCGTCCGTCGGTGGCAAGACCGGGGTCAACTTCCAGTCTTACAAGAATATACTCGGTGTCATACGCCAGCCGTTGTTCACATTCATCTGCCCGGAGGTGCTCACCTCCCTTCCTTATTCCCACATTCTCGAAGGGGCAGCCGAGATGATAAAGACTTTCATCATAAAGGACGGCGGGAACTACCGCAGGGCTGTTTCCTTCTTTTCCCGGCTTGCGGAGTCCGGAGACAGGCAGGCGGCCCTGAAGGCCGGGGCGGAGACCCTCGGTTCTCTTGTCCGTGCCGCCGTTTCCGTCAAGGCGGAGATAGTATCTGCTGACCAGTTCGAGAACGGGGTCCGCCGCAAGCTGAATCTCGGACATACATTTGCCCATGCCATTGAATGGCGAAGCCACAGCATATCCCACGGACAGGCTGTTTCTGTCGGAATAGTCTGTGCCGCACGGCTTTCTGCTGCACTGGGCCTGTGTCCAGGCGATCTTCCGGACATGCTGGCCGGAGATCTCGGTCGCTGTGGCCTGGAGACCGCACTCCCTTTCCGTCTTGCGGACCTGCATGATGCCATGCTAAAGGACAAGAAGGCCGAGGACGGGTCAGTCCGGTTCGTCCTTATCCGCGGGATAGGGGATACCGATGTGGTCAGCCTTACGGTCGATGAGGCTTTGGCTGCATTGTCATAGGCAACTAACTCTGAAAAAAATTTTTTTATGATTTGCACCACCATACATGACAGATCCGGAGCTGAAGTACTGTCTCTTCTCCGGCAGTGCGAGATGGCAGAGATCAGGCTTGACAGCTGTATCATGTCACCTGCTGAAATGGAACAGTGTTTCATGTCCGACGTCCCGCTTGTGGCTACATGCCGGATATCGGAACTGATGGCCCGCAACCCGTCCATGTCCGTATCTGAAGCAGCCGGGAGAAGCGAGGACCTTCTGGTAAAGGCAATTGGGTACGGAGCGGGATACGTGGATGTCGAAATCGAGGCCCCGAAGGAAATGTCCAAAAGGGTCGCTACGGCTGCAAGGGAGAACGGTACGGAGGTTATCCGTTCGTTCCATGATTTCGAGGGTACGGATTCGGCAGAGGCCTTGAAAGCCGTTGTGGAGAAGTGCATGCGTCACTCGGGCGCTATCGTGAAGATAGTGACCACTGCGCAGTCCGAGTCCGATGTGGAGCGTGTGCTGGCTCTGTACAGCCATTTCGATCCTTCAAGGCTCATCGCTTTCTGTATGGGAGAGACCGGGAGGATGTCCCGGCTCGAATGCCTCCGCAAAGGTGCCCCGTTCACCTATGCCGCCTTCCACGGTTCTCCGGAAGCGGCTCCGGGACAGTGGCCGGACAGGGAAATGTACAGGGCTGTATATGGGGAAAGAAGGTTTTTCGGCTATCCTGGTATCGGAGTGTCCGCCTCGGATGAGCCGTGTGCGTGCGTGATAGTACCTTCGTCCAAAAGTTTCACCCAAAGGGCGGTGATTGCCGCTTCCTTATGTGACGGGACATCGCGTCTTCACCATTATTCCGACTGCGGGGACAATGCTTCCGCAGTTTCGGTGGCACGCAGTCTCGGTGCCTGTATCAGCATGGACGGGGATACCCTCGTGGTGAAGGGGCCTGGGCGGGCTGCCGTTTCGGAAAGGCTTGCATGCGGCTCTTCCGTCCATGTCGGGGAATCCGGACTGCTGACGAGGCTCATGGTCCCTCTGGTGTCTGTGCTGGGAAAAGGTTCTGCCACCGTTACCGGGGAGAAGACCCTTCTCGGAAGGACGCTCTCAGGTGTGGCTGGGATAATGGAGAAATTCGGGGTCACTGTCTCGGGAAAGGACGGTGATTGCCGCGTCCCTCTCTCCGTGGAGGGAAACCTGGTCCCGGGACGGACTGAATTTTCAGGGACAGACGGGTCGCAGCTCATTTCAGGACTGCTTATGGCACTCCCTCTGGCAGGAAGGAACTCATCCTTCCTGGTGCATGACCCTGTAAGCATACCATATATGTTCATCACTGTGGATATCCTCAGGAAATTCGGTGTCAGGATTTCCGATGAGCTTATCGGAGGCGATGATTTCATGCTTTCTGAAGGGGACTGGGATTTCTGCAGTGACATACTTTTCAAGATAAGGGGCGGGCAGGAATACGCTCCTGCGGAGTTCAATCTCGAAGGGGACTGGAGCACGGCGGCCAATTTCCTTGTGGCAGCCGCCATCTTCGGCCGGGCTGAACTTTCGGGCCTGGACACGGGTTCCATACAGGCTGACCTCAGCATAGTCGATATTCTGATGGAGGCTGGGGCAAGCCTGTCCCAGTATGACGGGAATGACGGCAACATTTATGTGCAAAGGGCTCCTCTGCACAGTTTTACAGTGGATGCGTCCCAGTGTCCCGACCTGTTCCCTGTCATTTCCGTGCTCGCAGCTTTCTGCCAGGGGACAAGCAGGATATCCGGAGTGGGGAGGCTCTCTCACAAGGAGTGTGACAGGGGAGAGGCCATCATTCAGATGCTCAGGCAGATGGGAGTGAAGGCCGTTATTTCCGGTGACACTCTCAGCATTGAAGGACATTCTCTCGTCCAGAGACTTCTTACAGGTAATCTTCTAAAAGGAGGCATGTATTCTTCCCATCATGACCACCGTATGGCCATGGCCCTTGCCGTAGCTTCGCTCGGGGCTGATTCCCCTGTGGAGATTGATGATACAGGATGCGTTTCCAAGTCGTGTCCATCTTTCTTTGAGCTTTTCTCTACTCTCGAAAGGGGCCCGGCCCGATGCAACCTGGAATCTGATATCCATGATTGAGAGAATTAAGTTGTCGGATATCGAATTTTATTTGCTATAATAACGTGAATTCGATGAATTTAATTCATTAAATTACATCGAATTACCTATTAAGGAGCAGGCCTGTGGGCATGCGACAGGGCCCCCGGCGAGGGGGCGGATGGGGGTGGCGCCCCTTAACAAGGGGCTG
>JADILZ010000100.1 GCA_017695065.1 Candidatus Cryptobacteroides excrementipullorum
GAGCCGCATGCCCCACCGGGGCTGTCACCGTCAGGTGACTGGGGGTGGACAGACAGGATTTCTGTAAGAAATCCGGTCATAAATGATAAAATATTGATTTTTAATATAATATTGTTAAATATAAATTCGTCGAACTGACGTTAAATTATATTCATCGAATCAATCTTAAATTACGGATTTCAGAAAAATAATCAGCTTCCAGGCTGATTTTCCTTGGAGTTCCAATTTAATTGGTTATCTTTGCAAAAGAGTTGTAATTTTTAATAATTCTAAATTAGAATAACATGAAAGATTTAAAAGGAACTAAGACCGAGGCAAATCTCCAGGCTGCTTTTGCCGGTGAATCACAGGCAAGGAACAAATACACCTACTATGCTTCCAAGGCAAAGAAAGACGGTTACGTACAGATAGCCGACCTTTTCGAAGAGACAGCGAACAACGAGAAAGAGCATGCAAAGATATGGTTCAAGCTTCTCCACGGAGGGGACATACCTACTACCGAGGAGAATCTCCTGGATGCAGCGGAAGGCGAGAACTACGAATGGACTGACATGTATGCAGGATTTGCAAAAGAGGCCCGCGAGGAAGGGTTCACCGAGATCGCAGTCCTTTTCGAGAAAGTGGCTGCAATCGAGAAAATGCACGAGGAGCGCTACCGCAAACTGCTTGCAAACGTGAAGGAAGGCATCGTATTCTCAAGGGATGAGGACATGATCTGGGAATGTGGCAACTGCGGACACATCGTCATCGGCAAGAAAGCCCCTGAGCTCTGCCCTGTCTGCAAGCATCCTAAGAGCTACTTCAAGATTCACGCTACCAACTATTGATTCGTCGTCATACAGCATGCCGATTTACAGGAAAGGCTGCGCCGCAAAACCGGCACAGCCTTTCCTGTTTCTTATCCGGGCGGAACTCTTACGGACGGGGCCCTTCCTGTACAGGGGAGCCGGAATCAGTGGCGGACGGCCTTTCCGGATGGGTCCTGAAAATCTTGTATCCCACTGCCGCGATGCATACGGACATGAGCGGCGAGATGATGTTGAAAAAACAGTAAGGCAGGTAATCGAGTGTAGGGACCTTCAGGACAGTGGCCTGCGTCATGCCGCACGAGTTCCAAGGTATCAGAACCGAAGTCACTGTGGCAGAGTCTTCGACAGAGCGGCTCAGAAGCCTTTTCTCATACCCTTTCTGCTCGAAGAGCCGTTTGTAGAGGCTGCTCGTGAGGATGATGGATATGTACTGGTCACCTGTGACCATGTTGCACAGGAGCCCGGTCCCGACAGTAGAGCCCACAAGGGTCACAGCCCTGTGTGCGAGGCGGGCGAAAATCTCCGTGAGGCTTCTGAGCATGCCGCTGCCGGCAAGCACTCCACCGAAAGTCACTGAACAGATGATAAGGAAAATCGTGTTCAGCATACCTGTCATACCGCGGGTGGAAATCAGTGAGTCTATGGCCTCGTTCCCTGTCATTATGCCAGTGGACCCGTAGAAAGTGACCGCTGTCCCCTTGCATGCATCCCAGAATGAAAGTCCCTGGAATGAGGCAATGGATTCCCCCGGATTGGCCACCGCCCAGATAGCCTGCGGCTGGAAGACAAGGGCAGCGGCAGCCGCCATGACCGCTGCACAGAAAAGGGTGAGGATCGCAGGGACCTTCTTGACTATCAGAATCCCAGTAAGGACCGGCACAGCCATCAACCACGGTGTGATGCGGAAAGAGGATTCAAGCGCCCCTGAAAATTCCGCCGTCCGGGCAGAATCGGCCCCGTGGTGCATAAGGCTTGCAGTGAGGAAAATCACCAGAGCGATGCACAGGGACGGTATGGTGGTGATCATCATATATCTGATATGTGTGAAAAGCGGGGTGCCCGTAGAAGATGAGGCAAGCACCGTAGTATCGGAAAGAGGAGAGACCTTGTCCCCGAAGTAAGCCCCGGAAATGATGGCCCCGGCCGTCCAGCCCGGATCGAAACCCTGTGCGGTGCCGATGCCGATGAGAGCCACGCCGATTGTGGCGATAGTCGTCCATGAGCTTCCGGTCATCACTGACACCAGCGCGCTTATCGCGCATGCGGCAGCAAGGAATACCGGCGGGAAAATTATCTTCATGCCGTAGCATATCATGGAAGGGACTACCCCGCTCACCATCCACGTACCGGCAATCGCACCGATAAGCAGAAGGATGAGTATGGCCGAACCTACAGACCTGATATTGTCCAGAATACAGTTTTCGAGGTTCTCCCATGAGTTCCCGTAAAGTGCCATGGAGATGGCGGCGGTTACCGCCGAGGCCAGCAGAAGGCAAACCTGGCTCCCGCCAGAGAGGGCGTCCGCCCCGAAGATCTTTATGACGACCACGAGTGAAAGGGTCAACACTGCAAACGGAACCAGGGATACCGCCCATGACGGCTCACGCCGTGCGGCAGACTTTCCTTTTCTGTTACTGCTCATTTTCCAAAACAACGGTTTCTTTTTCATATTAAGGACTTGATGCCCGATAAAAATGACGATGTGACATAATTGGAGACTGCAATGCATTGCAGTCTGCCAGTCCCTGCACATCTTAATTGGGCTGTATCAAAACATTCATTTTGACACAGCCCAATTAAAGAATCGTACTCCCGTGCGGAATCGAACCGCAACCGACGGAACCGGAATCCGTAATTCTATCCATTAAACTACGGGAGCGAAACGGACGGCAAATATAGTGTTTTTTCAGGGTTTTTCAATATGTTTTCTCAAAATACGACATTTTGACATAAAAATTGACACAACAAAGACAAAATCATGACAAAATTTCCACCTTTAGGAAATAATTTTAGGTTTTAGGGCATAAAAAAGCAAGAAAAAGCGAGTGGCATGCAGGTTGATATTATTCCAGACGTCCGTCCGAAGGACACGGAAAGATCCGGAAAGCCTCCATAAGGAGACCGGAAGAATCCGGAAGGGTCCGGAGGGCGGAAGGGACAGACAGGAGTTCCGGAAGGACTCCGGGAAGTCCCTGAAAAAAAATTAACAATAAAAATAAAAATGGAGGATATTATTATGGTACCTGCAAGAAGAAGATACAACCAGACTTGGTTGCCGGACATTTTCAATGACTTTTTCGATACTGACTGGATGGAAAGGATGAACGCTACGGCACCAGCCATCAACGTACTGGAAAACGAGAACAGCTATGACCTAGAGCTCGCCGCTCCGGGTCTGACAAGGGATGATTTCAAAGTACATGTAAATGACGAGGGCAACCTGGTCATAGAGATGGAAAAGAAGACAGACGAGAAGAGCGAAAAGAAGCACGGACATTATCTGCGCCGCGAATTCTCCTACTCACAGTTCCAGCAGACTATGGTCCTGCCTGAAAATGCAGACAAGGAGAACATAAGCGCACATGTCGAGAACGGTGTCCTGAATGTGAACATACCGAAGATCCAGAAAACTGCCGAGGAATCCAGGAAAGTGATCGAGGTCAAATAATATTCATCAGATGAGATGAAACGAATGAGAGGGCGGTCCGCAAAAAACGGACCGCCCTCTTTTGGTTTCCGGGCCTGTGTCATCCATCGTACAACACGTTTCGACTGCCGGAATGGCCGGTTCATCGAATCCGTTTCCGATATAGTACAACAGAGTGCAACTTTGCAGCATATCATAACGGATATGCTAGTTATTAATTAGGTTATTAGTAGATCAAAGCCGCCGAAGCAGTGATGCATCGGCGGCTTGCCTGTTTTTTAGTTGGCAGGTACGAGACCGTGCTTGTCCATATAGGCTTTCAGACGCTCAAGATATTCATAATCAGGACCATCGAAGAAAGACACACCGCTTGCACCGTTACTGTAGGCAGCATCGAGAGCCTTCTCAAAGTCATCGCCCTTTATGTCCGGGAACATAAGGCCTGCATATATGCGGGCCCTGCCTCCCACCGCCTTGACGCTTTCTGCCACAGAACGGCCTATCCACTCCGGCCCCTCATAGTAGAAACCGTTGTATATCATAGGGAAATAGGCATCGAGCGGCCAGTTGCCCCAGTCCTGACGGACCATCCTTTTGGCCATTGTCGGGCCAGGGAAGACAGCTGCGGTAAGGGTCTTGCCCTCGGTCTTGAGCCTGGCGGCTATCGTCTTGACTACGTGAGTGATGGCATCATACCTGAAATTCAGCCATGACTGGTCCTCCATAGGATATTTCAGATCGAGGGGGTCCTTGCCTGTCATTGCCTTGAATTTGGCGCGGCACACTTCGCAGTAACAGAAATCGTATTCCGGAAGCTCCTGTGTCTGCTCTATGCCGTAGTTCTTCCACAGGCTTACAGGAAGTATCACATCCGGGAAGCGTACATAGTCGAGATGCATCCCGTCCACATAAGGGAGGTTTGACATCTTGAGATAGTCATCGGCCAGATACTCGGCCACTCCTTCATGGGAAGGACAGAGGAACCTGTAATAATCCACGTATGCCGGATGGTCGAAGCACGACTCCCCTTTCCTGTTAACTGCGAACCAGTCCGGATGGGTCTCCAGACATTCGGCCCTGTTCATGGTCCATTTCCAGTAATGGGCCTCAAGGCCGGCTTCCTTGCACATGCGGAACACATCCTGGTCATAGCCCTCGAAGAGGATGCCGCTGATACCGCAGCTGTGCACCTTGGCGAAATGCTCCCTGTACTGGTCATCGCTCCATTCAGGTCTGAACCTCATCCACATCCAGTTCTTCACCACCTTAGGCTCCACTTTCCCGATTCTGAACCTTCCGTCCTGGTCCACGGAATAGTACTCCTGCCTGCCAGCGAAAGTTATCTTTACGGTAAAAGCCGATGAAGTGGCCTCCACATCGATATGGTCATCAGTACCGATAGAGGAAAGCTCAGCATCGGTAAGGAAGAAATCATCTACGGTACGCAGGAAGTTACCCTTGGCCGACTTGTTGTCCATCTGGGCATAGAACATGGCCCAGAGCAGTTTGTAGGCATCCATGTCAAGTGTATGTCCGCCTTTCATGCGGGCCCCGACCGGTGCATCAACGAAATTGAGGAAGCCCCACCTGTCAGGCATGTGCATGTCCACGCGGCCTGTTGGAGACCACACCCAGTTCTCTTCCGGCTCTCCCTTGACAAGATGCTGTACACGGGAGAAGTTGATCCTCCATGTAGAGTATTTCCTCGGATTGTCGAAATTGATTGTCAATGCGTCAAACGGGATGGCCATCTCCACGGTCCAGCTGCGGTCAGTGTCCTTCTCCTTGTTGAGAGTGCCGTCATAGCCCACAGCCAGTTGCAGTCCCTCGCAGTTCCACGGGATGAAGAATGACCCGCCGCTGCGGTATGGCTTGTCGAGAGTCAGGTCGAAAACGATTCCCCTGGCGTTGTTCTCTATCTCGAAATACTGCACTCCGTCCCCGTCCGGGTCAAGGAAGACCTCGAAGTCGTTGTCATGATAAATGATGGTGTCACGCTGGGTGAGCCTGGCCACGATGTTGTCCTCGATGAGAGTGGCCGCGATGTAGAGGAAGTCGTCATCCCAGAGCATTTTCACAGTGGTCTCTTTTGAAGGGGCAGGAAAACCTTCCCCGCTGATGTCCACAAACGCCTCAGTGGACATGGCTTTTGCCCAGGAGGCTTCCTTGAGTTTCCCGTCTATCCTGACAGGGTCCGCGGTACGGAAGCAGTCATAGCTCCGAGGCTCTGTCAGGACTGCCTTGTAGCGCTCGAAGAGCGGCTGGGCGGAGGCGAGGGCAGTCATGCATGCCGCCGCAGCAATCAGAAGAAATCTTTTCATCATTTGACTATTCGTTGAAACTTATCACCTGTCCTGCACCGCGGTAAAGCTCGAGAGGTGTCTCCAGGTCCACCGCGATTACTGTTATCTTGTCGTCAAGCACGTCCTCAGGCACGTCTATGTAACATACGCCAGGGACCTCGCTCCATGAAATATCGTTGTAGCGGACCCAGTCGAGCTCCGTATTGCTGCCCACCACACGGACATCCCTGATACGGCTCTTGAGCCCCTTGAGCTCTATGCTTTCATTCGGGGTGTAAGGAAGATAGATGTACAGGGTCTTGTTGTCAAGGCTCAATGAAGTATATCCCTGGACATGGCCTGCCGGTATCCCGGCCTTGGTGTCATATATCGCCTCGGCATGCTTCGAAGTCCATCTTCCGAACTCCTTGAGAATCTCTACCTGCCTCTGAGGGATAGTGCCGTCGGCCATCGGAGATATGTCGAGCAGGAGATTTCCTCCAAGGCTGATGCAGTCCACGAGCATACGCAGCAGCACCATCTCGCTCTTGTAGTCGGTGTCCCCTATCCTGTAGCCCCACGAGTCGTTCATGGTCATGCATGTCTCCCACCACTGTGATTCCGGACGGGTAACAGGAACTCCGAGCTCAGGGGTGGCATAGTCACCGTATCCCTGGATACGGGAGTTGATCACCACGCCCGGGTTGGTCTCGCGGAGCATCTCCACTATCTCCTTTGCCTTCCAGTCCTCTGCCGTCTGCTCCCAGTCGCCGTCAAACCAGTAAAGGTCAGGCTTCCAGGTGTCATTCAGCTCCCTGAGCTGCGCAAAGTTGAAATCCACGAAATGCTGCCATCTCTTAGGGTCCTTCTTTATGTCGTACTTGGCAGGGCCGTTGCGGTAGATGTTGGGATAATCCTCCCTTGGCCAGTCTATGAGTGAGAAATAGAGACCGAGCTTCAGCCCCTGCTTCCTCACCTGCTCGGCAAACGGGGCGATGAGGTCCCTTCCTGCCGGTGAATCCTCCACAGCATCGAAATCCCCGGCCTTGGTGTCCCACAAGGCAAAGCCGTCATGATGCTTGGTGGTGATGACGGTATATCTGGCGCCGCTCTCCTTGATAAGGCGCGCCCAGTAGGCAGGGTCATAGTTCTCCGCAGTGAAGAACTCCTTCTGGGCCATGTAATCCTCAAGTGAGACCGTCCCGTTGTGGAAAGCCCAGCTTTCAGAAGTCTCGCCTTTGGAATAGATTCCCCAATGGATGAAGATACCGAGCTTGGCCCTCGAGAACCATTCCATCCGTTCTGCCTTCTGCTCAGGCGTCTCGGCATTGAGAGGCAGCGCCCACATGGATGACAGGGCGAGTGCCGTCAAAAAGATATTTCCAACTTTCATATAAGATTGTGTTTATGTATAAAAAGATTCGGTCAATAGTTTCGTATGACAAATGTAAACCTTTTGAAGCACAGTGACAAATATAATGGGACAATATTGTGCTGCCGGACGGTGTAACGCCCGGAAAAAACGGTCACCCCGGACTGGCTCCGGGGTGACCTGCCACTAGAAAATTACAACTAACCTTATTTTATATATTCAAAGCGGCGTTTCCGTCAATGTCCGCCGATGGCCCACCACAGCGGGGTAACGCGGGTGTTGTCTCCGCCGAGCAGCTCCAGCGCACGTGCATAACCGGTCGGGTCAGCGTTGTTGAGCGAAGAAGGGTACGGCATTCTCTGTACGAAATACCCAGGCCTCTGAGGTCCCTGATACGAAGTGCTCGACCACTCAGGCATATACGGCAGTGTAGTCGTAGATACCGGTATCTCCCAGAAAGGAAGTCCGAGACGGCGGTGGTCAGAAAGGTTCTCCAGAGGAAGCCATGGTGTATTGGCTATGTATTTCTGGGTGATGATTTTTGTCAGCTGGTCATTGAGTGCCTTCCTGCCGTTGAATCCAGGATAAAGGATATTTTCCACATCAGGATAATGGTAGGTGGTGGTCAGCCTTTCACCGGTATATCCGTCCACATACTCGATTTCAAAGTCCGCAGGTTCATCAACATGGTCAAAAGCAACGCTTGTACCCACTCTGTTATAAGTAGTTGAAGCTATATAGCTCTCGTAATGCTGGCTCAGACCTGTATATTCAAAACTGAGACGGATGCCTTCCTCATAGGCAGTCTTGGCGTCTGTCCCTACGTTCCAGCCACGCAAAGCCGCCTCTGCGAGAAGGAAGTAAGTCTCCCACGGACCGAAGAAGACACGGAAATTGGTGCTGTTCCGGTACTCGTCAGAAAGCTGAGGATATGTTCCGCCATAACCATACGTGCTTATCTGGTCACCGTTGACAAGACCGTTCGTGCTTGCACTCTGGTCAAAGAGCCATCCTGCATTTAGGCCGTTCCAGCAGTAAGTGGCATCCGTTTCTGTACCTTCCATCAGGACACCGTTTTCATCATACATTCCTTCGGTAGTGCGGGCATTATCGGACAGGAAATTACCCACATATCCTGACACTCTGCGGTTGGCGTAGTCACCTGGAAGGAAATAGTACAGAAGCGCGCGAGGGTCCATAACAGACGGGAGACCGTCGAAGAAATACTGCTTGGTAGGATTGTCGGTATTGGCAGCCCAATGCCGGTCATACCTTTTTCCAAGATATGTCGAGGCATCCTTGATACTTCCCTCATAGCGTGTCACATCAGGCGCAGAATAAAGTATACCGGACGCATCGCTCAGAATACTGCGGACATCGACACCCAGATTGGTGGTCAGATTAGCCATTGTGGCTGAAAGTGTCTGCCAGTCCCATGTACGGCTCATCACTCCGGAGAGGTTGTCCCAACCGTCCACTTCACGTACACGGAATGTGTCTTCATTGACCAGGATTCCGTTCCCTGCAGCCAATGCTGACTCGAACTCAGTCTGAGCCTTGCCGGGATCAGCTTCGGACAGTCTCATTGCAAGCCTCATCCACATCGAAATGGCATAAGACTTCCACTGGTCAGGATCAAATCCGTATGCCTCGTCGCACTGGGCCTCCTCCTCTGAAGGGTCTACTGAGGTATTGATGTTTGCAATTGCGTCCCTGAGTTCATCAAACATATAGTAATAGACCTCCTGGACACTTCTGAACTCAGGGTTGATTCCCTGAAAGCCGTCAATCGGCATCGGTCCGAAAGAATCCGCAAACTCACTCATCAGATATACCATCCAGATGCGTGCAAAAGCCCTGACATTAGGGTAGAACTCTATCTGGTGTTCTGTCAGGCCCGCCTGCTCTGCATTTTCAAGCTGAACATCACAGAGAGTGATTGCATTCTGGCAGTACGTCATGGCGTTGCACATATAATTGAATGCAGCATTCAGATGGTCATCGTTGTACTCTCCGGCACTTGTGCCATACCCGTCTTCCCCATCCTGACGTGCGGAAGCCGCCCAGTTAATAACGAACAGGCGCTCTCCTGTGTCAGGATTCTGCTGCGCATATAGAATAGACTGGTTGAGGGCATAGTAAGGCCTTGCCATCAACTCATCCACTGCCTGCGGGTTTCTGTTGACCTCATCGAAGTCAGAACAAGCGGACAAAGCGAGGACCGCAGCGCCGGCATATAATATTTCAGATAACTTTTTCATTTTTGTTTCCATTATTAGAATCCGAATGAAACATTGAACACAAAGCAGCGTGAGGTCGGAGTACTTGCATACTCGAAACCGGTCGCGTTAGTGGATGTCGCAAATACCGACTCCGGGTCTATGCCACGCATTGCGCTGTATATCATGCACACATTTGTCACGGAGAAACCGAGTTTCACGCTCTGGAGCACCTTTGACCTCTCGAGGAGTTTCTTAGGGAATGAATATGAGAGGGCAAGGTTACGCAGACGGATATTGGTAGCGTCATAAAGGTTGGCCTCGCTGATACCGAGGTTTCCGCTACGTCCAGACACAGCCTGCCAATAATCCTGATATGAGACAGAAGTCGTATTCGGCACATAAGAGCCGTCAGACTGCTGCTGTACTCCTTCTACCACGAAGTCTTCCCTCCGGCCGTTGCTTCCGACAGTCACCAGAGCCGTACCGGCACTCTGCATCATCTGCTGGGTACCGGAGAAAATCTGTCCGCCGATACGTGCATCTATCTGGAACGAAAGTGAAAGGCCTTTCCATGAGAAGGAGTTGGTCCATCCGAGGTTCGCCGTAGCCTGCTGTGTACCGATCTTTGTGGATGTGCTTGTACCCTGAGGAAGTCCTGCCTCATCAAGGATGAGCTGACCGTTGTACGGGCTGGACTCGTCCTCAACCCTAAGGAACCTGGTTCCCCATATCTCACCGTAGTCACCGCCCACCTGTGCGTAGATCTGGAGGTTGTCATATCCGCCGAGCGAATAGCGCTCCACCCCTTCCGCCAGGTCGAGGATCCTGTTCTCGTTGTGCGAGAAGTTGAGCATTGTATCCCATGTGAAGTTCTTCTTCATGACAGGAGTGGCGTTGAGCATGATCTCGACTCCGGAGTTCTGGATGTTTCCCGCATTGATCTTCCTGTTCTGGTAGCCTGAAAGGGCGTTGACAGGAAGGTTTATGAGCTGGTTGGTGGCGTTCGACTTGTACCAAGCCACATCGAGGCCGAGCCTGTTGTCCAGGAAACGGATTTCAAGACCTGTCTCCCATGAGGATATGAGTTCGTTCTTTACTGTTGCGTCATACAGGGTGCTTCCTGAAGTGATGGTAGGAGTATTGACCTGTGAGTTGCCGGCAGTATAGACATTGAATATCTGGTAAGGGTCCATGTCGTTACCTACCTGCGCATAGGATGCCCTCACTTTGGCGAATGAGAACCAGTCAGGCATCGACCAGTACTTGTCCACCATGTCGCTTATCACCCATGAAAGTGAAACTGAAGGATAGAGGAACGACCTGTTCTCAGGAGCAAGGGTGGATGTCCAGTCATTCCTGAATGTACCGTCCAGGAATACGAAACCGCCGTAGTTGATCTGCAGTGTACCGTAAAGGGAATTCATCTTACGGTGAGAATATGACTCGCTTACACCTGCCTGTGTCCTTCCGTTGCCGAGAGAGAAGACATCCCTGATATTAAGAGGGCTTACACTTGAACTCAGGCCGCGGCTCTCCCTTTCCATAAGGTTTCCGCCGAATGTAACGCTTCCGCCCCACTCACCGAAAATGTTGTCCTTCTGTGCAGAGATGAGGAATGAGAAGTTGTTTTCATAGAAACGGCTTTCTCCCAATGAATAAGAGCCTGTACCTTCCGCAATGTTAGGGTTTCCTCCATATACATGAGTGGTAGTCTCTGTGAAATACATGTCGCTTCCTGCACGGAGCTCTGCGCTGAGCCAGTCGGTGAACTGATATTTCAGGCTGGCATTCATCAGGAAACGGTCACGTGTATCGTCATTCTGGTTATAGAGTGTAAGCCAGTACGGGTTGTTCCCGTCAGAGTTGTACCAGAACATGTCGCCATTCTCATCGGTAGCAGCCCTGAATTCCGTGATATCCAGAGTAGTAGGCATGGTGTACATAATCATGGAATAGTTGGAGCCGTTGTTTCCGGAAATAGGACGGTTGTGCGCTGTATTCTTGATGTACTGTACCTTGCCATCGAATGACCAGCGGTCGTTCTTTCCGAAAGTGGATGTGGCGCGGAGCATGAGGTTGGTCCTCTTGAGGCTTGCCTCAGGCTGTACGCCGTTGTCAATAGTATGGGTGGCGGAAGCATAGATGCCTGTCTTCCCGTACTGCTGGGAAAGGGTGACGTTGGTAGTGGAGTTGATACCTGTACGGAGGAAGTTCTCCAGGTTGTCATAGTACCTCATGCTGCCGGTTGAGCCGTCCCATTTGGTGTAATCCTGTCCTTCGATATACTCACCCCAGCTTGCACTTGTCGTACCGCTGTAGTGTCCGAGAGTACCCTGTCCGTACGTAGTCTGGTAGTCAGGACGCATGAATGTGGATGTGGCGCTTACGGACTGTGAGACAGTGATTCCGATTCCTTCGCTCTTACGTCCCTTCTTTGTGGTTATAAGAATGACGCCGTTACCTGCACGCGAACCGTAAAGTGCTGCTGCAGAGGCTCCTTTGAGGACTGACATGGATTCCACGTCTTCAGGGTTGATGTCCTGCAGGCCGTTACCCATATCGGCTGAAGGGTTCCAGAAGTCATTGTTGTTGGCACCGATGAAGTTGTCCATCGGAGTACCGTCTATGACTATGAGAGGCTGGTTGAGACCGGTAAGGGAATTGTTTCCACGAAGCTGGATCTTGGAAGAAGAACCAGGACCACCGCTGGAACGGATGATCTGGACACCGGCGACTTTTCCTGTGAGGGCATTTGCAAGGTTTGTCTCCCTTGCTGCCAGAAGCTCTTCACCACCGACTTCCTGAAGAGCATAACCCAGGGTCTTCTCTTCCCTGGTGATACCCAATGCGGTTACTACTACCTCATCGAGCAGCTGGGTGTCGGGCTGGAGAGTAATGGTAATATCCATATTCCCCCCCCCTACTGTAATCTGCTGAGACACAAAGCCAAGGCATGAGAACTCGACTGTCGACCCAGAAGCGGCTTCAAAACTGAAGTCACCGTTCTCATCCGAAATGGTACCCTGTGTCGTACCGACTATCAGAGCTGCAGCCCCCGGAAGAGGAAGCCCGTCGTTGTCAAGAATCTTACCTTTGACAGTGACATTCTGAGCAATAGCAGCTGTTCCGCATAGCAGCGCCGCAACAATAAGTACGCTGCGGCAGATCGCATTGAAGCGAACAAAGAATTGCTTCATAATTTAGAATTTAAAGTTAGTGTTATAATAAAGTACTTGGTACAGTCTGTTTGATGAAGCAAGAATGATCAAGTTTCAGTTAAACACCGGGGAGAATGTTCATGTCTATGTCAAGTCCATGTCCTATTGCCAGCGGCAAAATTACGGAAAAAATGTTTTCATGCTCCATCAAATCAAAAAAATTTTCATTATATATTGCAGATATGTCCAATGCTGCCTACAAAATAGATTTCCTCTTTTTCCAATGCAAATTTAGAAGTCAGCACAAATCCGGGATTACCTGAATTACAGATTATAATATCAATTTGACAGATTTATAAAGTAAAGCCCTAAAATGAAAACAAGAGCTAAACAAGTGCAAATAAAACCGCTTATTTACAATTGATTATAGTGTACTTGATGTTTTCAGTTGTTTTCTTTCTTTTCAGTTGATTGGTTCT
>JADILZ010000101.1 GCA_017695065.1 Candidatus Cryptobacteroides excrementipullorum
TGTCTAAACCCCAGTCACTTCGTGACAGCCCCTTGTTAAGGGGCGCCGCCCCCTTCCTTCCCCCTCGCCGGGGGACCTGTCGCAGGCCACGGCCTGCTCCTGAAAAGAGGTAATTCGATGTAATTTAATGATTTAAATTCATCGAATTCACGTTAATTAAGTCTCACTAATTCTCAGAACGGCAAAATTAATTACTTCTCAAACATTTTCCTCAAAAAAAGGATATATTTGCACCCGCCGGAGAAACACCGGACCTCTACGTGCTTATGGCACATGACACGGACAGTTGAAATTTACAGATATTTTCACATGACAGGCAGGAACAGGACAACAGATATAATGGGAATTGTCAACATTACGGACAATTCCTATTTCGCGCAGAGCCGCTGCCTCGGTCCGGACGGGGAGCCGGACATGGACAGGGTGCTGGAGCGCACAGGGAGAATGATAGATGAAGGGGCCTCGATCATAGATGTCGGGGCTTGTTCCACCCGCCCGGGGTCGGAACCGGTCGGGGAAGATGAAGAATGGAGACGGCTCCGCCCCGTACTTAAAGCTATACGGGAGGGCTTCCCGCATGTGCAGATTTCGGTTGACACATACTGGAGCTCGGTAGTAAGGAAGACATACGACCTGATAGGGCCGTTCATTGTCAATGACATATCCGCAGGAGAAGACGACCCGGAAATGCTCGGGACAGCAGGAAGCCTCGGTCTGACATACATCGCAATGCACAAGAGGGGCACTCCCAAGACCATGCAGTCCCTATGCAGCTACAAAGACGTAGCCGGCGAGGTACTGGAGTATTTCCGGGAGTTCGGGAAGAAGGCTGAGAAGGCAGGGATAAAGGACTGGATACTTGACCCGGGATTCGGATTTGCCAAGACCGTCGAGCAGAATTACAGGCTGCTCAGCGAGCTGGAGCGGTTCAGCTGCCTCGGGCGGAGAATCCTGGTGGGAGTGTCGCGGAAAAGTATGATATACAAGCTTTTCGGCATCACCCCCGAAGAATCTCTGCCGCAGACCCAGGTGCTGCATCTGGCGGCTTTGGAGCGCGGGGCGGACATTCTCCGTGTTCACGACGTGGCTGAGGCGGCAAGGACTGTCGCAGTGTGGTCCCGGCTGGCGGATACATATTCTGTGGCGCCTCGGCATAGCAAATAAAATTTGTTCTGCTCTCGGCTTCTGATTATATTTGCACCGGAAAATTCCGGAAAAAAGAAATACCATGGATAACCACGCTTTACTAGCAGTCTCCCCCATTGACGGGAGATACGCGCGCCAGACGGCACCGCTCAGGGAATATTTCAGCGAATACGCGCTCATACGCTACAGGGTGCGGGTCGAAATAGAATATTTCATCGCCCTGTGCGAAATCCCTCTTCCGCAGCTTGCGGACTTCGACCGCAGCAAGTTCGATGCTCTCAGGGACATCTACAGAAGCCTGACCCCTGAGGAGGCGGCCAGGGTGAAGGACATCGAGAAAGTCACCAACCACGATGTCAAGGCAGTGGAATATTTCATCAAGGAAAGGTTCAAGGAACTCCATATAGAGAAATGGGGAGAGTTCGTGCATTTCGGGCTCACCTCCCAGGATATAAACAACACCTCTGTCCCGCTTTCATTGAAGGAAGCCATGGAGAACGCCTTCCTTCCTCTGGTGAACGAGGTACTGGACACCATAAAGTCGATGGCCGGGCAGTGGAAGGACATCCCGATGCTGGCCAAGACACACGGACAGCCGGCGTCCCCTACCCGTCTCGGGAAAGAGTTCAAGGTATTCCAGGTGCGCATCGAGGAGCAGCTCCGCCAGCTCTCCCTGCTGAGCTACCCGGCGAAGTTCGGAGGTGCTACAGGCAACATGAACGCCCACAAGGTGGCCTACCCCGGCATCGACTGGATATCATTCGGGGACAGGTTCGTGGCCTCATTGGGGCTGAAGAGATCATTCCCTACCACGCAGATAGAGCACTATGACAACCTTGCGGCCATTTTTGACAACGTCCGCCGCATCAACACCATACTCATAGATTTCTGCCGTGACATATGGACCTACATCTCCATGGAATATTTCCACCAGAAGGTCAACAAGAACGAAGTCGGCTCATCGGCCATGCCACATAAGGTGAACCCTATCGACTTCGAGAACGCGGAAGGCAACCTCGGCGTGGCGAACGCCGTGCTCACCCACCTGTCCATGAAGCTGCCTGTATCAAGGCTGCAGCGCGACCTGACAGACTCTACAGTTCTGAGGAACGTAGGAGTGCCGTTTGCTCATGACATGATAGCCCTGAACTCATTGAAGAAGGGCCTCGGAAAGCTGATACTCAACGAAAAAGCCATCGAAGCGGATCTCGAGAGGAACTGGGCTGTGGTGGCGGAGGCCATCCAGACCATCCTGCGCAGGGAGAACTATCCGAACCCATACGAGACCCTGAAGGCCCTCACAAGGACAGGCGAGGCCATCAACCACGAGACCATCGCCAGCTTCATCGAGACTCTCGACGTGAGCGAAAGCGTGAAAGAGGAACTGAGGGCCATTTCGCCTATGACATACACAGGATTCTAGGACTGCCTGCACCTGAGACACGACGTATGAAACAATTACTGAAAATCCTGTTCATCCTGCTTGTCGCCGTCAGCCTGAAGCCGGCGGCATACCATGTGGCTGAACCTTCCGATATCGTGGTTGTCAACACACTTGACAACGGAGGCGTGCCGGTTGACGACAGCATGCGCGCCCGTGAGCAGAAAGTCAGGATCTTCCCGCAATACGCCAACCAGAGGCAGCACTATGCAGCTGACAGCAGGCAGACGGCCCTCCTGGACAGATTCAGTCCGGCTTTCCGTATGCCGTCTGCCTGAACACACCGAACGGAGGAACTTCTATGAACTGCGTGACATGGAATACCTTTCCGACACAGGAGTCCCGGACATGCTGCTCACACGCCGCCCTGACATAAAGGAGGCGGAAATGATGCTTGCGGCAGCCGACTGCGACATCAAAGCCGCGAGGAAAGCATTCTACCCGGGGCTCAGGCTCGGCGGCGCAGGCGGCTTCAACGCATTTGACATAGGAAGACTGTTCCTTGCCCCGGCCTCCCTCGCATACGAGATTGCGGCAGGACTGACTGCTCCTGTGTTCAATGCAGGCAAGATAAGGAATGAATATTCAGATGCCCTTGTCCGCAGGGACATGGCTGTCAACAACTACAAGGAGACGGTGGTCAAGGCTTATTCGGAAGTCTGCGGACTGATCGAAAGCAGCGAGAACATCCGTGAACGCATAGACGTGAAGAAAGAGGAGATGAAGATAGGGAAAAAGGCGACGGCAAGTGCCAACGAACTTTTCAGGATGCAGTTCATAGGGTATCTGGAAGTGCTGGCGGCAGACAGGGACTATTTCGAATGTTGCGAATCCTATATTGACCTTGAGATAGAAAGGATGAAGCTCCAGGCGGACCTGTACCGGGCCCTGGGAGGCGGAGGCTTCCCTGCGGAAGGTACGGCTACGGCTCAATGATGTAGACATCATCGCCCGGCTCTGCGAAATGGAACTCCTCCCGGGCGAATTCTTCAAGAGTATCACGGTCGGATGTGAGCATCCTGATGCGGTGTTCCATCCGGCCTATTTCTTCTTTATACTGCCGGATCTGTTTTTCCTGATGGCGGATTTCAATGGAAGAGCGCACCCATCTTATGACATTGGTCCCCGGCTTGAAAAGCATCAGGAGGACGAATATGGCCGTAGCAAAGGCGGCAAACTTGAAAAAGCCGCCGTGCGGTCCGTTGAATATGCTCCCTGGTCCTCCCATCTTTCTTTGAAAATATGCGCAAAAATAATTATTTTTGAAAGATTTTCTTTGCTGACAGAAATATATTTTTTGTAAACCAGTATAATTATGAAACCAACACTACTTGTACTCGCTGCCGGAATGGGCAGCCGCTATGGCGGACTGAAACAGATGGACGGGCTCGGTCCCAACGGCGAAACCATCATCGACTACTCCATCTATGATGCGGTCCAGTCAGGATTCGGGAAGGTCGTCTATGTGGTAAGGCACTCTTTCAGAGACCAGTTCGAGCAGCTTGTAAAGGAGAAATACAGCCATGTGAGATGCACTGACGGCGAGCCTCTCCGTTTCGAGTTCGTGGAGCAGGAGCTCGACAAGATACCTGCAGGACTGACACTCAACCCTGAAAGACAGAAGCCGTGGGGTACGGCACATGCTGTGCTCATGGCAAAGGACGTCATCAGAGAGCCGTTCGCCGTGATAAACGGTGACGACTACTACGGAAAGGAATCATTCCACATCATCGCAGACTGGCTCAGGGCACATGAAGGCTCCACAGGACGCTACTGCATGGTAGGTTTCGAGCTTGACCACACACTCTCGGAGTCCGGCGGGGTATCCCGTGGCATCTGCAAAGCCGACGCCGACAACATCCTCACACACGTGGAAGAGCACCACAACATCGCCAAGGCCGCTGACGGCAAGGTCTATGGGGACAACAGCAAGGGCGAAAAGGTAGAGCTGGACGGCAAGGCTCTCGCATCCATGAACATGTGGGGATTCACCCCTGACTATTTCGAGAAAAGCGAAAAGATCTTCGCCGACTTCATCGCCAGGAACATCAACGAGCTGAAAGCCGAGTTCTATATCCCTTACGCCATCGACTGCATGATAAAGGAAGCAAGCGCGAAGACCGAGCTTCTCTCCACCCCTTCACACTGGTTCGGCGTGACATTCAAGGAGGACAGGCCGGGAGTGGTGGCCAAGTTCCAGGAATTCGCAGACAAGGGAATATATCCTACACCTCTTTACAATAAATAGACAACCGGCCAAGTGCCATTCTGAAGGCGGGACTGGAGGATTTGCCCGGCCGGCATACGGAATCCCCGGTCCCGTTTCCTTGCAGAAAACCCACACAACACATACGTTCTCTCCAGCTTATGTCCACATTCATACGTCATTCAAGCCGCAGGTCCTTCGACCTGCTTTCCGGATTCTCATTCTATTTGCCTGGCATCGGGGGCACACTCATGATGCTTCTGATGGTCGTCATAGGGGCCTGCCTCGGACAATTCGTATCGCTCCTGCTGGCTATGGTCTCAGACTTTCAGACGGCCACGTCATACGGCATGCTGGTATCATACCCGGTAATGTTCCTGCCGCCCATGTGGTACGCCTCGTTCCAGAGCAGGAAGAACCAGTTCTTCGACACAGGCTATGCCCTGGACAGCAACCATTTCGGCAACCTGAAAGGCTGGGGTGCAGCCCTTATGGCCGCCGTGGTGACAATCGCGTCGAGCATCATCTGCGACCCTGTGGTCTCCGCACTGCCTCCGATGCCTGAATTCTGGAAAGCCGCATTCGAGGCCATGCTCGAAGGCCCGCTTTGGGTGACCGTCATATCCACTGTAATCTTCGCCCCGGTATTCGAGGAATGGCTGTGCCGGGGAATAATATTCAGGGGACTGCTCCGCAATGTGCACCCGGCCTGGGCGATGGTCATCTCCGCACTGGCCTTCGCACTCATACACATGAACCCTTGGCAGGCGGTGCCGGCATTCGTATTGGGCATGCTGTTCGCCTATGTGTATTACAGGACAGGTTCCCTGAAACTCACCATGCTCATGCATGCCGTGAACAACGCCTTCTCTGTCCTGACAAGCCAGATTCCTGCCGTCCGTGAACTCGGCGTGGAAGGATCCATAAGCGCCTTCATGGAAAAATGGGAGTACATCGGACTCATGGCCGCATGCCTGTTCATCATCGTGGTATTCATTGACATCATGAGGAAGAACATACCTCTGCAGTCTGAAAGAGGGAACTGCGACGAGGTCGGAAGCCAGGAGTGAGAGCGCCGGAGTCCTTATCAAAGGGACAGTCTCAGGTACCACGACTGATGTTGACGGATCATTCGAACTCCCCGGAGTATCGTCAGGGGACGTGATTACCATCTCAAGCATCGGGTATGTCGCCACAGACATCACCGTTTCAGCCAACACATCCGTCTATGATGTCCGGCTTGCCCCGGACACGGAACTTCTTGACGAGGTCGTCGTAGTGGGTTTCGGTACCCAGCGCAAGGCCGACCTCACGGATGCAGTCTCGTCATCAATCTACGGTTCGAGGGCAGCGTTCGGAGTGATCCTTATCACGACCAAGAGAGGACACGCAGGCAAGACATCGGTCTCATATTCCGGAAACGTCCGCTATTCGGGCCCGGCAAGGCTTCCTGACCTGATGAACTCATGGGACTTCGCCAACTACTTCAACGAAGCCAACGCCAATGCCGGACAGGCCGCCGTCTTCAACGACGAGACATTGGGCCGCATCCAGGCATTCATCGCAGGAGAGATTCCTCTATATGAAGGCGTTGACGGCAAATTCAGGCCTCAGACCACCATCGCGAACGGAAACTCATGGCATTTCCACCAGCAGGCGAATGACAATGTGGACTGGTACAAGACCCACTACAAATGGTCCTGGGCGCAGGAGCACAACATCAACCTCAACGGACACAACATGAATGTGATGGCCGGTATCAACATAGAGGACTACAACGACCGGTACATGGGAATCTCCAGGCCAGACTTCATAACCGTTGGGGAACACTCGGGAACCAGAACACAAACGTCTATTACCCTATGTACCTCACCCAGAGCGTGAGCGTGAACGGAGGTTCATGGCTCATGAACGGGGAAAGGCCGACAGTGGCCAATCCTCCGGGAGTCATAAGCAACTCTCTGACATGGGAGACGGCAGGAACCAGCAGACACAGACAAGGTATCTCCAGAACGGGGCATACATGCGTCTGAAGAACCTCCGCATCTTCGCAAGCGCAGAGAACGTATGGACAATCACAAGCCTGCCTCAGGGATATGACCCTGAAACAGCATACTCCGCCTATACGGGCAACAACAGCGGAAAGGCCTATCCGCTCGGAACCACAGTGTCACTCGGTCTCAACATCACTTTCTGAACACCAAACATCTGACAGTTTATGAAAAAAGCACTTTTATATATTACAATCATCTTGTCGGGGACGCTCGCCGGATGCAACTCCTTCCTTGACAAGGAGCCTATAACCAATGTGAGCACGGAGGCATACCTGTACATGGAGTCTGACCTCGCGGCCTATTCGGCGAGCTACTATGGAAACCTGCCGTCCCATTCAGGCTACGGGCTCGGCACATTCGATGATGACAACGGGACCGATGTCCAGACCGCAGCCCTGAACATGAGTGTGTCCACACTGTACAGGAAGTCAAAGGCCAACATGGGGACCGCCCCAATCGAGCTCATCCACCAGAGCCGGATATCAGCCGCACGGGACCTGCTTGCCTCAGGCGCGTACACCATCCAGGAGATAAGCGAGAAAGTCGGGTATGAAGATGTCCGCACCCTGAGGAAACATTTCTACAGAAAATTCGGCATCATGCCGTCCCAATACAGGAAGAACAATGCCGAACCGGCCTGATTTTCCGTAAAAAACGGGCGATACCCTGCCGGTTCTTCGTTCTCCTTTATTAATTTTGCATGACATTCCTGCCTTCCGGGACAGGGAGAGGCAGCGCCTTTGCAAAAAAAAAACATCACGACATGATAGAACAGAACGCCGCAGACATCCTCGAGATGAACACCCACATGCGCATCACCATATCCTGTGCGATTGTGGTTATCGCATACCTGACAGATTTCCTGTGCTGCAGGCTGCTCATCCCCGTGATACGGAAGATAGCAGTCAGGACATCCATAAAATGGGACAACTACATCACCAACGGGAAGGTGCTCCACAACATTTTCCACCTTATCCCGCCGGTAACCTTCCAGTTTGCATTCCCCCTGCTGTTCCCGGAGCAGACACAGTGGACTGTCCTGATGTCCAAATTGTTCTACATCTACACCATCATCATATTCTGCCGGCTCGTCTGCGAGTTCATCACTTCCCTGTACGCCATATCCAACGAGTCCGACTCGCTGAGGAACAAGCCCATGAAGGGCGTTTACCAGATGCTGAAGGTCATTGTCGTGTGCATAGGGGTGATACTTATCATAGGCTCGCTGATAAACAAGGACTTCACAGCCCTGCTCACCGGACTTGGAGCCATGGCCACCGTGCTGATGCTGGTGTTCCGTGACACTATCCTCGGAGTGGTGGCAGGCGTGCAGCTCTCCGCCCACGACATGCTGCGGCCGGGCGACTGGATAGTGCTCGACAAATACGGGGTGGACGGCATTGTCGAGGATGTCACCATGAACACGGTCAAGGTGCGGAACTGGGACAAGACCATAACCACCATCCCGCCCTACATCCTCGTGAGCGACTCCTTCAAGAACTGGCGGGGGATGCGGGAAAGCGGAGGCCGCAGGGTGGCAAGGTCGATACGCATAGACATGAATTCCATACGCTTCTGCACACGGGAGGAACTTTCCCGCTTTGAAGGGGCGTCCTGGGCTGAGGGACTTGACCTCCAGAAAGAAGGGACAGTGAACCTGAAACTGTTCAGGGCAGCCACGGAGCACTACCTGCGCGGGCTGTCCGAGGTCAACGGGGAACTGATGCTCCTGGTCAGGCAGCTGGAACCGACATCTGAAGGGCTCCCGCTGCAGTTCTACTTCTTCACTCTGGCCCAGGACTGGGTCCCGCACGAGCATGTGGCCGCAGATGTGATGGAACACGTGATAGCGTCACTGCCTGGATTCGGGCTGAGGATTTTCCAGAAGCCTTCCGGAATGGACATTGAAAAGATGCTCCGGTCCTGACGCGGGAAGGGCAGGCGGGGTCAGCGCCCCGTCCCTATCCACGTCCACTTGTGCCATACATACTCCAGAGGTCCCTGACGATGGCGGGACAGCCACCACCTGCAGAACAGCATCTGAAGGATGAACACGGCGACACCAGCCAGAAGAATGAAATGTTCAAGATTGTGGACCAGCACTATGGCCAGCACTGCAAAGCCTCTCAGTGCATCCACGACATCTATCCGTGGCCTGCCTGTTGAAATTCCGTTCATTACAAGTTCGTTTTATGTAGAATCGGCAAAGATACGCAGAAGCGGAGAGCAATGCAAATGCGGAATCATCAAAGACAAATTGGAAGAAGTTTCTTTACTTTTGTAGCCGGATTGCGTATATAATGTGAATCCGGGACCTGTCACATGACAGCCCGGACCGGACAAGCAGGATTGATACCTGAAATCCTTACCAAAAGACAAGACATGGAACACACGGAGAGACCCACATCCCCAACAGAAGACTCCCGGCTGATGTCAGCCGTCACAAGACAGGACGGAAGGGCCCTGGAAACCCTGATAAGGAAATACCGGGCTCTGGTCTTCAGGACAGCTCTGAGGATTGTGTGTTCCGCGGATGATGCGGAGGACATAACGCAGGAAGTATTCATCCGGGTATGGAAGCAGGCCGGACGTTTCAACAGCCGCAGCGGACTACCGGCATGGCTCTACAGAATCACCTGCAACCTCTCCATAGACCACCTCAGGCGCAGGAAGATACGCTTTACGCGGATGCCATGGAAAGACTCTGTGGAGGCAGGAAGAATTCCAGAAAAAGGACTGCCTCGGGAGAAGTCATCGGAGGAGAAGATGATAGAGTCAGAGGAATGGAGGATGTTCACCGAAGCCACGGCCTGGCTCTCCCCGAAACAGAGGGCGGTCTTCACACTGAAGGAGATAGAAGGACTTGACACCATGGAAGTGGCTGCGATAACAGGCCTCTCCCCCGACCGGATAAAGAGCAACCTCTACCTGGCGAGGAAAACCATACGTGACAAACTGGGCATGGATTGAGCAGGAAAGGCGAAGCCGCCACGCAATGACCGGGTCAATTCACCGTATTGATATTATCGGCAATGAAAAAGGACATAAGTTACGACTCATTTCTGGAAAGCATCCGCTCCGGCAGCGCAGCTGCAGCGGAATCAGAGACAGGGAAAAGACGGACAGCCCTGGCAGTGATGCAGAGCATCGGCACACGGAGGCATAATCATGCACGGACCATCCTTGCAGCGACCGTCTCATCGGCAGCGGCCATCCTGGCCGCAGCCCTCATCCCTGCAATGACAGAGGAACGTCATCCCTCCGGCACAGGGCAGGAGATCCGGCTTTCCTCAGGACCGGCCGGCCAAACGAGGCCGGACGAGCCGAGACTCTATACGGCATACAAGAATTCCAGAGCCCTCAGGAAATTCATAGAACAGAACAGCAACGGAAAATAAAGCCACACAGCCATGAAAACAGACAGAACCATCAGATGCACAATCATGGCGGCAGCAGCCGCCATAACAGCATCATCCTGTGTATCATCATACAACTACATCACTACAGACATTCACAGGGACCTGTCTGCCGACAGGACTCTCTACGCGCAGGCCGACTCATCCTATCTCGCCGGAGACGAGGACTTCTGCCCGTTTCTCTTCCTCACGGATTCCCTATGGACCACCGGACAGACAGACCCCGCATTCAGCATGGACTTCTACGACGAGACACAGACCATGAACGTATATGCAAGACGCCATTTCCCATCCGTCGGGAAAGATGCCATGCTCCCGGCCGACCCGGATTACAGGGACTGCCCGCAACTGAACCCAGAGGAATCAGTGGAAAAGCATTTCAGGTGGTTCTACACCTTGTATGAATACAAGGCGGTGTATAAATGTATCCCGGACCTTCCTGTCCCTGTCTCGGAATTCCTGACTCCGGAGCAACAGAGGTTCTTCCTCCTCGGGGAAGGGATACCTGACGGATGGAACGGCGTGGAGCTGTACTGTGCCCTCGACGAGATGAACACCGGTTTCTCGCAATGGTATGTGAAATCCACCTTTAAAGTGAGCCATGACATAGTATCAGGTTTCTGCAGCCCTGAAATGAAGACAGTCATGGAAGAGAACTCTGAAAGCATCCTCCGGAAGGCAATGGATTCGGAACAGGATGTCACCCCTTCGATTCTGTGCGAATGGCTTGACAAGGCCGACGGGACAGACAGGTTCACAAGACTCTACGACATTCACAAGTCCGAGGCCGACTCCGCCTATGCCGAAAAGGAGAAGACAGTGTACTTTTTTACATGCGCCCTCATCTCCGAAGTCAGCATGCCGGGGAAATTGATAAGGACCAATGCGGAAGACTTCCACGACGGCGCCCCGCGGTGGAAAGTGGACGGATACCGGCTCCTGTACGGCGACCTTACACTGAGCGCCACCTCCAGGGAGAACCACCCCTGGGCATACGTCCTGACCTTCATCATCCTGTGGGTTGTGCTCTATCTCATCATACGCAGATTCCAGAGAAGGATATGACAAGCCCTCTGACATGAGTCAGGCATGCCGGTCATTCCATGTCAGGGTTTTCAAGCTCCTTGGGGATGACAGATTCCGGACCGGTCTTGCGGGCCGATATGCGGACACGCCCTCTGGAGCGCTTCGGAGAAAGCCCGAGAGACTCCAGCTTGCCGATCTTGCCGATCACCGACTGGCGGGAATCCGCCAGTTTCTTCTTCGACTCGGCGTATGACTTCACTGCCCGGTCCAGGCTGGTGCCGATATCCACGAATGATGACATCCAGCCCTGGAGCTGCCCCATGAGTTCAGAGGCTGTCCTGTAAACCTCCTCTATATTCTTCTCCTGCTCTGACTGCTTCCAGCTCATCTGTATCATATTCAAGACTATGACCAGAGTCATCTGACTGACTATGAGCACATTGTTGTTCTTGGCCGTCTGCCACAGCAAAGGAGCCTCGTCGAGCATCAGGCGGAATGCCCCTTCTATCGGGATAAACATGATGTTGTAATCCACCTTCCTCTTCCCCTCGGGGATGTAGGAGGCGTAATCCTTGGACTTCAGCTCGTCCACATGCTTTCTCACGCTCTCCACGTGCTCACGGGCGTATCTATCCCGGTCAGCGGCCGAAGACGCAGCCATGTACGAGTTGAATGCGGTGAGGCTGACCTTGGAATCCACGACCACCATCGTGTCGTCCGGATAGAATACGAGGGTATCGGGAATCATCACCGCACCTTCCTCGCTCCTGACCTCATGGCCGCCGCTGTCCGTTATCACGCCCTGGCTGATGAAATGGAGCCCCTCCTGCAGGCCGGCGTTCTTCAGGATGTCCTTCAGGAGCATCTCGCCGAAGTCGCCCTGCACCTTGGAACGGCCGGAAAGCGCATCCGCCAGGTTACGGGCCTCTTCCCCTACATGGCGGGACTGCTCCATCACGAGCCTGATGGATGCGGAAAGCTCGGAGTTGTATTTCACCGACTCGGTATGCGAGGTCTTCATAGTCCTGTCAAGCTCGGCGAACTTCTCCTTTATCGGGGCCAGCATGTCAGCGATGCCGGCAGTGCTCTGCTCCCTGAACTCGCGGCTGTTCATGGATGCTATCTCCGCAGCCGCAGCCTTGAACTGCTCCTTCATCACATCCATGTCCTTCCTGTGCCTGGCATCAGAGTCTGCAAGGTACTGCTCGTTCATACGCCTTATCTCCTCCACTGAGCTCCGGTGCCTTTCCTCAGCCTTCGCCACATCCTCCATCATGATGGCGACCCGGCTCTCGAGCACGGCCTTGTCCTTCTCCAGTGCCGCGTTCTCCTTCTCGAGTGCGGAGACCCTGCCTGCCAGAGCCGACTTTTCCTTCACGGTCCTCCACACAAGGACAATGGCGGCCAGTGCGGCCGCCACGGAAAATGCTGCGATCTCAGTCATCTATGCCCATCAGGTTGAAGTCCCTGTCGAAAGTGAGTTCAAGACCGTATGTCAGCTTGACCTCGTATTCGCGCCTGTCCCGCGAAATCTTCCTGTATTCAGTCCCGGGATAGAGTTTCTCCACTGCTGCGCGGATGGGCTCCGGGATGATGTTCTTGTCCAGGGTCGAATACCGGCACTCCACTCCTGTCCATTCGCCGCGGCGGTCAAACTCGAGCTTCACCCCGCTTACAAGCACCACCTCATAGTGGACCTCGAGGAAATCCCTCTCCTGCTTTGCATAGGCGAGCCGTGCATCGGGGAAATTCTCCATTACGAAAGTCCGTGCCTTGGCAGGAAGCCTGTCAAGCGTCACTGCCCTGTCGTTGTCAGCCAGCGCGGCTGATGAAAATGCCAGTATTCCGGCGATAAGTGCTAAAATCTTCTTCATGCTATATTGTGTTTGTTTTCAATTAAAATCCACTGTAAACCTGTGACAGCCGTCCGAATAGCCATAGGCCAGCCGGAAGGAATACCTGTCGCAGATGGCCTTCACCAGTGCAAGCCCGAGCCCGGTGGAGCCTTCCTTCTTGGCGGAGCCCTGGTAGAACCTGTCGAAAATCCGTTCTCCGTCCAGCGGAATCTCCCCGGCATTGCCCACTGTCAACACCCCGTCTTCCACGGACACACGGACCGTAGTGCCCGGAGCGCTGTGCATGAACGCGTTCTTCAGAAGGTTGGAGACCAGTATGGAAGACAGCTGCTCGTTCATCAGCACATCCAGGCGGCCTTCCGCCCTGACTTCGGCATCCACTCCCTTGTGCCCGTATATCTCCATCAGCATCTGGACGGACTCCCGTACCGAGGCGCAAATATCGACATTCACCTTGTCGATGAACTGCCCGTTGTCTATCTTGGTCATCAGGAGCAATGTCCGGTTAAGTTTGGACATCCCCTGAAGAGTGCGGCTGATCTTCACCAGTTCCTCGGCCTGGCTCCCGGTGAGGTTCTCGGAGTCAAGAAGCATCTCGATACGGCCCGAACATACCGCCAGGGGGGTCTGTAGCTCATGCGAGGCATTCCCTATGAACTGGTTCTGGAGCTCGTACTGCCGCTCGAACCTGTCCGCAGCATGCTGGGTGGCACGGGCCAGGGTGCGGAACTCCGTTATGGTAGTGTCGCAAGGCACCGGGGGGTTCTTCTTCCCTGGCGTATATGCATTTATCCATTTCAGGAGAGCCTTGACCGGTCTGAAGTTGTAGTTCACGACAAACACCGTTATGACTATGCAGGCCACCAGCAGTATGAAATACAGGAATACCATCCACCTGAGTATGGCGTTTATGAGATCCTGGCGCTCGAATGTCGGGACCGCTACAGTGAGCTCGTAATATGACTCGTCCGTATCCATGAAGACATGGTGGCGGATACGGGCCGCCTCCGTCTCGTCCTTCGAGGCTATATAGATCATGGCATTCTCATACGTGATGCTCGGCACCGATGCCGCATATTCCGGAGTGACCTTCCTGATGTAGTAGGTGTTGTTGCTGCCGTTGTCTATGGACGGTATGTTCACACCGGAGAGCCACTTCATAATGATGTCCGCCGAATATGCCTCGAGCATATCATCCGTCTCGTCGTTGATCTCCTCCTCCATAGCTCTGGAAAAGAAGACTCCCCACAAGGTCATGAACACAAGCATCAGGCCTGACAGCCAGATTATTATCCTGTAGATGAATTTCATTTCCCGACAAGCTTGTATCCGAACCCATACACAGCCTTGACCTCGATGTCGGCCCCGGCCTCCTCCAGCTTGCGCCTCAGGTTCTTCATCTGGGCATAGACAAACTGGAAGTTGTCGCTCTGGTCCGCGTGGTCTCCCCACACCGCCTCGGCAAGCACGGCCTTGTCCACCACATGCCCTGGTCTCTGCATGAAATACTTGAGTATGTCGAACTCCTTTTTAAGGAGCGACACTTCCTTCCCGCCGACCATGAGCCGGTTGGTCTCAGGCTCTAAGGCAACGTTGCCCATACGGAATGCAAAATCGCCTCCTGCCTGGCTGCGGCGAGCCACACTGCGTATCCTGGCGATAAGCTCGGCCAGATGGAACGGCTTGGCGAGATAGTCGTCCGCCCCGAGTTCCAGTCCGCGCACCTTGTCATCGATGGAGTCCTTGGCAGAGATGATGATCACATTGACCTTCTTGTCCAGCTTCTTTATATGTGAGAGGACATCGAGTCCGCTGCCTCCCGGAAGCATGATGTCCAGGAGCACACATTCATACGAATATACGTCCAGTTTCTCCACGGCAGTCCCGAAATCTCCCGCTGTCTCCACTATGAAACCTTCCTTTCTGAGTGTCCCCGCCATCATCTCCCGCAGCGAGGCCTCGTCTTCCACTATGAGTATCTTCATGGCAAAACTTTTTTCCGGCGCAAATCTCAGCACAGATTCTGAAACGGAACTGAAAATCACCAGGGTACGCACGGCTGGCCGCGTTCCCGGAAGTCCGTCGCACCACTCATGCGCCTGTGCCGGACAAACTCAGCACGAAGGTAACTATTTCCCGCGGAATTCCATGACAATATGCATAGGACAATATTTGAGTTGCAGGAGGTGAGTTTACAGGTCTATAACACTGTTTTATAACGAAGTTTTTTCTTCCATCCTCTATTTTTATCTTCTGCCTTACTCCTCTACCAGCATCAATTCTCCTACTAACCTTCTCCTTACGTTGTCTTGCCTCGTACATATCCATCAAATTTTTAAGATTATTACTCAATTAAAACTCTTTGGAGAGCAGCCGCCCGAAGGGGCGACCGCTCTTAATTTCCAACTTAGACCAACAGGGTCTCCTCGTAATTATCATCATTTCCGCCGGACATGCTGCCGGATGCGGTGAAATACTGTTGTGACTTGGGATAGGCGTAATACACCGTCTGTCCCTTACGGTTACCAATGGTAAGCACTTTGTTTTTAATTTCATGTTCCAGCATAGTCGTTACTGTTTTGAGGTTATACATTATGTTGGTTTGCCTGCCCTGACAAGGGTATCTGATACTCTTTATCAAGGGTCACTGTGACTGTTCTGTCCCGTTGCCGCTGGCATCATACGTCACCGTCTTATCCAACGTATCGCTGCTTCCTGTATAGCAATAGACATTACTGCTTCGGCAATAACCTTCTTGACCGAATTGAAAATCTCCACGACTATTGTTTCTATCTCCCGATTGTCCTATGTAATCTGCGTAATTGCCACGATGTGCATAGATGTCAGATGTCTCAATTTGTATGGTTGGGACAGAACCAGGATTCATACTATCGTCCAAACCAGCCCCAATAGCCGGACTTCCTTGATTAGGTCCATTTGAACCATAAGCATATACAATGGCATTGGTAATAGAAATCTTTCCGCAAGCGGCATTTCCAGAACCGCCTATTCCCGGGTTATAACCCTGCATTCCAAGTGAATAAGACGAGGATGCTATTACGGTTACATTCTGTATGATAATGTTGCCACATGCAGAATGTTGTCCTGAGGATAAATATCCTCCTATTCCAGCTCCTCCTTTTCCGGTCAGCGTAATCGAATTGGCCGTTTTGTCATCGGAAGTAATGGTTACGCTGTAGCCTTCTGCCACATAGATGCCCGCGCCATCGCTGGAAGACACTTCGTTATCATTTCCTTTTATATGGATGGTCGGGTTGCCGCCCGTGATGTCTATGGCATTGCCATCCGATACGCTTATCTGTGCATCCTCCAGGTAGATGTTGGGACTGCCGCCCGTCACCCGTATGGCATGGTTGCCCGTGCCGCTGAAGTAGTAGGTGCCGTCGCCGTTGATGGTGTAGTCGCCGTTGGAGAGGTCGATGGTCGTTGTCCCCTTGTTGTTCACAGTCCAGGTGATGGTGTGCAGCGCCCCGGCCTGCGTGGTGACGGGAGTGTTCAGGTCGTAGATTTGGCTGACAGTTTCGGTATTTTCAATATTGAAGCTCTTTATCTCCACGCCGGGCCCCACATTGGCCTCCCAGCAGGTGCCTATGCCCTCGCGCTCCACCGGAAGCATCGGAATAATGCCAGTAGAGTTATCCTGTCCCGTTATTTTTCCCTCCTCGATGTAACAAATCATGGGAACATTCCAGATAGATATGTCTCTCACCTGGGCTGTGCCCTTGGCCACCACGCGCACCTTGGCCAGCTGGTGGGTGAAACTCAGGGTGACGGGCGATTGGTAGCCGCCCGTGCCGGTGCCGTGCAGCACGTAGGTCATCGTGCCATTCCTATATTGAGACCCAAGGTTCACACTGCTTGCCTCGGCAGGATACCAGGCAGTGACTTCGGCAGTCTGGGTGTTCTTCCAATAGACGGGCTTATCGGGGGAGACTGTGACATTTCCCGCATCATCCACCTTTATTATATAGATGCCCGTTTCCTCATTGTCGCCGATGCGCACGCCTATCCGTTCACCGCCCTGGAATACGCTGCCGCTGCCATCGGGCTTCTCGGTCACGCGCGTCCAAGGTTCTTCGCTGCTCTCCGCGGTGATGCTGACACTGCCTATCTGCAAGGGGAATTCGCCGTCGGGCAGGGTGTTGCCCTGTTCTGCCAGTTCGTCCTGCGTGCAGGCGGTGAACAGTAGAAGTACTGCACCTAAAATCATCTTTGATACTGTCGTCTTGTTCATATCATCGTTCTTTATTATTATCGTTTATATTCCGTTTTCTTGTATTCATCCTCCAATCATCACCGTTGGGCAGCCGAGTACTATCGAGCCGCCGTGTGCGGTGGTGTCGCCCATGCGGGCGGCGGGTTTGCCGCCTATCATCACCGTGGCAGAGCCTTTGACGATGCTGTCGGGCGGTCCGACGCATACGCAC
>JADILZ010000102.1 GCA_017695065.1 Candidatus Cryptobacteroides excrementipullorum
CCCTGAAGGACAGGCGCCGGGAGAGGCGGGAGGCCGTCTCGGCGTGGGAGGCCTCGCGGCAGTGGTCGGGGATGGGGCTGTATGACGAGGCCCTGGAGGAACTGTCCCCTCTGTATCCGGCCATGCGGTGGAACTTCCGCTACCTGTATGACTACGGCTACGCCCTGCACAAGGAGGGCCGCTTCGAGGAGGGCATCGCCGTCCTGTCGGAGGGCGCCCGCATCTCCTCCGACCCCATGTTCCACAATATCATCGGGAAGTGCCACGAGGCCCTGGGACGGTATGATGCCGCACGGGACGAGTACATGACCGCCCACTACATGGTCCCGTGCCGCCTCTATCCGCTCGTCCTGCTGATGCGGATGTACGCGGGGCGCGGGATGGATGCCGAGGCGGTGTCCGTCGGGAGACGCATCCTGGAGATGCCGGTGAACCCGAAGAGCAGGGCGATGCAGGACCTGCGCCGGGAGGTGTCCAGGGAGATGGAGCGGCTCGGCGGATCCGGTCCCGGGGCCGAGGATCAGTGACGGATTGCGACCCATATTGAATATTGGAAACTTACATTTTGATAAATTCGCCGGATTAGCGTTAAGACTGATATGACGTTGAAGGAAAGGATATTCAAGGTGATCTACATCACAGTCGTGACATTGGCCGCTCTGGTGGTCGTCGCGGCCCTGCTGCCGGTCTTCGTGTGCGACCAGTTCCGCATCGGAGGTGTGTCGATGGAGCCGACGCTCCGCACGGGGGACCATGTCCTGGTGAACAAGCTCCTGATGGGCGCGAGGATCTACACGAAGTATGACTTCTCCGACCCCGTGATGGAGTCGTTCAGGATGCCCGGGCTGAGGAGGGTCCGTCCCGGCGATGTGGCTGTATTCAACTACCCTTACGGCCGCGACGGGGACAGGATAGAGTTCCGTATCAACTATGTCTATGCCAAGCGCTGCATAGGCTGTCCCGGGGACACCGTGCGTATCGTGGACGGGTATTACCGCAACAGCCGTCTCCCCGGCGCGCTCATCGGCTCGGCGTCGATGCAGGGGGCGCTGTCCGGGACCCCGGACGAGGTCCTTGAGGCGCAGGGGGTGTACATGCCGGCCATGCCGTTCAGCCCGGATTTCGGGTGGAGCATCCGTGATTTCGGCCCCCTGTATGTGCCGCGCGAGGGCGGGAGCGTCGCCCTGGACACGGGCAGCGTGAAACTGTACGGGAGGGTGATCGAGTACGAGACGGGCAGCCTGCCCGAGGTGCGGGACGGGCGGGTGTTCGTCTCGGGGCGGGAGGTGTCCGTGTACCGCTTCACCGGGAACTACTATTTCTTCGGCGGGGACAATGTCCTCAATTCCCGCGACAGCCGCTATTTCGGTTTCGTCCCCGAGGAGTACATCACCGGCATCGCCACCCGCATCCTCTTCTCCAGGGACCCCTACACAGGCCGGATCGACTGGCGCCGCACTTTCCGCAGGATAGGGAACCGGTACTGCAAGTAGGCATAGCTACAAGAGCCGGCCTTAAGTTTGCCACCTACCGTCGGTTTGAACAGACTGGAGAGATATCTTTAAAGGGTTTGCTTCAAATAGGATTTGCCTTAAATGCATTATCCGAATTTGACGCTCTTTTTGCGCAATTGAAGTGATATATGATAAACGGCCATTGCTATGTGGACAAGACAGCGCTGACGTACCGGCTTGTCAAGACTAGGGACTACATCGCAGTCTGCAGATAGCACTCGTATGAATCCTCCACTGTATTCTTCCGGCCTCCAGCGACGACCTTTATCTCGTTCCGGCCCGGGGAAAGTTCCACATTCTCCCAAGTCACGACCCGCAGAGAATCCGCACCGGCCTTGCCGCAGCTGCGGCCGTTCACGAAGAGCTCGGCTTCAGGGAAGTTGGTGAACGCCCTGAATGTCTGCACCTTGCGAACCCTTTCCGTACAGCGCCTGTCAGCGAGGTAAAGCACCGGGATGTCATCCCTCCAATTGGCCTGGTAGAAATAGAAGGCGTCCTTCCTGACCTTGCGGTCGAATGTCACCAGACCCTTGTCATTGATTCCCGGGCGGTCGCCCTCATGCCTGTGTGCCGCTCCGAAGTCGAACATGTTCCACACAAAACTGCCCCATACGAAAGGACGTGAAGAAAGCTCCCTCCAGTTCTCGATATGGTACTGCGTCTGCCAGTTCTCCGGATGCCACCAGCTCACAGGCACGGACTTGACTACAGTGTCCTGCTGATGATAGATGCTCGCCCCGGCCCCGTACTCACTTATGGCGATGCACAGTTCCGGATGCTCTTCATGTGTGCGGTCCAGCCATTTGCCCAAGTCCGCAGGAGTGCCGCCATACCAGCCGTCATAACGGTTCCAGGCAATGGCATCCGTCACGAAATTGAGCTCCCCGTCAATATTTGAAGCCGAAGTGGTGGGCCTTGTGGGATCCTCCTCATGTGCGATGGCATCCAGTTCCTCTATATACGGCACAGGACTGTCTCCGCGCATGGAAAGCTCGTTGAAGATGCCCCACAGACAGATGGAAGGGTGGTTGTAATGCTGGCGGATCATCTCGCGGAGCTGTTCCTTCCCGTTCTCCCTGAACGCCTCTATGTCCACAAAACCCTCGTCGGAATACCCTCCAGGCCCGATAAAAGGTATCTCTGCCCAGACGATGAACCCGTAACGGTCCATCAGGTCATAGAAATAAGAAGACTGCGGATAATGCGCCAGGCGCACGGCGTTCACGCCCATCTCCGCCATGATGGCGGCATCCTCGTCATGGTGCCACGGCCTGAGGGCGTTCCCCACCTCGGCCCTGTCCTGGTGGCGGCACACTCCCCTGAGCTGCAGATGCCTGCCGTTCAGGAAAAACCCTTTCTCCGGGTCTATGGAATAGTACCTCAACCCGAGCGGCTGCTCCACCCTGTCGATCATCCTGCCGTCCTGCCAGAGGGACACTTCTGCGGTGTACAGGAAAGGGTCTTCCGTACCGTTCCACAGATGCGGATTCTCCAGGCTGAAACCTATACTGTGCGAGGATTCCCCGGCAGGCAGGGAGACGGCGGAAGACGATGCGAGGACTTCCTTCTCCCCGTCAAGAAGACGCACGCGGAGTTCGGCCTCGGCACCGGAGCCGCTGTCGTTGGACAGCTGCACCACGGCATCTACCTGCGCGCTCTCACGGCTCACGCTCTTCTGCACCAGGCGCACGCCGCTCGAACCGTAGTCCCGCATGGAAATATGCACCGGCTCCGCGACTATCAGGGACACATTCCTGTAGATACCGCCGTAGAAATTGAAATCACCCACGAGAGGCATGATCTCCAGATTCTCGGCATTGCTCACCCTTACCAGGAAAGTATTCTCCGCACCGTACCTCAGCCCGTCGGTGAGATCGAAGGTGAAAGCGCCGTATCCGCCTTTGTGCCGTCCGGCGTGACACCCGTTGACAAACATGTCCGCCACATTGTTCACCCCTTCAAAGCGGATGAAAACTCTTTTGCCCTTCCAGTCGTCAGGGACCGTAATCGTCTTCCGGTAATTCCCTATCCCCCTCTTGTAGTCAGGCTTCCCTGAGAGGGCATCCCCGGCGTTCCATGTGTGAGGAAGGTCCACCCTGTCATAGACACCCTTCTCCACACTGTGGGAGAATCTGAACTGCCAGTCCTCGTCCAAGGAAACGACCTGGCGCTGGGCTGATAGGGTCTGCGACCCGAGAACAGCCACGACCAAAGCGGCAAAAAGTCTGATCTTCATAATCTTCTACAATTTCTTCTTTATCCTGTCAATGAATCTTGCAAATGCATCCATCTCTTTCACGAACTGCCCGGACTCCGAGATGTTCCTGTTCTCCTGCGGGTCGTCCTGATGGTCAAACAGCATGCGGGAGACCATGCTCCCGTCTCCCCTCCTCCACTCGGCATAACTGAAGCGAGGGTCCACGACATTGTCCCCGCCTCCCCACTGGATGTACACCTCGTCTTTCGTTTTCGCGGACAGGTCTTCCAGTACCGGGACAAAACTCTTCCCGTCGAGCTGTCCTTTCGGTTCAGGAAGCCCGCACAGTTCGCACAGTGTCGGGTACAGGTCCACGAACTCCACCATTGACCATGTGCTGCCTTTCTCCATCCCCGGTGCGCGGACAATCAGAGGGACATGGGTGGCCTCGTCCATGAGGTTGTGCTTCCCCAGGAAGCCGTGCTCGCCGAGGTGCCATCCGTGGTCACCGAGCAGGACCACCACCGTATTGTCCGAAAGTCCGAGGGAATCGAGCGCATCGAGCACCTTCCCTATCTGGGCGTCCACATAGCTCATGCAGGCATAATAGCCGTGCTTTGCCTCTTTTATGAAATAAATGTCATCAGGCTCTGTAGTCCCGGCGTATGCATATATCTCCCCGGAGTTCTGCACCTGCGGTGGCAGGCCCTCGGGGCGGTACATGTTGTCCGCCACCGGTATCTTCTCCCGGTCATACATGTCCCAGTACCGGCTCGGGGCGTTGAAAGGCAGATGCGGTTTCCAGAACCCGCATGCGAGGAAAAACGGCTTGTCCATGTCCTTCAGCCTCGCGAGGTCGGATATGGCCTTCTCGGCCAGTTTCCCGTCATCATAAGCGTTGTCAGGAACATCGGCACGTTCACAGAAAGGTCCTCTCCCGTTCCTGGGGTTGATGGAGCGGGAGGACGACTCGTTCATCCAGAGTTCCCACCTGTTGTATTCGGCCCAATACACATCGTATCCGTCCGGATGCGTACGGAAAGGAGGCTCGCTCCACGTGTCCGCATGGTCCTCTATATGATGGAACACCTTCCCGTCGGAGACCGTATGGTACCCGTGTGAAGTGAACCACTCTGAAACAGGCACGGCCTCAGGGCAGTCCACGCTCGCCTTGGCCGAAAAATCCGTGAACCTGTCAGGATATGACGGATACATCCCCGTCAGGAGGCTCGCACGGGAGGCCCCGCTCACGGGTACATTGCAGTATGCGTTCCTGAAGACGACACCCTCCGAAGCCAGACGGTCTATGTTCGGGGTCTTTATTTCCTTCACCCCGTAGCACCCCAGTTCAGGGCGCATGTCGTCAGCCATGATGAAAAGCACATTGAGCCTTCCTTCCGGAGCGGCGGCATATGCCGTCGTGCAGGCCGCGGCGGCCATCCCGGCCACCAGGAATTGCCTTTTGAATCCCTTTCCTTTCATTGCCGATACCTGTGTTTACAACCTGTAAATATAACCAATTCTTATAAAAACTTCTGGTTTCCGTCATCCCGGATACCATAAGTTGACCTGGAACTTATCTTTTCCGGGCAGTATCATTTTTTGAATTTGAACAATGTCAGCACTGGATTGTCATCCTGGCCCACCCCGAGCCTGTCCAGAAATGCCGCAGCATCAGGTGTCCGGCTCTCGCCGGGAATCCAGACGACAATGAAAACATCCCCTACCACAGTCATACTGTACGGATCCATGACAGGAGAACCATCTATGCTGTCTAAAATGATCTTGTCCGCGAGCTGGCCTTCCTCCCCGTCCAGGAAATAAAACAACGGCTTTCCCCTGTCCGAAAATGTTATCATGCTCCTGTCTCCTTCATGATAGGAAAGTCTGAAAGACATATATCCCGGGCGGCGTTCCTGCATGAACCGCTCCTGCTCCTCGTATGTCCCTGTCCTTATACTTTCAGGAATGCCTTTATTCCCGGGATCGACGGTCATGACCGGCTTCGCCTCCAGGTTTTCTATCTGATAGAAAGTGTTGTCCCAGGCCTGGGAGTAGAATATCTGGCCTGCCCCGTTTCTCGAGAATCCACGGATATTGAAATAACGGTACTCTTCTTCAGGTCTCACCACATCAAACAGAGGTTTCAGCGTCCCTGTCTCCGGATCGAACGCTATAACACCGCTGTTGGTTCTTTTCCCATCTACCTCGTTAGAGAAACGCCCGGTATCCAGATAATATATCCCTCCTGACTTATTGACATTTCTGGTATGGACCGGCAATGTTATTTCCGAAACGAAATCCAGACTCTGCAAGTCATATATGAAAATCCTGCCTGTACCTGTGTCAAGAATCTCCAATGTCTTCTCCTTCTGGTCAATATAGAAATCACTTATGTCTATATACTCTCCAGGACCGCGCCCCTGCTTCTTGAAGCTTGCTAAATGATTCCCGTCTTTCCGGTCAAAGATGTATATACCACGGTACATGATATCCATGATATAGATACGGTCCTCAGTCAGTCTCACTATACCGATACCGCCGATCATGCAGTCCTCCGATGTCTCCAGCCTCACGGTCTCCACGCCCGATGTGAAACTGGAGATCAGGACCTGTCCCGGTACGGCCTTGCTCACATCCACGATTTCAGCCTCGGAAACCGGTGTCTGTCTGCATGAAAACAGTCCTGCCGCCGCAACCAGCGGCAGGACAATATTCAAAATTCTGTTATACATCTTTCCTGCATTGACATTTTTCAGGTGACCTATTCAGCGGTATCGCCTCCCGTGGAAGTCCAGCCCGGATTCTGCGTGAGGGCATCGTTCAGAGCCAGATTGTCCAGAGGGAGAGGATACAGATAGTAGTGGTCGTCAGGCCAGCCTGCAGGCTTGCCGAAAAACGCGCCGTAGCCGTACCTTTCAGTCGAAGGAAGATCGTTACCGTCGACATCCTGCAGCTTGATAGTCGCTGAATTTCCATAATCCGCCCTGTCTATCCACGCTCCCTGAGGGCGTTTGTTCAGGACGAGGTCCGCGATTTTCCAGCGGCGTATATCCCTGAAAGCAAATCCTTCACCCACGAACTCCACGCGGCGCTCCCTGCGGATCTCCCACAGCACAGGATCTCCAGCCCTGTCGTAATAGCCGCCCGCGTCAAGCGCCGGGTCCCAGCCCCGTCCTGCAGCCTTGATCTCGGCCACATTCATCGGAGCCACATTGCAGCTCGGACGCACCCTCATCAGATTGACAGTCTGGTCTGCGACAGTCTGGTCGAACTCACCGAGTTCACATTTCGCCTCCGCGTAATTCAGCAGGACTTCCTCGTACCTGAAAACCGGTGCGTCGGTGGTATTGTCACTGTTGGCGGTAAGGGCCGGTGTGGTGGTATTGTAGTATTTCCACATGAAATAGCCCATGTTGCTCTTTCCCCATGCCGTATTACGCCCGTCGGCGGTATTCAGGAGGTTCGGCTGACGATGGCAGACAAAACCTTTGAAGTTGGTGTGCGGAAGCTGCTTGGTGCCTGTCCACGAAGCGTTCGCGGGATCGTTCATGATGTCTATATACTCGTTGTCACGAGGGTCGTCCGTGAAAACAGGGTCGGTTACGCTTCCTCCGGTGGTCGCAGTATTGTACGGAGGGCAAATCGTCAGGTATAGACGGCGGTCACGGTTGCGGAACCTGTCGTATTCCCTGTATTTGTCCTTTCCGGTATCGTCAGGGGTGTCCTCGAACACGGCGCTTGTGGAAATAGGTCTTCCGTCAGAGCAGAGATAGCTGTCCACCAGATCCTTGGTTCCCTCGAAGGTCAGCTCGCCGGTCCTTATCCTCCTGGTATAGTTGTGGCCCAGCTCGCCGGCCGTGTACTGGCGGAACAGGATGATACTGGCCGCTCCGGTAAGGTCTTCGGAATTGAACAGCGCGTCATAGCTCGGATTGACGGAATATTTTCCGGTGTTGATCACCGCCCAGGCAGCATCTGCGGCCTCACGCAGATATGTGTCGGCATCCTGCAGCCCGTGGTACTTCCTCCATGTACCCTCGAAAAGGGCGAAGCGGGAAAGGAACGTGTTCACGACATCCCTGTTCACTGTATTGGTACCGTTACCGGTCTCCCTTATGTCGGCTGCAGCCTGTTTCAGGTCACGGAGGATGTTCGCTGCCACCTCGTCACGGGGATTTCTCGGAAAATAGAGTTCCTCTGAATCGGTAGCGAGCACATGCTCGATCCAAGGGACGTCTCCGAATTTCTGGAGCAGCTGGAAATACCTGTGGCTGCGGAAGAAAAGTCCGACCGCACGCCAGTGCTTCTTGTCAACGTCGCTCATCTGTGCAGCATCTATATGGTCCAGCATCAGGTTGCACTTGCGGATGAAACTGAAATCCCAGTCACCTTCGCTGGCCGGCACCTTGTATCTGTTCATTGCCCATGCTGACTCGCTTCCGGCAGTATTGCCGGTCAGGTTGCCGCCGTCCTTGTCCGCGCCCAGCGTATCGTCATTGTATCCGCCGAATATCGAATAAAGCCCCCAGGCATAAGTCTCAAAATTCTCTGCCGTCACAAAGGCAGTCGCCTCTGTCTGCGTATCTCTCGGATAGACTTCAAGGAAGTCATCGTTGCAGGAAATCAGTCCGAGAGACAGGGCCATGCAGGATATATACATTATTTTCTTTTTCATGATCATGTGTTTTTCAGATGTGTAAATGTCACATTTACAGAGTTATCTGCACTCCGAACGAGAATTTCCTCATGAACGGATAAGTCCACCCTCTCGCCGTGTTGCCGGCCTCGGGATGAAGACCGTTCTCCAGATGGTCAAAACTGTAGAGGTCCTCGCCGCTGAAGAATACCGACAACCTCTCCACATAGAACTTGCGGGTAAGCTCCCGAGGGAAGGTGTATGACAGAGTTATGTTCTTGATGTTAAGATAGGCGCCGTTGAGTTTGTATTTAGTCTGTTTCATACGGTTGGCCTTCGTGTTCCCTGTGGCCTTCTCATATACTCTCGGGAAATACGCATCGGTCCTTTCCGGAGTCCAGTAGTCAAGCTGGGACTTGAAGATGGTGGCATCCGCATCAGCGAAAGGCCAGAACAGGTTGCTGTCGTTCCACATGTCCCTCTGTCCGACACCCTGGAGGATAAAGGAGAAACTGATGCCTTTCCAGCTCAGGCCTCCTGTGATACCGTACTGGTAATGGCGTGAGCGGTCACCTATGATCTTCTGGTCTCCGGGATTGCCGAGAGTGTTGTCTCCGCTGTTTATAAGTCCGTCATTGTTGAAATCCTTGTAAAGGACATCGCCCGGATTAGGCGTATATCCCTCCACTACAGGTATTCCCGGAAGGAGGTTCCCGTCAGCGTCGAAATCGGCTTCAGTGTAGTACCTGTCTGTGACATACCCCCACTGCTCGTTGATGTTCTGGCCCACATAGTATTCGCTCAGGAGACCGATCTCGTTGTTGATCTTGGTGATGTAGGTATTCCTGTCCGAGAGGGTGAAGCCGATGTTGTAGTTCACCTCCCCTATGTGGTCTCTCCAGTTCACCTGGAGTCCCCATCCTTTTGTCCTGAGGTTGGCCACGTTCTCCAGAGGGGCGGCGGCGCCAAGTACCGCAGGCAGCTCGACACCTTCGGCAAGCATGCCCTTGGTATCACGCTGATACCAGTCGAATATGGCGCTGAACCTGTTGTCGAACATGTTCAGGTCCACTCCGAAGTTGAGAGTCTGGACCCGTTCCCAGGTAAAGTCCGCGCTCACAAGTGCAGGAGCACCTACAGTATATGTAGGCTTGTCTCCGGCTATCCACCCGGACTTGCCGGCAGCCATCTCGGGGATATATGCATACGCCCCTATGTTCTGGTTGCCGATATTTCCCCATGATGCCCTGAGTGTCAGGTTGTCCAGCACAAGGTCACTCCATTTCATGAAGTTCTCGCGTGAAAGGCGCCATCCTGCGGAGAAGGAAGGGAAGAAGCCGAAACGGGAATTCTTCGGGAACTTGGACGAGCCGTCGTACCTTCCGCTTGCCGTGAGCATGTATTTCTCATCGTATGTATAGTTCAGACGGTAGAATCCGCTCCTGATGGAGTATTCGGAAAAACTGTCTGCAGCATGGTCTTCGCCGACTCCGCCGGATATGGAAGGAAGGTCCTGGTTGATCATGTTCGCCTTGTCCATAGAACGGGTGGATGACCAGTACCTTTCCTGAGAGAAACCCACCATAGCCTTGAAATAGTGCTTCTTCACCTCCAGGGTGTAGTCGCCGTATATGTTGAGGTTGTTCCTGGTGTTTCTTGTGTTGGAATAGGTATATTTCGAGTTCTCGGGAGTCGTGGACGCCTCGAGCGCATAATCCTGTCCTCTGGCGAACTCAAATACCGGGTTGAACGACTCGGCCTCTTTGGCGCTGATGTCGTAAGTGTATTCGCCGACAATGTTGAAATTCTTGAACGGCTTGATAGTGACACGTCCGGTTACGCGGGTATTTTCTGTCGTATTGGTCGAAGGATAAGACAACTGTGCGAAATTATAAGGGGTGTTGTACGGATAGGATTCCCCGTCCAGGTCCATATAGCCGGTAGGATGGTAACTCGGGAACCAGATGGCTGTGTTGAAGATCCTGGTGTCCCCGAGAGTTGACTGGTCCGCCTTGGCGAATTTGATATCCAGTTCCGGCACCAGCCACTTCAAGGCATCGGAACGGATGTATGACGAGACATTGTACCTGTCATACGAATCCTTGTCCGTCACCACTACGCCGTTCTCGTTCAGGTATCCGAAGCCTATACGGTAGGACACCTTGTCCGAGCCTCCCTGTGCCGAGATATTGTGCGTCTGCTGGAATCCGAACTTGTCCATCATCCCGCGGATCAGGTCGGTCTCGCGCAAATCATATCTCCTTCCGGTATCGTCCGTAGCATATCCGTCAGGATAGAGCGACGGGTTGGTCCTGTACTCATTCAGGTAATTCAGCCATGTGTCGATATTCTGGCCATAATTCGGATGGTTCGTCCATCCCAGGTCCTTATATGCCATTACTGTCTCCAGAGGGGAAGCCTTCTGCGGAAGATCCCACGGTGTGGAGAAAGAGAAGTTGTTGGAATAGTTCACGGTGAATCTGCCCTGTGATCCTTTCTTGGTGGTAATGAGGATTACGCCGAATGCAGCCCTGGCACCGTAGATGGCTGCGGAAGACGCGTCCTTCAGGACCGTCACGCTTTCCACATCCTCCGGATTGAGAAGGCTCATGTCAGCCGGTACGTTGTCCACCAGGATAAGCGGTGAACTGTCACCGTTGATAGTACCAGTGGCGCCGCGCACCGAGATGGTGTAGCCGTCACCCGGAGTTCCGGAAGATCTGGTGATCTGCAGGTCGGGGATCTGCCCCATGAGGGCGTCCTGCACGCTTGTCACAGGGCGCGACCCGAGGATGTCATCCATCTTCACTGAAGACACGGCACCGGTAAGGTCCGCCTTGCGCTGGGTACCGTAGCCGACAACCACGACTTCATCAAGAAGCTCCTTGTCCTCCTCGAGAGTGATGTCGAGAGGATTTCCGTCCCACGTCACCTCCACAGTCTTGTAGCCGATGGACTGGATGAGAATGATGTCGCCGGTTTCCACGCCTGAGAGGCTGAATTTTCCGTCCAGATCAGTAGAGACGCCGTTGACAGTCCCCTTGACAGAGACCGCCACTCCGGCGAGAGGAGCTCCGGAAATGTCCTTCACGACTCCCGGACAAACGCTTGACTGCTCTGCCATGGAGGCAGCTGAAGATGAGGTTACCCCCCCCTGTGCAGTTAAAGACAAAGCAGGTAGCAGAGCCAACAAGGCCATGATCCTGCCGATTCCGATTTTTTTAAAGAGCATAGTTATTAAATTAGGTGGTTAATATGTGCAAAACCGGCAAATTAAAAGAGATCCTTCAAACCTCTGTGTACGTACACACCCCAAAGATAGGTAAATTTCCGTAGAATCCTCAGGTTTATGGAAAAAAATCAGCAAATTCCCTTAAACAGCTGGAAACTGAAGCAATTTCAGTTTCAATTTCAAGGGAATATACGATTGTTTCATCAAAAATATATTATTTTTGTGCCGCAATCAATTCCAATATTATAATAATGGTCTCTATCGATGAACTGAAAAGAATCTCCTCGCAGGTAAGAAGGGACATCATCAGGATGGTGACTGGAGCGAAATCCGGACATCCAGGTGGATCCATGAGCAGCACAGACTTCCTGACTGCCCTGTATTTCGGAGGTGTAATGAAGCACGACCCTGCCACATGGACCCGCAGCGGGAAAGGACAGGATGTATTTATTCTCTCGGCAGGCCACCTTTCGCCTGTCTATTATTCGCTTCTGGCCAGGGCAGGATACTTCCCTGTGAAGGAGCTCGCCACATTCAGGAAATACGGGACCAGGCTTCAGGGCCACCCTTCCGTCGACACCGGGCTTCCAGGAGTGTTCCAGCCGTCCGGTTCGCTCGGGCAGGGGCTCTCGGTAGCCGCAGGAGTGGCGCTGTCCAAGAGGATGGACGGGGACGGGAACCTCGCCTATGTCCTCATGGGTGACGGCGAGTGCGAGGAAGGACAGATCTGGGAGGCTGCCATGTTCTGCGCCCACCAGAAGATCGACAACCTCGTCGCCATCATAGACTGGAACATGCAGCAGATAGACGGCAACGTGGACTCCGTCGCAGGACTCGGAGCCCTGGACACCAAATGGAAGGCATTCGGATGGGAGGTCCTCACATGCGACGGGCATGACTTCGGGAAGATTCTCGGGACGTTCAGCCGGGCGAAAGGCCTCACCGGAAACGGAAAGCCGGTCATCATCCTGATGCACAGTGATATGGGGCACGGTGTAGACTTCATGGCAGGGACCAACGAATGGCACGGGAAGGCCCCTTCCGCCGAACTTGCAGAAAAGGCCCTCTCTCAGCTGGAAGAGACGCTGGGAGACTATTGATTCCTTAATCAAAAAAACTCAAGAGAGAATCGAAATGAAAAAATATACCGATACAGGGAAGAAAGACACCCGCAGCGGATTCGGGGAAGGCCTGTTCGAGGCGGCACAGAAAAATCCGGACATCGTGGCTCTGGCCGCCGACCTGGCGAGTTCCGTGAAAATGGACAAGTTCTTCAAAGCCTACCCGGAGAGGTTCTACCAGTGCGGCATAGCCGAGGCCAATATGATAGGTGTCGCGGCAGGGATGGCACTCACGGGCAAGACAGTGTTCGCCGGCTCTTTCGCCGAATTCGTCACAGGCAGGGTCTATGACCAGATAAGACAGGAAGTGGCATACGGCCAGACCAATGTGAAGATAGCCGCATCCCATGCCGGGATCACCCTCGGAGAAGACGGGGCAACGCACCAGACAATGGAGGACATCACCCTGATGAGGGCCCTCCCGGGCATGGTGGTGATCAACCCGTGCGACTTCAACCAGACCAAGGCGGCCACTATCGCGGCTGCCGAATACACCGGCCCGGTATATCTGAGGTTCGGCCGTCCGGCTGTCCCCAATTTCACCGACCCTGACATGAAGTTCGAAATCGGAAAGGCAGTGCTCATGAATGAAGGCACAGATGTGACCATCATAGCTACGGGGCACCTTGTATGGGAGGCGGTGAAGGCTGCGGAACTGCTTGATGCAGAGGGCATTTCAGCAGAGGTGATAGACATCGCCACCATCAAGCCAATAGACAAGGAAGCCATAGTGGCTTCGGCGGCGAAGACCCGTGCAGTGGTATGCGCGGAAGAACACAACATGGCAGGAGGGCTCGGAGAGCTCGTGGCGGGAGTGCTCGCAGAAGGCTGTCCGACCTGCATGGAGTTCATAAACGGCCGGGACCGTTTCGGGCAGAGCGGGACACCATCCGAGCTCATGGCTGCATACGGACTTGACGCAGAACACATTGCCGTTGCCGCCAAGAAAGCGATAAACAGGAAATAGCCCGAAGGATGACCGACAGGGAGATCATGCGGCTGTACCGCAGCGGAGACAGGGAGCAGGCTTTCAGAGCAATCGTAAAATGCTACAGCGAAAGGCTCTACTGGCACATCCGCAGGTTCACCTGCTCGCATGAAGACACCGACGACCTCCTTCAGGACACATTCGCCAAAATATGGGCTGCGCTTCCTTCCTTCAGGGAGGATGCGCAGCTTTTTACATGGATATACCGTATAGCCACCAATGAGGCCCTCAATTTCCTCAGACGGAAAAAGCTGAGGGAGGCGGTCTCGTTCGAGGACATACGGGGAGACATGGAAAGGAAGATCGACTCCGACCCGTATTTCAGCGGAGACGAGTTGCAGAGACAGCTTTTCAAGGCCATGGGGAAACTCCCGCCAAAACAGCGTCTCGTATTCGGTCTGAGGTATTTCGAGGAGATGCCCTATGAAGAGATTTCGAAAATCTCCGGCAGTTCGACAGGTTCCCTGAAAGCCTCGTATCACCATGCCTACAACAAGATAAAAGCAGAACTCGAAAAACTTTTTTAACCTTTAATACCGGACGGTGTCAAACATACGTTTGGATTTTCTTATGGATATACTTCAATCAGAAAAAAAACTGAAAGAGATGCCTTTCAAGATACCGGAAGGCTACTTCAGCAGTCTCGAGGACAGGATGGCCAGGATGGCGTCAGAGAACGCCGTGAGAAACGCCACGGTACGGAGACCGCTGTATTTCAGGATAGTACAGGCTGCGGCAGCTGCCGCGATGCTCTCCGCCGTGGTTCTCGGGTCCATCACCCTTGCACGGGACGTATCAGATGCCCGCATGGCCAGGCAGATGGCCGACGACAGTTTCTTCTACATGGAGCTGATGCCGGCGACAGGGACAGCGGACATCCTGTATGACTCTGACAGCTACGGATATGTGGCTGACACCGGTCTTTCAGACGAGGACATCATAGACTATCTGATATATTCCGGGACTCCGGTAGAACTGTTAAATGAATCCGATTATGAATAAGCCAGGAAAAATTGTCACATGCATCGTGCTGCTGGCCGCGGCAACACTGAACGTCTCCGCCCAGCCAAAAGATGACGGGAAAGGATGGAGAGAAAGGGTAATGAGCGAGAAAATCGCTTTCCTCACCACCGCCATAGGGCTCACTCCGGGAGAAGCCCAGGCTTTCTGGCCGGTGTACAACCAGATGTGGGAAGAAAGGGGCAAGGCGCAGTTCAATGTAATGAAAGCCTACAAGGCGCTGGAGGCCGCTGTGGACGGAAACAAGACCAAGGAAATCCCGCGCCTGCTGGACAGTTACCTGGACGCATTGTCGGAAAAGGACCGGATAGAGGACTCCTGCGACGAGAGATACCGCAAGGTCCTTCCTACCGAGAAAGTGGCGAAACTCTATGTGGCTGAAGAAAAGTTCAGAAGGCAGCAGATCCATAAGCTGCACCACAAGGCGGATTAATAGAGGCTTCTCCTTGCCGGACAAGTCAGACACGGTCTGCAGAGCCGGCATCCAGATAAAACGGGTATGTGAGGCCGGTGTACTGTTCAGTATACCGGCCTCTGTCCTGTATGGTCAGCGACTCTTCCGCAACGGAAGTGACACGGTGTCTGGAGAACTCCGCCACTATACGCCGCGGCGGTTTGGACGGCACCGTCCTTATGCGCACTATCCTGAACAGAAACAGCCCGCACATCCTTGCATGCCTGCACAGGTCCGTCTCGGTATCGGCCGGAAGTATCACAGAGCATCTTCCCTCCGGGCCGAGCCACATGGCGGAAAACTCCAGCAGGTCCCTGTACGAGAGACTCCCGGAGTGTCTGGCTTCCCTGCGCCGGAGGTCTGGAGAACGGAGGGTGCTGTCAAAGTATGGGGGATTGGAGAATACCAGATCACCCGGTCCCTGGGGGAATCCCCCTTCCCCGCCGGCATCAATGGATTTACGGCACTCCTGCAGGGACATGTTCCAGGCCTTCAGACAATGAGGCCATGGGGAACGCGAGAAATTCAGTCCGGCCTCTTCGGCGGAGGGGGTGTCTATGTCTATGGCATGGATGACGGCACGGCCGGCGGCACCGGTCCCGTCGAGCCGCTGGGCCGCCATCAGGGATACGGTACCTGTACCCGTACCGACATCGAGAAGGATGCGGTCATCGGCGCTGAGGGTCATGAGGGCACCGAGCAGGACTCCGTCCGTATTGACCTTCATGGCGGACTTTTCGTTCACGACAGTGAACTTCTTGAAACGGAACTCTCCCATAATCAATCCCCTGCCGTGTCATGCTTCAGGGCCGCAGTCCGGCCGGGAAACTTCCGCCGGGCTGTCCTCGAACAGACCGTCCTTCATATAAAGAGTCCTGTCGCACATCCCGGCAAGGGAAGGGTCATGTGTCACAATGACCACTGTCTGCCCGTACCTGTCCCTGAGGGAGAAGAAAAGCCGGTGTATATCCTCCTTGGTCCTGCTGTCCAGGTTTCCGGAAGGCTCATCGGCGAACAGCACTGACGGGCTGTTCACAAGGGCCCTGGCTATGGCCACGCGCTGCTGCTCCCCTCCTGAGAGCTCCGATGGCTTGTGCCCGGTCCTGTCACCGAGACCGAGGTCGGAAAGGAGCCTCGTGGCCGCATCCCTGGCATCATTCTCCGCCCTTCCGGCGATAAGGGCAGGAATCATCACGTTTTCAAGCGATGTGAACTCCGGAAGCAGGTGGTGGAACTGGAAGACAAAGCCTATCTTCCTGTTCCTGAACACGGCAAGGTCCTTCTGGCCAAGTCTCAGGACATCGGTCCCGTCTATGCTCAGAGACCCGCCGTCCGGAGTGGACAGCGTGCCGAGAATCTGCAGGAGTGTGGACTTCCCCGCTCCCGAAGCCCCCATGATGGATATGACCTCGGACCTGTCAGCATGGAAATCTATCCCCTTGAGGACCTGCAGTTTTCCGAATGATTTTACTATTCCTCTGGCTTCTATCATTTTTCGTCAGATTATATTCATAAACATTTTCTTCGTGCACACGGTCACCTTCCCGATGCGGTATGCGGACGGGGTTTCCCGGAGCGATACTGTCTCGGAGAAATACCGGTGTGCCGCTTGAAAAAACGGGTAAGGTACGACTGGTCGGCAAAGGCAAGCTGCTCGGCGATGGATGTGACTGTCTGTCCCGGGTCACTCAGGAGGACCTTCACCTCCGCCAGGAGCTGCTCCTCGATGAGCTGCTTGGGAGAGCGGCCTTCAAGGCACTGGGTCGTGGCTCGGTGGAGATAACGAGGTGAGACGCAGAGCTTTTCCGCATAGAAGGAAGACGAATGCTCCGTGGCTCCGTACTCACGGATAAGCTGCAGGAACTTCTGGCAGAGAAGCTGCTGCCGGGAGAAGCGGGAATGGATTTCCAGTTTCTCCGGGACGGTGTTGAAAAGCCACAGCAGAAGCCCCTGGAGGAAACTGTACTCCTGCATGTCCCTGAACTGGGTCCTGTAGTCTCCGCAGAAGAGCATCCGGGCCATGTCCATCCACACGCACAGTTGCATCCATGTCGTCTGGCTCCTGGCATCAGGAGTGTGGGCGTAACACGGATGCTCGTTGGCATAGTTCATATACGGGGTGTCTATCGGCAGGATGGCTTTCAGGAACACATCCTTGGGAAAGAGGATCATCCTGACCATGAAGTCATCTGTAGCCTCAAGCCTGTGGAGAAGAGTCCCGTTCAGGAATATAAGCTCTGTCTGGGGACAGAGACGGAAAGACTCCGCCCCCGTGGAGACTTCGCATCCGCCTGACACGCAGGCTATGTATATCCCGCAACGGAAGTGATAAGGGTTTTCCGCGAGGAAGGACAAGTCTGTCTCCTCGTAGCGGATACGGTCTGTATCGGAAAGGATGCTCCCGTTACTCATTCCTGAACCTGAGAGCCTGGGACTCTATAAGCTCGGCATCATCGAAATAGTTGATACGCATGGCTTTGCGCACATCAGCAAGAGTAGATGCAGCCACCTGGCGGGCAGCGTCGCTCCCCTCTTTGAGCATCCGGTAAACGGCCGGGATATCCTGTTCGAACACCTTGCGCCTTTCACGGATCGGAGCGAGTTCTTCCTGGAGAATCGAGTTGAGGAACTTCTTGACCCTCACATCCCCGAGTCCGCCTCTTTGGTAATGCGCCTTCAGCTCGTCAAGTCCGGCATAGTCCGGGAGGAACTCCTGGAAATGCTCCGGACGGCAGAACGCGTCAAGATAGGTGAAGACTGTATTGCCCTCTATCTTCCCCGGGTCCTCGACCCTGACATGTCCCGGGTCTGTGTACATGCTCATCACCTTTTTCTTGACATCCGCCTCTGAATCAGAGAGATAGATGCAGTTACCCAGGGACTTGCTCATCTTGGCCTTGCCGTCAGTACCTGGAAGGCGGAGGCATGCCGCGTTGTCCGGGAGCAGTATCTCAGGCTCGACAAGGGTCTCGCCATAGACGGAGTTGAACTTGCGCACAATCTCCCTGGTCTGCTCGATCATAGGCTCCTGGTCCTCTCCCACAGGGACAGTCGTGGCCCTGAAAGCGGTTATGTCGGAAGCTTGGCTTATCGGATACGTGAAGAATCCCACAGGGATACCGGGTCTGCTGTCGCCGGCCTCGTTGCTCTCCGCAAAGCCCCTGAGCTGGATTTCGGCCTTCACCGTAGGGTTGCGCTGCAGGCGGGACACGGTCACCAGATTCATATAATAGAATGTGAGCTCGCACAGCTCGGCCACCTGAGACTGGATGAATACAGTGCTCTTTGACGGGTCTATTCCGCAGGAAAGGTAGTCGAGGGCGACCTCTATGATGTTCTGGCGGATCTTTTCGGGGTTGTCCGCATTGTCCGTAAGGGCCTGGGCATCTGCTATCATGATGAACACCTTGTCGAACCTGCCAGAATTCTGGAGCTCGACCCTCCTTCTCAACGACCCCACATAATGCCCCAGATGCAGGCGTCCTGTAGGGCGGTCTCCTGTAAGTATGATCTTTTCCATTCCGTTTTGCTTGATTTTGGTGCAAACTTACATATAAATTTCCGATTTATACACCGGATTGCAAAAAAGTCAAGGTACCGGATGGAAACGGAAAATGGCAATTGTTCCGAAAATGAAATATTTTGTACTATTTAAGAAATGGACAGATATAGACTTATGGAATAATTTTGCGGCCGGATTTAAAGAAAAGGAGAAATGTGATGAAGCTGCGCAGACCGAACTCAAAGATATTCATGCTTGTTTTCCTGGGGACCCTGAGCGCCTTCGGCCCTTTTGTCATGGACATGTACCTGCCGACGCTTCCTGAAATGACAGAATATTTCAGGACCTCATCCTCCATGGTGCAGCTGGGCCTGACCACAAGCATGATCGGCCTGGCCGTTGGACAGCTCGTTTTCGGGCCTCTGAGCGACAGGTACGGAAGGCGCAGGCCGCTGATCATAGCGATGACTCTTTTCCTTTTCGCCACAGCTGGCTGTATCTTCGCCAGTTCGATCTCGCAGTTCGTGGCAATGAGGTTCATCCAGGGCGTGGCTGGCTCTGGCGGAGTGGTCCTGTCAAGGTCCATCGCCACCGACAAATACTCTGCGATGGAGCTTGCCACAATGCTCGGAATGATCGGGGCGATCAACGGGATAGCCACCGTGGCGGCCCCTATTGCCGGGGGGCTCACGGCAGGGCTCGGAGGATGGAAGGGCATATTCTGGTGCCTGATGGGACTGGGGGCAGTCCTTCTTGCGTGCAGTGTCAGGATGAAAGAGTCCCTGTCCGGATCCAGAATGAAGAAGAACAGCAGGGAAGCAATGCTCGGAGGTTTCGGGGAAGTCCTGAAAAACAAGAAGTTCGTCCTTTACATAACACAGTACGGTCTCACAATGGCCGTCCTCTTCACCAATGTGGCATCGGCACCTTTCATCATGCAGGACCACTACGGGATCTCTCCGATGATGTTCAGTCTCGTTTTCGCCGTGAACGCAGTCGCCATGGCCGTCACCACAGCCCTCGCCTCCCGGTTCAGGACCATGAAGCGCGCCCTCAGGGCAGGAAGCGACGGTATGCTCGCCGTGTCTGTAGTGCTCTGTGGCGCCCTTGTGCTGGGATGCGGATTCTGGGTGTATGAGATCCTGCTTTTCCTGCTCCTTTCAATGGTAGGGCTTTCCTTCACGGCATCCAACGCGCTGGCGATGGAAAGCGAGCATGACAATGCAGGTATCGCATCGGCCCTGCTCGGCACCGCCGGCTATGCCTTCGGCGGACTTGTATCGCCTCTGGCCAGCATCGGTGACATGACAGTCTCTGCCGGAATCCTTTTCATAGTGTTCTCCCTGTGCTCCTGCATCTGCACAAGATTCGCGATTTCCGACAGGAATCCGAAACAGTTTACTACCTTTGCAAACACGGTAGAATCATCATGGTAGGTAACACGGAAGACTATATCACCAGACTCAGGAAAAAGGATGTCCGCCCGACAGCCATAAGGCTGCTGGTAATGGATGCCATCTCTTCTGCAAGGAGGGCTGTATCGATGTCGGAACTGGAAGTTATTCTGGACACTGTGGACAAGTCCAGCATTTTCAGGACACTGGAGCTTTTCGTCAGACATCATCTGGTACATTCGATCGACGACGGCACCGGCTCGGTCAAGTATGAGCTATGTGAGGGAGAGGAAGAATGCACCCTGGATGACATGCATGTTCACTTCTATTGCACCTCATGTCACAAGACATTCTGTTTCAAAGACATACACATACCCATAGTGGAGCTTCCACATGGTTTCTCCGTGGAATCGGCCAATTATATAATAAAGGGTATCTGCCATGACTGCAAAGAGAAACATCCTCTCGCCTGAAAGGGAATGAACGGCTTGCCATGGAGGGCATACTCTTCATAAGAAAACTGTACACGGCAGGATCAACATCGACAACAACCTCATCGAGAATGCCATCAGGCCGCTGGCTCTCGGGATGTCCTCAGCAAACTGCATTACTGGCAGCGCGACGGCAAGGACCTCGCAGGACTCCTGCCCAGAGCCTGGGGCAAAGGAAAACCAAATCACTCCCAAGTAGTACAAATCAATACGGCATTCACCGGTTGCTTACGTCTGTAGTGTATAGAAAAATAATATATCTTTGTGAAGTCTAACAATAGACTATTACCACGAGAGAAGGTTATGGCAGAAGTAGTGGATTAAGGGGAACATGCTCATGCGGAAGAACATATTATCAGTAGTGTGTGTAGTGTTGCTTTTTGGAGTATCTTGCCGGAAAGCGGACACGACTTTTTCTGTACCGGATTTTCCAAAGAAGGGAACAATTGCAAGCAACAAGATAAACGATACTCTGTTGATGACTTATCCGTTTGAAATGTTTGTCACGGACAATAATATATATGTGCTTGCATATGTCGGAGGTACATTCATTCAGGTGTATGACAAGTCAGATGGACATTATGTCGGTAGTGGTGCCGTTATGGGACGTGGCCCTGGAGAACTCCTTGCTGGAGTTAATATGTATTATGATCCTAAGTCCAGTACGGTTTCTGTTTATGACAACCAAAGTAGGAAAATAGTCAAGTATCTGATTGATGAGAAAGGAAGTGACCTTTTTGTATTTCAGGAGGAAAGGAGTTTTCTCGGATTGATTAATCCTATTCGAAAAGCGTGGCCATTGCAGGACAGTACTTATTTGGTTAATGGGCAGGTAGGTGTCGAGGACGGTGATATGGGAAGGTTCCAAATGGTTATTGGTGACAGATTGACTGGAAGTTGGAACAGTTTTCCGTTGGACGATATGGAGCAGTGTTGGACATTCTGGACAACGGCTACTACCATCTCTCCTGATCATATGAGGTTTGCTGACGGGACTCTTTTCGGTGCAATCCTTGAGACATTCGATGTCAAAGACAATCGGGTCACACAAAGAGGATGTCGTATGTTTTATCCTCCGGCAATAGAATACCAGTCTGGAGTTACCTCTCCTACCGAACAGACTGTTTTTGGTTTTACATCTCTTTGCAGTACAAACGAATATATCTATGGTGTATTTCTCGGAAGCAAAGATATGAATGACTTTGATAATATTTCGGTATTTGATTGGGACGGTCGAGAAGTGGCTACATTTGATACAGACTGTAATGTCTTGAGAATATGTTGTTCTGATTCAGAGCCAGGTCGGATCTATGCAATAGCTGTATCCCCAGAAAACAGTTTCTATCTTGTGTCATTTGATTTAGACATATAATAATGGATTCTTTCCTGCCACAGATTATCATCTAATATGGCTATCTGTGGTGGGAAAGTATGATTATGATAATGGGATGTATTCTATGGGGCATTAAGGCATATACCCTGCCTCCGATCTTGAATAGTTTGCGGGAGTCAGTGGCGAACGGAAGGGCATACTGCCTGTCCTCGATCTGCTCCAGGGCCTCCTCCGCGCAGCCGTCCAGTTTGAACCCCATTTTATTCGCTGATGACATAATGACGGTCCGGCTGACATACCGAAATTCACAGGATATATGATATAATATGATATAATATTGTTCATTTTGTTGCGTTTCCCAGATTTAAGGCTTATATTTATTGCCGTCATTCCGGGTTTATTCCAGAATGATAAATAACGTGAATTCGATGAATTTAATTCATTAAATTACATCGAATTACCTATTAAGGAGCAGGCCCGTGGCCTGCGACAGGTCCCCCGGCGAGGGGGAAGGAAGGGGGTGGCGCCCCTTAACAAGGGGCT
>JADILZ010000003.1 GCA_017695065.1 Candidatus Cryptobacteroides excrementipullorum
AGCCCCTTGTTAAGGGGCGCCACCCCCATCCGCCCCCTCGCCGGGGGCCCTGTCGCATGCCCACAGGCCTGCTCCTTAATAGGTAATTCGATGTAATTTAATGAATTAAATTCATCGAATTCACGTTAAAATACTTGTTTATTGTTTGCAAAACATATTTGATTTATATTTTTGCAAACAGAAATATTCTATGCATAATGGCACAGCAATTCGGGAATACCTGGTGGGGCAAGGAATGGTTGCGTTCACTGACTCATATTGATTTGATTATGCAAACCGCATCCCGCGTGGAGCAAGGTATGCAAGAAACGGCTCAGTAAAGGAGATAAAACTTCAGGGAAACGTCATCCTTGCCAAAGTATCGGGAAGCCGTCCCCGTCCATACAGTGTCAGGATTGTCGTTCCGCCGTTCACTTCCGGACAGGTGGAAAAACTGATTGGCAAACTGATATCAAAACCTGGCATCATTTCGGGCCTGCTAAACCGCGAACTGGATCCGGAGATTCTGGCTGTGGCGCAATCCTGCGGACTGGAGATATTTCCCGGACGGTGGGATGACCTGGAGATGAACTGCAGCTGTCCGGACTGGGCGGTCCCATGCAAGCACCTGGCAGCTGTGGTCTATATGTTAAGCCGCGAGATAGATAACAACCCGTTCATAGTCTTCCGGATGCACGGACTTGATCTGCTGGAGGAACTGGGGAAACGGGGAATAAGCGCGGATGCAATGCAGCAGGAGATAGAGGTCCCTTCCCTGGAAGATGTCGTGAAACCGGCAGCCACCGCAGAGCCGGACACCCCGACATTCTGCCGCATAGATTTTTCAAGGCTTGCAGACTGCTCCGAGACGTTGCTGATGCTCCTGCCAGACAAGACTAATTTTGCTCCGCAAGGCAACTTCAAGGGAAGTTACGCTGCCGAACTGCAGAGGATAAAGAAACCCGTGCAAAAGTTCTTTCTCGGGAAATCCGGCACGGAAGATTTTTTTCACACGGACTGTCCCGTTCATGAAAAAAGAATCGGAATGGACGATGAAATAAACCTGCGCTTCAACTATACATTCGACTGGACCATAAAAAGCCGTGCAGGCTATGACGGATGTGCGCTGGTACGTGCCCTGCTGGACATCAATCCCGATTTTCTGCCCGACTACCACCCTTCTGTCGCAGCCATGTACCAGACGCTTCTCGGTGCATTGCACCTGCTGGAGAAAGGTGCCGTGTCCCCCAGACTGTTCCGTCTGAAGGACAACACTTACATGATTTGCTGGATGCCTGCCTATATCGATCCTGCAGTCAAAGAACTGATGGATTCACTTGACGGACTTGTCCCGGCTTCCCTGGTCAAGGTGCAGCACACGGCCCGCTCTTCAGGAAAGCCGGTGGAACATCCTGCGGAATGGCTGGTGTCTTTTTTCCTCGGGACATTGATAAAGAACCTCTCAGACAGTCCAGCCCGCACGCCGCTCCTTTCATTCTTCTTCAAAGGGCAGCGGATGCCGTTCAACGATGCCGGCGAAAGGGAAATCCCCGGCGGAATCAAGTCATGGACAGCCTCCTGCACCCTGACGGAATATGACTACCGCCCTGTGTTCAACATAGAAGAGGACAGGAGAGGAGGTTTCAACCTGAATCTCGGTGTAGAGTACAGAACTGACCCAGGAAAAGGGAATGTGCCTCTGCGTACTGTCCTGGAGTCATCTGACTATACGGGGGAGCGTCTCCGCATTCTGCGGAGTTTCACGCTTATCTCAGGTCTGGTGAAGGAAATTACAGGCTATATCAACACTGGAGCGGGGGAACCCGTCCATTTCACCAGCGCCTCGTTTGCACCATTCCTGCTGCAGATCATTCCTGCCGTGCGCATGCTCGGCATCAAGGTATTCATGCCTAAAGTACTGGAACATCTCATCCGGCCCAAAGCATCCCTGTCCATCAGACGGAAGACAGGAAGGGACAAAGGGTTCCTCAGCATGGCTGACCTTTTCGCTTTCGACTGGGAAGTCGCCTTGGGCGATGAACTTGTATCCCGGGAAGAATTCATGCAGCTGCAGAAGCAAGCAGGCGGCCTCATCAAATTCAAGCAACACTATATCTATACCGATGCGGAAACACTGCTGAAACTGCATACAGCATTCTCGCAGGGAGAAAGGTTGTCACCCGCCCGCATACTGCAGGCGGCCCTTTCCGGGGAATACGAGTCCGCGCCTGTCCGGCTGTCCGGTGAAGTACGGGAGATGATAGACACTCTGACGCGGCAGGAACACATTCCGCTTCCTTCAGGCCTTGAAGCCAGGCTGCGCCCTTATCAGGAGAGGGGATTCTCGTGGATGTACCGGAACAGCCGTATCGGATTCGGCTCCATACTGGCAGATGACATGGGACTGGGAAAGACATTGCAGGCCATCACACTTATGCTGAAGATGAAGGAAGAAGGCGCATTGGAGCAGGGCCGCATACTGGTGGTCGTCCCCACCGGCCTGCTGACCAACTGGCAGGCGGAAATCTCACGTTTCGCCCCTTCTCTCGCTGTTTTTGTCTATCACGGTCCGGGGCGCGACCTGAAAAAATTCGATGCGGACATCCTGCTCACCACATACGGAGTACTGCGCTCGGACAATGCCAAACTGAAGAGACTACCATGGACACTGATGTTCATTGACGAGGCCCAGAACATCAAAAACCAGGACACTGCGCAAAGCAAGGCTGTGCGCGGCATTCCGGCCACGACACACATAGCTCTCAGCGGCACACCTGTAGAGAACCGCCTCTCGGAATTCTGGAGCATCATGGACTATGCCAACAAAGGCTTCCTTGATACCCCGAAAGCATTCCGGGAAAAGTTCGTCAACCCCATCCGGCTCTACAATGACAGCGAATGTGCCGCCCGCTTCCGCAAAGTAACAGCACCCTTCATGATGCGCCGTATGAAGGCTGACAAGAGTATCATTTCCGACCTTCCTGACAAGATAGAGATGGACGAATACGCTGCGCTCACATCGGAGCAGGCTGCGCTCTATGAGCAGACGCTGAAGGCAGCCATGGCCGAGATAGAAGGCATAGACACCACAGATCACGAAGCCCTGTTCCACCGGCAGGGACTTATTCTGCAAATGATTCTCGCCTTGAAGCAGATATGCAACCATCCGGCGCAGTTCCTGAAGAACGGTGATTGCCGTACAGAACTTTCTGGCAAGGCGGAACTGCTGCTTGACCGGGTGGAAGGCATAGTGACAAACGGAGAGAAAGTACTTGTGTTCACCCAGTTCCGCGAGATGGGAGAAATGCTTGTACATTTCATCGGAGAGCGTACAGGCCAGCGTCCTATGTTCTATCACGGGGGATGCAGTGTCAAGAAACGTCAGGAAATGGTGGAACGCTTCCAGAATAGCCGGGCCGACAACGTGTTCATCCTGTCGCTCAAGGCGGCCGGAACCGGGCTGAATCTTACGGCAGCCTCACATGTCATCCATTATGACCTGTGGTGGAATCCGGCTGTCGAGGCCCAGGCCACCGACCGGGCCTACCGTATAGGGCAGCAAAAGAAAGTCATTGTGCACCGTTTCATTACCAAGGACACCTTCGAGGAACGCATCAACGCCATGATCCAACAGAAGAAGCACCTGGCTGATATGACCGTAGCCAGTGGCGAGAACTGGATAGGGAAACTGAGCAACAAGGAACTGAGGGAAATATTCGGGTAATATGCTACCGGATTTTCCGCAATCATGTCATTCCTCCACGGCCTTCCACCCGGAGACTGTGCGCGTGGCGGAGTCGAAGTTCACTCCCACCTTGACGAGCTTCCTCCCGTCGGCGGTGTACGGCACCAGGTATCCCTTGCTGTCGATCTGCTTCAGCGCGTCTTCCGCAGAGCCGTCCACCTTCAGCTCGAATACGTAGATGTGTGTCCCGGTCTTCAGGACGATGTCAGCCCGGCCGACTGCGCTCCTCACCTCGCTCTCGACGTACAGGCCCATCATGGAGAACAGAAGGTAGAAGATGGTGTGGTAATGCTTCTCCGTCTTGTTTTCCAGGTCATAAGGGATGGACGCGAAAAACGCTGTGATACGGCGCATGCAGCTGTCGAGGTCTCCGGCGCGCAGGTCCTCGGTGAAATCATATACAAATGAACTTCTGGTCAACTGGACGTCATTTATGTAATATGGGATGAGGGAGTTGATGAATCCGAGCCGCACTTCGTCATTCGGATATGCCAGAGTGTACAGGTCTGCAGCAAAATTATAATCCTTGATGGTAAGATAACCGCTCTGGTACAGGACAGGCACAGGATTGGTAATATGCTCGGTCGGGACATCGAACTGCTCGGCCGATGTCGTTATCCCTTCCAGAGTCTCTATGTCAAAACTGCATTTGCGGAGCATCTCTATCAGGAACGTAGGCGTGCCGGAGGAGAACCAGAACTTGCTGTACCTTCTGTCATTCAGGCAGCTCAGCAGGCTGAACGGGTTGTATATGTCCTCGCACTCAGGGCTGAAATGGTACCCGTCATACATCTTCTTCAGATGCTCCAGAGCCTCCTCGTATGTCTCCCCGTTCTTCTGCGCCAGGGCCTCGACGTCAGGCCTCAGCTGCTCCTCGACCTCCCTCTGCGTAATCCCGCAGATGGCGCTGAAGCGGTCCTTCATGCTGATGTTCTGCAGGCTGTTCAGCTCGCTGAAGATGCTCATCTGGCTGAACTTGCTTATCCCCGTGATGAACACGAAACGCAGCATCGCGTCACTCATCTTAACCACGCTGTAGAAGCTCCGCAGCATGTTCCGCAGCCGCTCCTGCAG
>JADILZ010000103.1 GCA_017695065.1 Candidatus Cryptobacteroides excrementipullorum
TATCCCAATAGACCTTATATAAATACTCGAAACTCACGGTCTGTCATTTAAAAAGTCCATAATCTGTTGTATATACCATTCCCAGTCATCAAACATAATGAAATGCAATCCTTTATTCGCGTATTCCAACCGGATGTTCGGCAGATTTCCAAACTGTTGCTCAATCATAGGGGCTATTTTCTTAAAAGGATACTCCAACAAAACTAATGTTGAAACGGAAATGCTTGGTATAATGGGTCTTAAATCTATGTTGGAATACTCATAATACATATGGGCGTAAGTCGTTCTGTCAGATGATAAGCTCCATTTGACGAGATTGTCATACCGAAGCGAATCACTCGTAAGCGATGTTGCGCTGATATAGGCTTGCCTGTAAAATTGCTCTTCATCTATCTTGCGCATTTGAGATTCAAACTCGTTAAACTCTTCAGGAGCAATCTTTTTACTCTGAAAATCGGGATTATAAAGAGCCGCCAAACAAGGAAGTGCATCTACAACGACAATGCCTTTGACTAAATTTGGCTGGCTTGATGCTATATAAAGAGCCAAGCCACCACCCATACTATGACCTATGAGTATAGGATTTTTTATATTTTCTTTTTGAATGAACCCAATAATCTGTTTTGCCCAACTATCAAAGGACGGATTCTTTTCGGGAGGAATACCTGCAAATCCAGGCATCGTTAGAATGTAACAACTGTAATTGTTTTGTAAGCTATCAACCGTCTGTTCCCATACTTCGCCAGAACACGCGAAGCCGGGAATCAGAATAATAGCTTGTTTCCCATTACCTACACGTTGCACGGAAAATGATTGAGCAAAGCCCGTATCTATGATTCCCAATAACACGACACACAGCAGCCCGACTTTACAAATTAAATTCTTCATGATTTTATTCTTTTTCCATTTAGATACGAAACCATGTAGAATGTTACAAAAATCAAGTGATTTTTCGCTCGGTGCTTATCCTAAATAATACAAAAAACACCCGACTTTACATTTTTGGGTGTAAAATCGGGTGTTTGATTTGTAAAACATTGATTCCCAATGTTTATTGCGGTGCGGACGGGACTCGAACCCGCGACCCCGGGCGTGACAGGCCCGTATTCTAACCAGCTGAACTACCGCACCAATATGTCAATTTTTCTCGTGTCAACCGGGGTTCTGAAGTTGTTTTCATCAACCGTTTCCCTGATTGCGGATGCAAAGATACGCAAAATTTCTTTACCTCCAAACTTTTCTTTACTTTTTTGTGAAAAAGTGAAACTTCATTCACGTCCTTCGGACTGCTCAGTCCTTATTTTCCGGCAGGAGTCCTCTACGTAACAGCTTGTAGATTTACTCTTTACGGTGCATGAGAAACTTATGGCGGTCGTGTGTGCTGCCGGAAAATTCCATATAAACAGGCATTACGGTGAAGGAGAATGCGGAGTTGGCTATTACGTCGAACAGGAAGTCCAGCGGGGTTATCTCCCTTATGCTGCCAGCCTCGGCCTTCCTGTAATCTCCTGTTTCGTAGAGATCAGGGATGAGAAGGTATTTTTCGGCATCTGGAATACAAGTTGTATAGTCCACATCCTCCCAGCTATCTACCCGGACAGCAGCCTGGGCATAAAGAAAGCGGCAATTAAAATGATGGAGACGGACTACCTGCAGAAGAAGATGGCATACGAGGCTGCCTACGGGAAGCCTCTGGACTATGTATTTGAAGGCACGGATATAGCAGGACGGCAGAAAGAAAACACATTAAAAATATATGGCGATGGAAAATGATATTTTACTGAAAGCAGTTCCGCTGAGGCATTCTGTGCGGTCCTATACCGACTGCCCCCTCAGCCCGCAGGCAAAGGAAGCAATGCAGAAATTCATTGACAGGTGCAATTCGGAGAGCGGCCTTAATATGCAGCTCGTTCTCGATGAGCCTGAGGCCTTCAGCGGAAGGATGGCCCACTACGGCAAATTCTCAGGGGTGAGGAACTATATCGCTCTGGTGGGCCCGAAAGGGAAGGGGCTGGATGAAAAATGCGGATATTACGGGGAGAAGGCCGTCCTCTACGCCCAGTCGCTGGGACTCAACTCCTGCTGGGTAGGCCTGACCTTCAGCAAGGTCAGGACAGCCTTTACTGTCAGACCGGGGGAGAAACTTTGCCTTGTGATAGCCCTCGGCTACGGGCAGACGAAGGGGTCGGGGCATAAGATAAAGACCAGGGAGCAGGTGTGCGAGACTGTCGCCAATGCCCCGGAATGGTTCCTGAAGGGCCTTGATGCCGCCCTGCTTGCCCCTACAGCCATGAACCAGCAGAAATTCACATTTTCACTTGAGGCGGGGGAGCGGGTAAAGGCGAAAGCCTCGCTGGGCTTTTTCTCAAAAGTGGATCTCGGCATAGTCAAATGCCACTTCGAGCTCGCTGCAGGCGTCGGTAACTTCCGGTGGGCCTGAAAGCCAAAAGAAGGGATGGAACACGCATCTGTTTCCATCCCTTCTTCAATTAAATTGCGTGAAGATTTATTCTGCCGGCTTGTTGTCCACGAGTGCAAAAGACAGGTTTCCTTTGCAGCACAGTTTCCCGTTCACTTTGAGATTGGCTTCCGTGAAGAAGATCATTCCGCGACGGCCTGTGAGTTTTGCTGTTATTTCGCACAGGTCACCAGGACGTACGATGTTCTTGAAACGGACGTTGTCAATCCCGCTGTACAGTGTTGTGCGTCCTTTGAGTTCGTCCTTTACCAGCAGGGCGCAACTCTGGGCCATGATCTCGCACTGGATTACTCCAGGGACAATCGGGTTACCAGGGAAGTGGCCTCTGCAGAAGAATTCATCATCGCGGATTCTGTATTTGGCATGTGCCACTCCTTCCTCGTCTATCTCAATCTCGTCCACAAGGAGCATCGGCTCCCTATGCGGCAGATATTCTTTCAATTCTTCTCTGTTCATATTATTTAGGCTTTAGTATATCGGTATGTTACTCGGAAACTTTCCTGAAAGCTATACATCCGTTGTGCCCGCCGAATCCGAGGGAGTCGGAGATAGCTATCGTAAGGTCGGCTTTTACTGCCTTGTTCGGAGTATAGTTGAGGTCACATTCCGGATCCGGTGTATCAAGGTTGATTGTCGGTGGTACCACGCCGTTTACAAGGGCGAGTATCGCCGCGATGGCTTCTACTGCTCCAGTTGCCCCGAGCATGTGCCCTGTCATGGATTTTGTCGAGCAGATATGAGCCTTGTATGCGTCATCACCGAGGACCATCTTGATTGTCTTGGTCTCAAGTGAATCGTTGAGGGCGGTGCCTGTGCCGTGGGCATTGATGTGGAGTACGTCATCAGGAGTGTATCCGGCCTCGTCCAGTGCCATCTTGAGGGCGGCAGCCTGCGTCTTGCAGTCAGTGCGCGGAGCTGTCATGTGGAATGCGTCGCATGTGTTCCCGTATCCGCATATTTCAGCTATTATCTTTGCCCCGCGGGCTTTGGCATGTCCGTATTCTTCGAGCACCAGCATAGCTGCTCCTTCTCCCATCACGAAACCTCCTCTGTTGGCATTGAACGGAAGTGAGGCATATTTCGGGTCTTCTGACCTGGAGAGCGCCTTGGCGTTTGCAAAGCCTGCGATGCCGAGCGGGATGGTGGCCGCTTCCGAGCCTCCGGCAATGATGGCGTCGGCATATCCGTGCTTGATAGCCCTGTAGGCCTCACCGATTGTGTGGGTGGAGGTGGCGCATGCTGTGACTACAGGTACGCAAGGTCCGCAGAGGTTGTGCCTTATGGCAATGTTTCCTGCCGCCATGTTGGCGATCATTGTCGGGATGAAGAGCGGGGAGATCCATTTGGCTCCGTCCTTGATCATTTTCTCGCTTTCCTTGTACTGTGTGCTGAAGCCGCCTATGCCTGAGCCTACATATACTCCGAATCTGGATGCATCTATGTTGCCTCCATCTTCGGCTGTGCTCAGTCCGCTCTGCCTTATGGCCTCATTGGCAGCCGCAACTGCGAAAACCGAAAACTTGTCCTGCTTTCTCGCGAAAGCCGGCTCTATTCCGTAATCGGCCGGTTTGAAGTCCTTCACCTCGCCTGCCACCTTGGCAGGAAGGTCATCTGTCGGGAACTCCGTGATGAAGTCTATACCGCAGACCCCGTCCAGGATGTTCTTCCAGAATTCTTCGACATTGTTTCCTACAGGCGAAATCACGCCCATTCCGGTCACTACAACTCTTTTGTCCATTTTCGTCTGTTTTAATGTTAAGCTAAGAATCTTGTCTGTGCCTCACGGATGAGTTTTTCCGCACCTCCGATGAGGTCTTCTATAATATCTTTTGCCGGTTCGATCTTTTTCACCATACCGGCGCATTCTCCTGCCATGTAGCTTCCGTTGTTGTCTCCTTCCTTCACTGCCTTCCGGAGTGCTCCCGTACCGTATGCGAGGATTTCCTCAGGTTTAACAGAAGGGTCTGACTCCATTTTTGCGAATGTCTTCGAGAACGGGGTCTTGAGTGAGCGCACAGGATGGCCGAGTGTCTTTCCGGTTACAATTGTAGATACATCGGATGCTTTGAGTATCTTGTCTTTATATGCCTGGCTGACAGTGCACTCCTCGGCGCAGAGGAACCTTGTTCCGACCTGGACGCCGTCTGCCCCGAGCATGAGGGCGGCGGCTACTCCTCTACCGTCGCAGATTCCGCCTGCAGCAATTACAGGAATTTCGACCGCATCCACTATCTGCGGGATAAGAGGCATGGTATGTAGCTCTCCTACATGTCCGCCAGATTCTGCCCCTTCTGCCACGATTGCAGTGGCGCCGATTGCCTGCATCTTGAGAGCGAGTGCAACGGATGCCACTACCGGAATGACCTTGATCCCTGCGGCTTTCCACTCTTCCATATACTGAGCCGGGGAGCCTGCCCCTGTAGTCAGTATCTTGACTCCTTCTTCCACCACCATTCTGGCGATTTCGCCGGCATTAGGTGCCTGAAGCATTATGTTCACGCCGAAAGGCTTGTCAGTGAGTTCCTTGCATTTGCGGACCTCGTTCCTGACGGCTTCAGTGCCCGCGTTGACTGATGAAATGAGGCCGAGTCCGCCGGCGTTGGATACCGCCGCAGCAAGCGAGGCATCAGCTACCCATGCCATACCACCTTGAAAGACAGGGTACTTGATACCGAGTATTTCGCAAATTCTACTTTTTATCATTGTGTTCGGATTTAAGTTTTTATGTACTGAGATGCAAATATAAGAAAAATTACCACTCCATAATCACGGCGCCTGACATGAATCCGGCCCCGAATGCGCTCAAAGCCAGCAGGTCACCTCTCTTGATGATGCCGTTCCTGTTACATTCGTCAAGAAGGATAGGGCAGCTTGCGGAAGAGGAATTGCCGTGGGTTTCCACATTCGTGGGGAATTTGCTTTCAGGCTGGCCGAGGAATTCGCGTATTGTGTTTATGATGCGGATGTTGGCCTGGTGGAGAAGGTAATGGTCAACGGAGTCGGCGCTTATGCCGAGTTTGTCGAGCAGGTACTTTATGTCTCCGGATGAGGCCTTTACTGCAAACTTGAAAACGTCCTGCCCCCTCATCTGGAGTGAGACGCTCTGCTCTTCCTTTGTTATATATGGGGTAGGCTCGAGTGTCCTTATCTGGTACAGCTTGTCGGTTGCGCTGGCTGTGGAGAGTTTTATCCCCTTTATGTTGTCGCCTTCGGTGAGTACGGCTGCTCCGGCTCCGTCTCCGAACAGGACACACACGTTCCTGTCCTTCCAGCTTGTCATCCTGGTCGGCTCTTCAGCACACACTATGAGCACGTTTTTCACCCGTCCTGCCTTGAAATGGGATTCGGCAATGTCGAGTGCGTATATGAAACCTGCGCATGCACAGTTGATGTCTATTGCCGGACAGGTCGCCCCGATGCCTCCCTGTATGATGCAACCGAGTCCCGGGGTGATGTATTCATTGACGACATTGGAACAGATTATGTAGTCAATGTCCGCCGCAGTCATTCCTGCATTGTCAAGCGCTTTCTTTGCCGCACTTACTGCCAGGTCTTCAAGTTTCTCGTCGGAAATCACATGCCTGTGCTTTATTCCGGTCCTCGGATAGATCCAGGCATCGCTTGTGTCAAGAAACTCGGAAAGCATGTCGTTAGTGACAATTTTCTTTGGAATCTCACTTCCTGTTCCTACTATTTTCATAACGTTCTGTAATGCTTTGGTGGTTGTTTTAAAATTGAACGGACAAAGGTACTTTTTCGTATCCGATTCTTAAAATAATTGTGGCGATAAATCGCATTTAGTGGCGTTCACCTATAAAATAATAGGAATTGTGTGGCGAAAGATTGCTATTTGTGGTGAAATTATGTACTTTTGCGCCGGAGTACAGTATGGAAAGATGAACAAGAAATTGCCGAAATACCTCTTGGGCAAGTATCAGCTGCTCGGGACTGTCACCTTTTCAGTCCTGTTCGCCATCGTTTTCCTGAACCTGTATATCCCGTTTTCGGACACTGCCTGGTTCGGCCTCGGGAATTCGGTGAATTTTCTGGCTACTGCAGGATTCATGTTCATCTCGATGCTGATTCTCATTGTGAGTCGTGTGATAATGTACAAGACACAGGATATGTTTGACATGACTTACCTGTGGTATGTCATCTGGTGTCTCGGCGAGGTGGTGGTCATCTGCATGCTTTATACCTTCGTGACGGTGGATGTGACCGGGCCTTCGGACAGGGATTACCTGAATATTTTCCTCAAGTCTCTGCTTTACGGGTCGATTGCCCTTATCATACCTTATATAATATCCGGAATGTTCATCGCCATTGTCGAAAAGAACCGCACAATCAGGCTCATGCGCTACCAGAGCCGCACAGCTGACCAGAGCCGCGAGAGTTCCAGGGGCTCCGGCCAGTTAACTTTCTTTGACAACGGCGGGGTCCTGAAGTTCTCTGTCAATTCATCTGATTTGTATTATATCGAATCTGATGACAATTATATAAATGTCTGGTACTCTGACAAAAAGGGAGCCTTGAAAATGTATATGCTCCGCTGCAGGCTCAAGACCGTAGAGGACAGTTTCAGAGACAGCGCCCTGATGCGGTGCCACAGGAAATACATTGTCAACCTGTTGAGGGCCAGGGTGTTCAGGAAAGAGAAGGACGGTTATTTCATCGACCTTGACAGCGACAGTATCGGTCCTATTCCTGTAAGCAAGACCTATTACGAGAATATCATGAAGTACTTTGCGTCCGATTCCTCAAGGGACAGGTCCTGACGGTGCCTATTTCTTCCTTGCGTGTTTTGACTTGCGGAGCCTGTAGGCCGACTGCACCATGGCTTCATCCAGGGCTATGTTCCTGGCTGCGAGCATGTCGAGGATGGCTGCAATTACCGGGAATACTGCTGTGAATGAAAATATCATCTTGGCCCCCGTGTCTTCCATTCCTATCCCGAGCTGGAACCTGCCGAAACCTACGCCCAGCCATATCTGGAAGAAAATGAGCAGGATTGCGGACAGCATTGCAACCCTCATCTGAAGCATCCTCGCCTTAAAGGAAAAAAGCGCTATGGCGTTGGCCATCAGGGTCATTATCAGAAAGATAAGATATGATAGATTTTCGTAGTATCTTACCTCCTCACTGCCTTCCGGTCCTATTACCGTACCTACATTGCTGAAAAGCATCGATATAATGAGTACAGTCGCGATTGCAAGGTATAAAGTCTGGACTCTCTGCCACATATTTTGAACTTTTTTGATTCGGTCGGCAAAAATAGGAAAAATTGTCAGAAAAAACTATATTTGACATTCAATCTTAAATATGCATATCATGAGAATAGCAGAGTCTGAACTTATAATAAATGATGACGGGTCGGTGTTCCACATTCATCTCAGGCCAGAGGAGCTTGCCGATAATGTGATTCTTGTAGGGGACCCGGGCAGGGTGGAGAT
>JADILZ010000104.1 GCA_017695065.1 Candidatus Cryptobacteroides excrementipullorum
GACAGCCCCTTGTTAAGGGGCGCCACCCCCTTCCTTCCCCCTCGCCGGGGGACCTGTCGCAGGCAACGGGCCTGCTCCTTAATAGGTAATTCGATGTAATTTAATGAATTAAATTCATCGAATTCACGTTACTTATCTATCTGTCCTCTCTGACAAATGCGCCGTCGGCATCATATATCAGGTCTCTCCCGTCCCTGATTGTTATCTCATAGCCGCCCCACATCCTTTCCGCCTTGAAGATGTCCGTACCGCCGGGCACGTATGTCTCCAGATGGTCATAGATTGCCTGCGGGACTATACCCTCCGGTATCGGGGAGAGGTTGCAGTCCACACTTGTCCAGCCTCCGTCCTCGTCGAAGTCTATCTCCGCCCCGTCACTCAGTCGGACAGTATAGGAGACGGTCCTGTCATCCCTGTCTTTCTCCGCATAGATTATGTCCTTTCCAGGGAAATACTGGGAGATAAAGGCCCGGGCCTCCTCCGGAAGCCTGTCCGAATTTATCCTCCTTTCCTCATCGCACCCTGCAAGTGCAAATATTCCCGCCATCACAGCCAAAGCTGCCGTAATCTTTTTTTTCAATACTGCTATCATGTCTTTAGTTTTTTAATACCTTTCATATTTGACAATGCAAAATTGACCCGGATTTCTGAAATGAAACTGAATTCCAGGATTATTACATCATATATTTCATAAGATAACGTCAGTCCGACGAATTGACCCGTCCTGATTTTTGTTTACAATTTTGAGTCTTTTATTTGTTCACTCTTTCTGATTGGTTCCAGGATAGGCCCTCCAGGAGATGCCAGGGAAAATGCCGTTTCCTTATTTTCCAAAAATGCGTAATTTTGCGGCCTTTTATCCGTTACACAGAATCCACAAATGTTCACTTATGACATCTGACGCACGTAAAAGCATGCTCCACGGCATCCTGCTGATAACGCTGTTCTCATGCGCAGCATTCTACATCGCAGACTTCGAATTCGTAAGGAAGCTGTCTTTCAGCCCGCTCATTATCGGCATCATCCTGGGTATGCTGTATGCCAACTCTCTCAGAAACAACCTTCCGGAGACATGGGCCCCCGGAATAAAATTCTGCTCAAAGCAGATTCTCCGGCTGGGCATCATCCTGTACGGGTTCCGACTGACATTCCAGAGTGTAATTTCAGTCGGGGCCGAAGCCATTGTCATCGACCTTATCATTGTTGCCCTCACCCTGGCCATAGGAATTGCCGCTGGACGGCTCATGAAAATGGACAAGGACATCTCCCTTCTCACTGCCACCGGAAGTGCAATCTGCGGGGCAGCGGCGGTCCTCGGGGCAGAATCCGTCATCAGACCCCAGCCGTACAAGACAGCTGTAGCGGTGTCCACTGTGGTGATTTTCGGTACAGTCGCCATGTTCGTCTATCCATCACTATATAACTCCGGAGCCATACCTCTCGACGAGACCGGAATGGGGGTTTACACCGGATCCACCCTTCACGAGGTGGCGCACGTGGTCGGAGCCGGGAACGCCATGGGCAGCAACATTTCCGATATTGCCATCATAGTCAAGATGATACGTGTCATACTCCTGGCACCGGCCCTACTTGTCATGAGCTTATTCACCGGAGACAGACAGGTAAGAGGGGAAAAACGTAGAATCACGATACCGTGGTTCGCCTTCGGATTCATCGCTGTCATCGGGTTCAATTCACTGGGTCTGCTTCCTGCATCAATAGTGAAGTTCATCAATGATTTCGACACTTTCCTCCTGACTATGGCCATGACGGCCCTAGGAGCCGAGACCAGCATAGAAAAATTCAGACAGGCAGGTGCGAAACCGTTCCTGCTTGCTGCCATACTTTTCTTGTGGCTGACGGGAGGCGGCTACATCCTGGCACGCTCCCTCGGTCCGCTGCTTTAATATTTTTCCATGAACTCCTGTACGTAGTCCCCTCAGCCGGCTGCGCCGGCAGCTCCCTCGGGGAGCGGTCGCGAGTTCGAGTCAGGGAGGGTGTCCCTCTATACAAAAAAAAGAGACCACGCAAACGTAATCTCTTCTCTGGAGCGGAAAACGAGACTCGAACTCGCGACCCCAACCTTGGCAAGGTTGTGCTCTACCAACTGAGCTATTTCCGCAAAATTTTTCAGAATCTTCCGTTATTTTCGTAACGGGATTGCAAAGATAGGCATATTTTCCGACTCTGCAAATTTTTTTTCATTTTCAACATTGTTTTTATGATTATCCGCATGTGATTCCCTGACTGGAAGACCGGTCCCGGGCAAATGTACGGACCAGGATTACCGGGTTCAGCCACGCCCGCAATGGTTCTTGCCAGGTACCCTGCAGCTATTCAGGATGCCGCAAGGCGCCTGCAGAATCCATGAAGGCTGAAATCAGGGAGGCATGGCGGCCTTTCAGTACAACGTGATGGTTCCCCAGAGGGGATTTCAGGAAATAGTCCAGGCTGCTTCCTGTCCGCAGCATAAGCTGAGTCCTGCACAGTTCTTTCTCACACAGGTTCTCCACAAGCACAGCCTCGTCCACATAATAGTGGGACAAGTCCCCGGACACTTTGAATAGCGTAACGTCCCCTTCCTGCATCTCCCCGCGGACAGCGACACCGATACCTGACTCGAAATGAGTATCGTATGTGTAACTGCGCAGCATGTCGAGCGGGACTGTGCAGTGAGCGAGGACAATACTCCCTGATCTCGTGTCAATCCGGGAAGGGTTGCACTGGAATCCTGAAGAACCGGTAAGCGCTCTTGATATGGCCATGGTGAGCATGGCAGGCACATCTCCCTCACAGCCGGAGACAAGGCCCTCGCTGTTAAGCATGGCAAGTCCGAGACATCCGGTATTACCGACGCTGTCCAGGAGATCGAAGCATCTGAGAGTGAATCCTGAAAGGCCATGCCTGGCGACCAGGCGGCGCAATGCCCCGTATATCTGCAAAGCGCCTTCGAACTGTTCCTTTCCTACTGCCCCTGTCCCTGCGAGGGATAACGGAAGTATCCCGGACTGCGCACCGGATGGGTATTCCTTCATGGAGATTTCCTCCAGGAGTTCATCCATCCCAATATCGACAAGGGCGACGCCGAGCGCCTCCTGCACTGCACCCCGGTCAGCCACACTTGCAACCAGCCAGTCGGACGGCCTCCCTATGACTCCGTATCTGCTCTCGGACAACGTCCTGCGGGCCGATTCCACACATGCAAGGAGCGTTATCCTTCCTGCCACGGATTCCGGGTCTCCGTGCAGAATCTCCCCGTCACGTCCGTGCATGCGCAAGAAGGAAAGTATTTCCATGGCAGCGGCCAGAGAATTGTTCCTGCCCGAGGCAAGGAGTCTCACCGGGGCATCACCGAGACTGTCGAAAACCTCCTTGAACAAGCCCTCAGTTCCGCCCGTACGTACAAATATCAGACTGATGGGCGAGGAGCCGTAATCTGAAAAATCCTCTCCCCTGACATCGAACCTGAAGTCCATGAAGCTCTCCAGCGACTGCAGGAAAGCAGCAGATTCGCCATCGACGGACCTGCTGTCATGCAGAGGCGAAGTCAGGGAATAGACCGGAAGTCTGGCATTGTCCTTCATAACCTCAGTCCTTTTGTATTACAGCAGCAAATCCTCCGCCTGGCGCCATATGTACCTTCAGTTTCCGGGAATCCGGTACAGGCACAGTCTCCTTGACATAATCTCGTGCGGCCCTGTCGGCATTCGCCCCGTCTCGGTAGAGAGTGATGCTGTAGCCGCCCTCCCCGAGGAAAGACAGGTCAAGCTCGAGGTCACGGGCATCCCAGCCGGTCATTGCGCCCAGATACCAGACGTCCCCGCTGCGCCGTGCTACAGCCACATACTCTGCCAGCTTCCCGCAGAGGACCTCAGTATCATCCCACACCGTAGGGACAGACGCGATGAAATCCGTGCACTCCGGTTCACGCATATAGTTTGAAGGCGAGTCGCAGAGCATGTTCAGAGGCGACTCGAACACCACATATTCGGCAAGCTGGCGGCAACGTGTCCCCTGGCTCATCGCTTCGGAATTCACCGGACGGTAGTTCCCTCGCGTGGCATTCCGCATGGCGCCCTGCGTATAGTCGAACGGCCCGGCGACCATCCTTATGAAAGGTATCGTGACATCATAGGTCACCTGGTCCACGCTTTCCGGGGACCACTTCATCTGCTCAAGCCCATGCACGCCTTCATAATTGATGACATTCGGATATGTCCTGTGGAGACCCGTAGGCTTGTATGTACCGTGGAAGTCTATCATAAGGCCGTACCTTGCGGCAGTCTCGGCCGCCCGTCTGTGGAAATCCACCATCACCTGGTCGTCCCTGTCCATGAAATCCACCTTGAATCCCTTGATACCCAGGTCGGAGTAATATCGGCAGACATTCTCCATATCCCTGTCGAAAGCCCAGTATCCAGCCCATAGGATGAGACCTACATTCTTTGAAGCGGCATAAGACGCCAGCATCTTCAGGTCGATTTCAGGAACCACCTGCATCAGGTCGGCCTTCAGATTGACGGCCCAGCCTTCGTCCAGGATCACATACCCGATGCCGTGCTCCGAAGCGAAGTCGATATAATATTTATAAGTATCGTTGTTAATCCCCGTCCTGAAATCCACCCCGTCGAGGTTCCAGTCGTTCCACCATTCCCAGGCCACTTTTCCCGGTCTTACCCAGCTGAAGTCAGCATCAGATGCCGGAGGCGTAGCCAGACAGTAAACCATATCGTTGCCGATGAGCCCTGCATCATCCGGAGAGACGGCCACCACTCTCCATGGGAAGGACGTGCCTTTTCCGTATTCAGCGATATAATCCTTACGGGACTTCACCACCATCTGGAGCATATTGTGCCCTCCCTGCTCCACTTTGTCAGGATATGGGGCAAAGACCCCGCGGAGGACATTTCCAGCATCCCCGTTGTAAAGATACATCCCGGGATAGTCCAGTAGGTCTGCCTCTGTGATGCATATTTTCTTGCCATGCGGCTCCTCTACCACAAGCGGGAGGAATGCCAGGCGGTCGCTGTCCCACCCGGAAAGCGCGATATGCGAATATGTGTTCTCGAAGGAATTGAAGAACTGGCTGGAAAAGTCATCCTTGTCATAGTCCCTCACATACGGGACATAGGCATTCCAGTCGCCGGGAAATACGAATTCCGCCTGCTCGGACTTTACCTTGAAAGGCCCCTCCGCCAAAGAGACGAACCTGTAGGCCAGCCCCTCATCATAGGCCCTGAATATGATATTGAAACCTTTAAACCTGAGAGTCAATTCGTTGAAGTGGTCCTCGACCAATGCCTTCTTGTAGTTTACAGCCTTTATGCTCTCATTCACGGAACGTGTCTTCCTGCCGAGGAAACGCGAATCCACGCCGTATGTAGTGCCGTCAGTCAATGTCATGGACACCTGCGAAGGTTCCAGTATGACCGTACCGTCGTGGGATAGCGAATAAGTCACTGTCTTCCCCACTTCAACGCGGACATCAAGTTTCCCGTCCGGTGAGGACAATGCGAATTCTTTCTGTGCGGCGGCCATGTCCGCCACCGTCAGCAGTGCGGCGACAGCCGCAACAATACATTTACTCATATCGACTTGTCAATTATCAGTTTTTACTATGCGGATCACTTGCCGGCCATCTGGGACTTCATGCTGCGGAGGAGGTCAAAAGCCTGCATCGGTGTCATGTTGTCCAGGTCAGCGGAATTGAGCTCGTCCCTGAGCGACATCAGAAGAGGGTCCTCCAACTGGAAAAAGGACAACTGCAGAGACCCGTCGCTCTCCATCCTGCCCTCCTTGACATTGTGCGCCTTCACCTTCTTCGACGGAAGAGCCCTGGCCTTGCCGTCCTCCCCTCTCTCGAGCGCCTCGAGTGTCTTCTCGGCAGATTCAATCACTTGCTGCGGCATCCCTGCCATCCTGGCCACATGAAGCCCGAAACTGTGGGCCACACCGCCTTCCTTAAGCTTGCGCAGGAAAATGACCTTCTTGTCCACCTCCTTCACGGCTATATGGAAATTCTTCACTCTCGGATATATCCCCTCCAGGTCATTGAGCTCATGGTAATGGGTGGCGAACAGGGTCTTGGCCCCGTGCCCGTATTCGTGTATGTATTCCACAATGGCCCTGGCGATGGACATGCCGTCATAAGTCGAGGTGCCGCGCCCGATCTCGTCCAGAAGGACCAGTGACCTGGCGGAGAGGTTGTGCAGAATCATCGAGGTCTCGAGCATCTCCACCATGAAAGTGGACTCTCCCCTGGAGATGTTGTCCGAAGCCCCGACACGTGTGAACAGCTTGTCGCAATACCCTATCCTCGCAGAATCCGCAGGCACGAACGACCCGATCTGCGCCATCAGCACGATAAGGGCAGTCTGACGCAGCAGTGCGGATTTTCCGGCCATGTTCGGACCAGTGAGTATGATGACCTGCCGGGTCTTGTCGTCCAGATAGACGTCATTGGCCACGAATTCCTCTCCACGCGGCATAAGCGTCTCGATGACAGGATGTCTGCCTGCCTTGATATCAATAACGCAGCTGTCGTCCATCTCCGGACGGCAGTACCTGTTGGTAATGGCCAGGTCAGCAAATCCCGCAAGCACATCCAGCCTGGAGATTACCCGGCAGTTGGACTGTATGACGGATATGCTCTGCTGTATAAAGGACACAAGTCCGGCATACAACTGGCTCTCAAGCACATATATCTTCTCCTCCGCACCGAGGATTTTTTCTTCGTACTCCTTCAGCTCCGATGTTATGTAACGTTCCGCATTTACAAGGGTCTGCTTGCGTACCCAGTCTGAAGGGACCTTGTCCTTATGGGCATTGCGTACTTCAAGGTAGTAGCCAAATACGGAATTGTAGCTGATTTTCAATGATGTTATTCCCGTCCTTTCCATCTCGCGCTGCTGGATGGAAAGGAGGATGTCCTTGCTGTTGCGGGCGAGGTTGCGCAGTTCGTCGAGTTCGGCACTGAAACCCGGGGCAATGACATCCCCTTTTCCTACTGCGGCCGCAGGGTCCTGCGCCATAGTCTTTTCCAGTGTGTCAAGCAGGGCCGGGCACCCGTCCAGGGACGACATCATGTCATCCAGAGGCCCGCAACCTTTTCCCGTGCAGATACTTCTTATGGGCTCCAGCTGGGAAAGCCCCCTCTTGAGCTGCATCACCTCACGCGGGGCTATCTTCCCTGCCGCCGCCCTGGAGATTATCCTCTCAAGGTCCCCTATGTTCCCTATGCACTCCTGCAGGGACTCCAGGTCATGGCGGTTCCCGACAAAATGCTGCACCACGTCATACCTGGCGCGCAGTTCATCCAGGTCCATCGAAGGCATCATCAGCCAGCTGCGCAGAAGGCGCGCCCCCATAGGCGAAGAGCACCTGTCTATGACAGACACCAGGGAGACCCCTTCGCCGCCTCCCGCGGAAGCGAAAATCTCCAGGTTGCGGACAGTGAACCTGTCCATCCAGACAAACCGGCCCTCGTCGATGCGGGAGACAGAACAGATATTCTTCAGACCGGAGTGCTGGGTCTGCTCCAGATACACCAGGAGAGCTCCGGCAGATGTGATCCCCAGGGGATACACATCTATCGCAAACCCTTTAAGCGAATCTACGCCGAGCTGTTTCTTCAGCTTCTCCACAGAGGAATCATAGACAAAGGCCCACTCCTCGAGAGTGGACACATAATAATTCCCGCCGAAGCGTTCCTTCACACCTTTTTCATATCCTTTCGGAACCACCAGTTCCTTCGGGGCGAAAGACGAAAGGAGAGTATCCACATAGTCCAGAGTCCCTTCCGCCACCTGGAAAGTACCTGTGGAAACATCCAGGAAAGCCACCCCGCACCTGTCCTTCTCGAAAGTGAGCCCCGCCAGGAAGTTGTGCTCCTTCTGCTCCAGGAGCTGGTCGCTGAACGCAATCCCCGGAGTGACAAGTTCCGTCACTCCCCTCTTGACAATCTTCTTGGTGAGCTTGGGGTCCTCAAGCTGGTCGCAAACAGCCACCTTGTAACCTGCCCGGACAAGCTTCGGCAGGTAGATGTCAAGCGAATGATGCGGAAAACCGGCCAGGGGTACCGACATAGCGGACCCGTTGGCCCTCTTGGTCAGGACAATCCCCAGTACCTTGCTGGCTATCAGTGCATCATCCGCAAAAGTCTCGTAAAAGTCCCCCACCCTGAACAGCAGCACCGCCTCAGGATGCTGTGCCTTCACCTGGAAATACTGTTTCATCAGCGGGGTTTCCGCTATCTTTTCTTTCATTCTCTATCCGTTTTCTGTCATGAACCATGGCCTTCCGGCTTTTCCCTCTCCCCATCCGCAAATCGTGCAAATTTACAACTAAATTCGGCAAAAACGGTCTCTTTCTCCCCAAAACTCCCCCTTCTTTCCCTGCCATCTGGCAGACATGGCATGGTCCGCGGCATACAATGGTGCCGGTTTTAAAATGTTTCTTCGGCCATCGGGCGTAAAATCGGGAGATTTTGCGTAAGTTTGCGGGATTGATCATGAAACGCGTACTGATTATATCATATTATTGGCCTCCGTCCGGAGGCTCCGGAGTGCAGAGATGGGTCAAATTCGCCAAATTCCTCCCGCAGGAAGGATGGCAGCCCGTGATATATACCCCGGAGAATCCGGAACTTACCACCATAGACAACACTCTGGAAGAAGAAATCCCTGCAGAAGCTGAAATCATAAAGACTCATATAACAGAGCCTTACGGCATTTACCGGAAATTCTTCGGAGACGGGAAGAACGCCACCCAAGGGGAAGTGAACCCCATTAACAGCCAGAAAAAGAACCTTAAGCAGAAAATCTCCATGCTGATAAGGGGGAACCTCTTCATCCCGGACCCGAGATGCCTGTGGATATCCCCGTCTGTCAAATTCCTTAAGAAATATCTCAGGAAACACCCTGTGGACATAATAGTAAGCACCGGGCCCCCGCATTCGATGCACCTTATTGCCGAGAAAGTGGCCGGAGCTACGGGACTGCCGTGGATTGCCGACTTCCGTGACCCGTGGACCAGGATGTTCTATTTCAAGCATCTGGGGCTTGGCAGATGGGCGGAGAGACGACACAAGGCACTGGAAAAGTCCGTGCTCGACAATGCCGACACCGTCGTTGCCGTCTCCCCGCTTGTCCAGGAAGAGTTCCAGGCCATGACCGCAACCAATGTGGAGCTGATAACCAACGGGTACGATGAAGAGGACTTCGAGCAGGTGGTGGAGCCTGACGGATATTTCAACATCACCCACACAGGGCTGTTCGCATCGGACGGGAATCCGGAAACGCTGTGGAAAGTCCTGGCAGACAAAAGCATGGACGATAAGGAATTCGCCGGAATGCTCAGAATAAGACTGGCAGGCAAGAATGACAGGCAGATTACAGACGCCATAGAGAATGCAGGACTGGCATCCAGCCTCAGGGACGTCGGGTACGTGGACCACCAGAGGGCAGTACGCGAGCAGAAAAACGCCTCTGTCCTCATCCTTCCGCTCAGGAAGGAACCCGAATACAGGGCCACTCTGCCGGGGAAACTTTTCGAATACCTGGCTTCAGGACGCCCTGTGCTCGGAATCGGGCAGACCGACGGTGCAATGGCAAGGATTCTCAATTCCACGAAGGCAGGTGTGGTGTTCGACTGGGACGACGAGGCCTCAGTCAGGAAATACATCGACATGTGCTGGGAACAGTTCAAGGACGGCACGCTGAAGGCCGCTACGGAAAACATAGGGCAGTTCTCCCGCAGGGCGCTCACCGAAAGGATGGCCACCCTGATGGATTCGCTCATAGACAAAAAGTAAAAGACTGATGAAAAAAGGAAAACTGACAGAAAGGATACTTATCCTTGCAGGAGCCGTCGTGCTCTTCCTCATACTCGCCTACGGCTTCGTCCCGGAAGTCCTGAGCGGGAAAATGGTGAACCAGTCGGACTTCTCCGGATGGAGGGGGATGGCCCAGGAGACAATGCAGCACAATGCGCAGCATCCCGACGACCCTACCTACTGGACCAATTCCATGTTCGGCGGAATGCCCAACGTGACCATGTACGATGACTTCAAGGGAGACTGGACCAGGGCCATTTACGACACCCTGATGTCCGGGGCAAGGCCTGCCAACTTCCTGTTCGTGTCCCTGCTCGGGTCCTTCCTGCTGATGCTGTCGATGGGCGTGAACTGGCTTCTGGCGATCGGAGGGGCTGTCGCGATGACTTTCTGCTCATACAACCTGCAGATAATCCAGGTAGGCCACAACACCAAGATGCAGGCCATCGCCTTCATGCCCTGGGTACTCGCAGCTCTGATCTTCACATACAGGAGCGCCCTGGAGCGGTACCGGGGCCAGGCATCGTCCGGACCCGGGAGCTGGAAAGGATGGCTGCCTGCATCTCTGCTTGGATCGGTGCTGTTCGCGCTGGCTCTGAGCATGCAGGTCAAGGCAAACCACCCGCAGATAACATATTACCTTGCCATCGTGATCTTCATTTATGCCATCGTCCTGCTGGCATATCTGTGCATACGCGAAAGGAAGATGCTCGGGAGGTTTTTCGCTGTATCCGCAATGCTCCTGGTCATAGGATGCACCGGCATCGCGACCAACCTGAACAAGCTCATCCCGACATACAGATACACGCCTTACACCATGCGCGGAGGCTCTGAACTCACTCCGGTATCAGAACATGAGAGTGCCGAAGGTCTCGACCTGGACTACGCCACAGCCTGGTCCTACGGAATAGAGGAGATGCCTAACCTGATGATTCCCAACTTCAACGGAGGTTCGTCCGCCGGGGAGATGAGCATCCGGGACTCAGAGACAGAAAACCTTCTGCGGCAGGCAGGGCAGCCAAACCTGAAGGAAGTGATGAAGGCGCTTCCGCTCTACTGGGGCCCGCAACCGTTCACGGCAGGGCCGATGTACATAGGCGCCGTATCCGTGTTCCTTTTCGTCCTGGGCCTGTGCCTGTACGAGAAGAAGGAGAAATGGTGGCTTCTTATAGCCACGGTGACAGCGGTACTGCTCGCATGGGGAAGCCACTTCATGTGGTTCACTAAACTGTGGTTCGAATACGCCCCTCTGTACAACAAGTTCAGGACCGTGTCCATGGCCCTTGTCATCCTCCAGGTAACAGTGCCTATGCTGGGATTCCTGGTCGTGGACAGGATACTCAGAGGGAAATACGGCAGAAAGAAGGCGGCCAAAGCGATGCTTGTCGCGTATGCGATAACGGCCGGATTCTGCCTGCTTTTCTGGATATTCCCGGGACTTGCCGGGACTTTCATCGGGTCTGCGGACGCGGGGCAGCCTGACGTGCTCGTCCAGGCTCTCGCCGACGACAGGAAGGCCATGCTTGCAAAGGACGCAAGGCGCAGTTTCTTCCTCATCACCTTAGCCGCGGTCATGCTGCTCTGGCTCATACGGAAATATCCGGAGACACCGGGACGCGACGCGAGACAGGACAAGCCGTGGATGAAATGGGCAGCGGCAGTGAGCTTCGGAATCGCGGCATTGGTGGCTGTGGACCTCCTGCCTGTGGACAAGAGGTATCTCGACAAGGACGACTTCGTGAGCAAGCGTGACTTCGGCGACCAGTTCGCCAAAAGGCCTGTGGACGAGATGATACTTCAGGATCCAGCCCTTGACTACCGCGTACTTGACATCAGCGTGAACACATTCAACGACGCGCACCCGAGCTTCCACCACAAGTGCATAGGCGGCTACAGCCCTGCAAAGATGCAGAGGTACCAGGACCTTATCGAGAAGTATCTTACATCCGAGATAAGCAGTATCATCAATACGGTCAACTCTTCCGGGACCGTTCAGGAAGCGGAGGAGAAACTTCCCCCGCTTCCTGTCACATCAGCACTGAACGGCAAATACATTATCATCGGCAGCGACTATCCTCCACTGGAGAACCGCAATGCGATGGGAAACTGCTGGTTCGTCTCCAGCGCCGTCCGGGCCGAGACCCCTGACGATGAAATCGCCCTTACAGGAACGACAAGGCTGCAGGACACGGCGGTCATAGGCGATGATTTCGCATGGGCACGCGAAAAACTGGATTCCCTCGGGAAGCTCGTCCGTCACGACATCGCCCCAGCCGACTCGATATGGATGACCTCCTATGCTCCCAACGAGCTCAGGTACAGATACAGGGCTGCTTCCGAGCAGGCTGTCATATTCAGTGAAATCTACTATCCGGAAGGATGGCATGCTGAAGTGGACGGCAAGCCAGTCGAGCTGTTCCGTGCAGACTGGATACTCCGCGGAGCCTTCATCCCTGCCGGAGAGCATGAGATTGTCATGAGGTTCGACCCTCCGTCATATGCCACAGGGGCAAAGCTCTCAAGGATATCTTCAATTGTCCTGATACTTCTTCTCCTGGTTTCTGCCGGAGGGATGATATTTCAGTCAGGAAAGGACAAGATGTCCGATTAGTGAGGATAGAGAGGGTTACCTGTCTCATCGACATCCACCCAGTCGGTTACACCCACATGGGCGAATGTGACATCATCCGCATTTATAACCGCGCGGAACCTGTATGAATTGCCTGCTTCGAGAGCACCGTCAGGTACAGGTACATCCACCTCATAGGTCTTCACGTCAGGCTCCCCGTTGGCATGGATCCCTATCGTAAGCTTCATCGGGGTATCGGTCTTGAGCGGAAGCATGGTGTACTGGAGCTTCAGGCCGTTGATTCCCATGGAGGCCGGCGTGCTGTCATATTCCGTAGCAGGAGGTATCACACCTGTGGAAAGGTCCATCTGGGCACCTGGTACAGGGACGGTGATGGTAGCTGATGCTATGTCCTGGACATACATCCCCTCACCGTGGTCTATCTCGAAAGTGACCTGCGTGGCGGAATGGTTGAGGATAATAGGGACAGTAACCTGTGCCCCGGTCACGTCATAGTTGTCCACATTCCACCAGAGATAGTCAACACCGTTCTGGAGTTTCGGAGAGACCCCGTTGGAGAATACCGGCGGGACATCAGAGGAATTGGTGGAGACCGCATAGAAATCGAACACTCCGTTGGAAAGCATCATCTTATATCCGCTGTCACCTGCAAGTGTCCCTGCCTGCTGCGATATATAAGTGCCTCTCGCTACTGCAGAGGTGGAAGTCGCTTCATCAGTAGAGCCGTGATAGGCATAGATTGTGACTCTCGTATTGGCTGATATCGGCGACATGGATTTAGTCATATTCAGACTTTCAACTGAAGCATGGAAGTTTACCAGATTGTTTCCGAGACCTGTCCCGTCCGTCTGGTCATCTGTGGTTCCAGATGTACCCTGGTCTTCTGTACCGTTTCCGACCCATTGGACCACATAGATTTTTGAGCATCCTGCAAATACCGGCAACAGTATGGCAAGGATTGTCGTAAAGACGACTGATTTAATGTTTTTCATAGAAATATATTTGATTTGGACCAACATACACAGATTCCGGCAGGGAGCTGCTCCCTAACAATACCAAAATACTGAAATATAAACGGTCATCTGGTCAAATATAGACAATTAAAATGATTATCCTAGCTTTTATTTCATAAAGTGGCTGAAATGTCAGGAAATCCTGTCAATCCGAATCACGGGCACTGTGTGACAAGAAGTTTTTTCATAGAAGGAGGGAGAGTCAGCCAAGGCGCCATCGCTCCTGATACGAAAAAAGAGAGGAAGACTTTCGTCAACCTCTCTCTATGTGGAGATAGTCGGAGTCGAACCGACGACCCTCTGCTTGCAAAGCAGATGCTCTAGCCAACTGAGCTATACCCCCGTTTTTCGTTTCTTTTGACTGATAACTTCGTTATCCTGCGTATCGTCTGTCGGTCATTTACCGGAGTAAACTCCCTTCATCCTCACTTGGATGCCTTGTTCTCAATCAAAATAAACTTCAAAAATCTGCTGCTATCTTGCGAGACGGCATCTTTTGTTCTGTCGGTCATTTACTGAAGTAAATTGCTTCCATCCTACAGATGACTCGTTCTCAATCAAAGCAAACTTCAGAAGTCTCTTTTCAATTCTGAAGAATACTACAAAGAGCTGTAGTCCTGAGCAGACTTGAACTGCTGACCCCTACATTATCAGTGTAGTGCTCTAACCAACTGAGCTACAGGACTATATATAATAATGAAAGACACAATGAGGAGCAGAATCAATATTAAGCTCCAAAAAGGAGGTGTTCCAGCCACACCTCCCGGTACGGCTACCTTGTTACGACTTAGCCCCAGTCACCGGTCTCGCCCTAGGCCGCTCCTCGCGGTCACGGACTTCAGGCGCTCCCGGCTCCCATGGCTTGACGGGCGGTGTGTACAAGGCCCGGGAACGTATTCACCGCGCCATGGCTGATGCGCGATTACTAGCGAAT
>JADILZ010000105.1 GCA_017695065.1 Candidatus Cryptobacteroides excrementipullorum
TTGGCCTGGCGGCCATTTATACGGTTCACGCCTCGGCAATTCAGGCCTGTCGGCCCATTGCCTGCCCGGCTTCTGCGATATTTGGCCTGGCGGCCATTTATACGGTTCACGCCTCGGCAATTCAGGCCTGACGGCCTTTCAGACATGTCCATGACGCTGCTTCCATGAGACCTGCGGTCTCCTGTCGCTGCGGCATGGACATGTCTGATGCTTTCGCATTTGAATTGCTCTCGGCTTCTGTGTATATTTGCAACAACGAACAATTTCAACAACCATGGCTTCAGGCAATACGGAAACAGAGAGGAAATTCCTTGTCAGGGACAGTTCCTACAAGGACATGGCCACAGATTCTCACAGAATGGTCCAGGGATATATCTGCCGTGAGACAGGCAGGACAGTCAGGGTCCGGATATCCGGTGACAAAGGATGGCTGACAATCAAGGGGCCAAGTTCCGGGAACGGCATGAGCCGCTACGAATGGGAACGTGAAATCCCTGCGGGCGAGGCGGCGGAACTGATGGCGCTCTGCCAGAAAGGAATCATAGACAAGACCAGGCACATAGTCCCGTTCGATGGACATGTGTTCGAGGTGGACGAATTCCACGGAGACAACGAAGGGCTTGTCGTGGCCGAGATCGAACTGCAAAACGAATCCGAGCCGTTCGGAAGGCCCGAATGGCTCGGAGAGGAAGTCACCGGCGACCGCCGGTACTACAATTCAATGCTGACCCGTTGCCCTTTCTCCGTGTGGGATACCTGCCCTCCAGGACAGGACGGTCCCGGGTCAGGAGATTGACAGGGGGCTATTTCTCCGGAGCGAAAGCGTGACGGTAGCCCTGGATCTTGTTCCAGCCGCCGCGGGTAAAGTCCGGAATCTCTACAGGAGCGCTGCCGTTCTCTATGGAAATGGCCGTAAGCTCTGTAAGACAGCACCACTCGGCGAGATCATACACATCCATGTCGAGAGGAAGACCGTTGCGCAGGCAGTAAATGAGCCTGTAGTCCATGATATAGTCCATGCCGCCGTGGCCTCCGACCTTCTTGGCTGTATTCTCGAGTTCCTTCTGGATAGGATGCTTGTATTTCTCCATCAGGGCGGCCTTCACGTCCTCCGGGACGAAGCTGTGGGCTGAAAGGTTCTCGATGTCCACCTTGCCGGACTTCGAGCCCTCTTCACCTGTATAGAGGTCTCCCACCTTGGACTTGTCCACCATGTATCCCTCTATAGGATACTTGTTTGCGAATCCCTTGGTACCGGTGAGCTGGTAAAGCCTGTTGTAAGGGCGCGGGTTCACCACGTCATGCTGGATCATGATGGTCTTGCCTTTCTCGGTACGGATCATGGTCATGGTGTGGTCACCGTTCTGGAAATCAGGGGCAGCCTCTCCCCTGTGTGTCTCATAGTACTCCTTGCCGTTCACCGCCTTTGTGTCCATGGACACGAGGACGTTCATCTTGTCACCTCTGTGGATGTCCATTGCCTGGCATACAGGACCGAGGCCGTGTGTAGGATATACATCACCGCGGTGGTCACGGTTGTAGAGCAGACGCCAGTCATGCCAGTACTCGTCCCAGAACTCTTCAAGGTTGTGGATATAGGCGCCCTCTCCGTGAAGGACCTCCCCGAAAAGCCCCTGCTGGGCCATGTTGAGAGTGGTGAGCTCGAAGAAATCATATACGCAGTTCTCGAGCTGCATGCAGTGCTTGCGTGTGCGCTCCGAAGTGTTGACAAGATCCCATATCTGCTCCATGTTCATGGCTGCAGGCACCTCTATGGCCACATGCTTGCCATGCTCCATGGCATACGTGGCCATCATCACATGGGTCTGCCAGTCGGTGGCGATATACACGAGGTCTATGTCATCCCTCTCGCAGAGCTGCTTCCACACCTGCTCGTCGCCGCTGTATGCAACAGCCTCGTGGCGGCCGTTCTTCTTGAGGATGTCCTGGCATTTCTGCACATTCTCCGTCTCAGCGTCGCACAGGGCCACGATATCGGTACCTTCTATCTGGCTCATGCGGTCAACGGCCCCTGGTCCGCGCATACCCAGTCCGATAAAGCCGATACGTACTGTTTCAAGGGCAGGAGCCGCAAAGCCGAGCATATCCTGCTGTCCGGCAGGTCTTTCCGGGACTTCGGTCCTGATGATGGTGTCAGTGTTCTGACTCTGGCAGGCACTCAAGGCCAGCATGCCGACAGAAAAAGCCAGCGCAATTCTGGTAAATTTTTTCATGGTCTGAAAATCATATATTAATGGTTCAACAATATGTCCGTTGCATGGCTGCGGCCCCGTATCCGGGAGCCCACGACCCTGGCAAGGCATCTCACATCCTGTGCAGCCCCACCCATGAATCCGGAACAGGGGCCTCTATGCTCATCTCCACCTTCCTTACCGGGTGCACAAACTCCACTCTCCTGGCATGCAGGCAGATACCCCCGTCAGGATTTGACCTCGGGGCCCCGTATTTCAAGTCTCCCTTTATGTGGCAGCCCATGTCCGCGAGCTGGCAGCGTATCTGGTGATGGCGTCCCGTGAGAAGAAGCACCTCGAGAAGCCAGTACCTGTCGGTGCTGTCTATGAGGCGGTATCTCAGACGTGCCAGTTTGGCGTCTTTCCGTACAGAGGGGTCCCCGCTGTACACATAAGACTTGTTCTGCCGCTCGTTGCGCACGAGATAGCAGGACAGCTCCGCTTCAGGCTCGAGAGGCTTCTCGCAGACCAGGGCCCAGTAGAATTTGTGGATTTCCCCGTTACGGAACATGGCGTTGAGCCGCTCAAGAGCCTTGGATGTCTTGGACAGGGTGACAATCCCGCTCACCGGCCTGTCAAGCCTGTGCGGGATACCTATGAATACACTTCCCGGCTTGCCGTCACGCATGGCTATGAACGACTTGTACAGGTCAGAAAGGGTCTCGTCCCTGGTCATGTCAGCCTGGACGATTTCACCGGCCTTCTTATTTATAATAAGGAGATGGTTGTCCTCGTAAAGGATACGGCTCTGCGCATCCATGTACTCTTCTTCGGAAAGTTCTCTGTATATCATGGGGCAAATATAAAAATATTTTCGATACATGTCAGTGTCATGACATCTTTTTCTGCCATTTTGGCACATCGGAAGGCCTTTCGGGCATTGGCACAACATTCGATAATACCTCCGGCGTCGGCTCGGGACAGACTCCCGGTACGGAAGATGCCCCAAGCCGGCGGGACAACGTGAAACCGATATTAAATCGAATATAAAAAGGAAAAAATATTATGGGAAAGATTATTGGTATTGACTTGGGAACCACGAACTCATGCGTGGCAGTGATGGAAGGCAACGAGCCTACCGTCATCATCAACAATGAGGGCCAGAGGACCACTCCTTCAGTAGTGGCATTCACCGACGGCGGCGAGAGAAAGATAGGTAATCCGGCCAAGAGGCAGGCCATTACCAATCCTCACAAGACCGTGTTCTCCATCAAGAGGTTCATGGGCGAGACCTACGACCAGGTAGGGAAAGAGATCGAGAGGATGCCTTACAAGGTCGTAAGGGGTGACAACAACACTCCGCGTGTGGATATCGACGGGCGTCTCTACACCCCGCAGGAGATTTCAGCGATGATTCTCCAGAAGATGAAGAAGACTGCGGAAGACTATCTGAGGCAGGAAGTTACAGAGGCTGTCATCACAGTGCCTGCATACTTCTCCGACTCACAGAGGCAGGCCACGAAAGAGGCCGGAAAAATCGCCGGGCTTGATGTGAAACGTATCATCAACGAGCCTACCGCAGCAGCCCTTGCATACGGTCTTGACAAGAAAAACAAAGACATGAAGATTGCAGTGTACGACCTCGGTGGCGGTACATTCGATATATCCATCCTCGAGCTGGGCGACGGAGTATTCGAGGTGAAATCCACCAACGGTGATACACACCTTGGAGGTGATGATTTCGACCAGGTGATCATAGACTGGCTCGCTTCAGAATTTGCAGCCGAGAACGGCGGGATAGACCTGAAGAAAGACCCTATGGCTCTGCAGAGGCTGAAAGAGGCAGCCGAGAAAGCGAAAATCGAGCTTTCAAGCCAGACCTCCACAGAGATCAACCTGCCTTACATAATGCCTGTGGACGGTATTCCTAAACATCTGGTGAAGACACTCACAAGGGCAAAATTCGAGCAGCTGGCAGACAGCCTCATACAGAGGACAATAGAGCCTTGCCGCAAAGCCCTTGCAGATGCAAACCTTTCTGCATCAGACATAGACGAGGTGCTTCTGGTCGGCGGATCTACACGTATCCCTGCAATCCAGGAGATCGTCAAGAAGTTCTTCGGCAAGGAGCCTAACAGGAGTGTGAACCCGGACGAGGTAGTGGCCATCGGAGCGGCTATCCAGGGCGGTGTCCTCGCAGGTGACGTGAAAGATGTCCTCCTTCTGGATGTGACCCCGCTTTCACTCGGTATCGAGACTCTGGGCGGCGTGATGACAAAGCTCATCGAATCCAACACCACCATCCCTACCCGCAAGTCGGAGGTTTTCTCCACTGCAGCTGACAACCAGCCTTCAGTCGAGATACATGTACTCCAGGGCGAGCGTCCTATGGCAAAGGATAACAAGGAAATCGGACGTTTCCACCTCGACGGCATCGCACCGGCTCCAAGGGGAATCCCTCAGATTGAGGTTACATTCGACATCGACGCCAACGGTATCCTGAACGTTTCAGCAAAGGACAAGGCCACCGGCAAGGAGCAGAAGATCCGTATCGAGGCTTCATCAGGACTCAGCGAGGACGAGATCAAGAGGATGCGTGACGAGGCCAAGGCCAACGAGGCAGCCGACAAGGCAGAGAAAGAGCGTGTGGACAAGATCAACAACGCGGATGCCCTCTGCTTCCAGAGCGACAAGAACCTCAAAGAGTACGGCGACAAGATTCCTGCCGACAAGAAAGGCGCTATCGAGACTGCGCTCGGCAGCCTTAAAGAAGCTGTCAAGTCACAGAACATCAGCGACATCGACAGATACACCGAGGCTCTGAACAATGCATGGCATGCAGCTTCCGAGGATATGGCCAGGGCAGCAGGCGCACAGCAGGGAGGTCCTCAGAACCCTTACCAGGGCGGTCCACAGGGCGGCAGCAACGGCCCGGACAACCAGGGACCTGACGAGCAGTAACATCTTTCCGGGATTTCCCGGGACAGCATATGAAAAAGACGGAAGCCGCAAACCGGTTTCCGTCTTTTTTTTGTTTTATATGTAAATCCATCACGTAGACCGGCAAGATACAACGAGACATCCGACTTTACCGTAGTGGACGGCATTAAAGGCAAAGGACATTATGTCAGTGCATACATGGGATGGGGACTCCGCAACAACGTATGGTGGGGCGAAGGCGAGATGAAATTCTATATCGACGGAGACAAGAAATTCCCTTCATGGCAGGATCTCGAGACTTATTGAGGCACGCGGCTTTCCGAGGTAAAGACTTAATGCAGCGCAGAAGTATCTTTCATATCGAAGGCCATCTCTATCTCCAGCCCTTTCTCCATAAACCATGACAAGACCCTGTCCATAGGCCCGAAACTGGTGATCCTGTCACACCCCCAGTTTATCATGGTATATGTTCCCGGAGCTGCCTCGGACATGGCTTTTTCACAGAATTCCAGGACTTCGTCAGGATCCGATGAAACCAGACTGTCGTCCGAAAAGGCAATGAAAAACACATTTTTATCGTTGCATCTCACTATGACTGTCTTTTCCTGTTTTTCCCGGCTCCACCTGAAATCACCGTTATCAGGCTGACGGAATGCAGTCCTGTCAATTCCCGATACATCATCCACAAAAGCCCGCATCGACCTTCTTTCCATATCCCTGTGAACGGTCAGGCTGCACTCAGGAAAAGCGTCCCCAAGGACATCCGAGACATCCTTCAGGATACCCATAGAAGTTTCAGGACGGCAGAAAACAGCTATGTTACGCATGGAATCTGTAGCGGCAATGGTCTCCACGAGATTTCCGACAGAACATTTTTCCTCTCCCGGGCGACCGGGCTTGTACTGGCCGTGAATGACAGTAAGTTCCGCTTCAGAAGAAGGGTCTCCGTCTCCTCTTGGCAGAAAGACCAGAGCCTTCTCTCCTGCACTGTACGGGAATTTGACGATACGGTCTGAAATCACTTTCTCCCCGTTTACAGTCACTCCTGCCATATCTTCCAGGGTATCGGAAACGGCGGAAAACTCAGCCACGGAATGGGCTACCGTATCTGTCAGGCCGCTTTCCGTGAATACCGGGACAGTCTTCCACTGCGCGAAGGCCACTGTCCCCAAGCATGTGAACGGGACAAGGTACAGCGCCAGGAGCACTGTCCTTCCCGGGGATTTTTTTCTTGTTATCATGGCGATTCTGTTTTTAATGATGCTTTGACGGAAGCCATTGGCCAGTCCGGGGGCAGCCCCGGTGGCTTTCGCAAGCAGCAGTTGTACATATCGGATAACATCGATGTTCTTTTCTATCATGGAACGGTCCACCTCGTACTCGTGGACGGCGGAGAGTTCACGGCGGAACAGCCATGCCAAAGGGTTGAACCACTGCATTGCCGCGATAACACCGGCAAAGAGCATATCCAAGGAATGCAGCCGTCTGGCATGCTCCAGTTCATGCATCACGATCTGCCTTCCCGCCTCTGAGAAATCATTCCTGCCGATACATATTCTTCCGAACCAGCTTATTGGAGCGACATTGTCTCCTGCAATGACAAGCACAGCCCTCCTTTTCCGTCCGAGGCGGAACCGGCGTCCTTTTATAGAGTACAGTCCCGCTATGGACATGGCTACCGAGGCAAGTACTGCGGCAACGCCTGAGAAATACACGGCACCAGCGACCTTTCCGGCAGTATGGGAGACACCTGCATCATCGTCAATGGCCGCACCAGGCCCTGCCCATTGCAGTCCGGTATCAGGAAAAGCGGCAGGCGCAGGATGCGCGGCATCCTCTCCTGAAACCTGGTTTCCGGACAGCATAAGGCCGGAGGGGTGTTCTGAACTGATGAAGACCTTCCTCGGAATCTCCACCTGCACAAGCGGCATGGCCAGCGAAAGCGAAGCCGAAATCATCAGGACCCACCTGCGGAGTGCCGGGCGGTTGACCCTGCCGAGCACTGCCATATATATGACATACAGGAGTCCCAGGCAGACAGACGAGCGTACCAGATATAAGGCATATTCACTCATGGCCGGTTTTCTTCATGTTCTCCAGGTCTGCAAGTATCTCCCTGAGGTCATCCGCAGAGAGCTTTTCCTCTTTCACGAAACTAGATACGGCAAGACGCCAGGAATCCTTGAAGTATTTCCTCACAAGCTCACCGAAAGATTCGCTCTTGTATTCATCCTTGCTGAATGTGGCGCTGTACCTGAATGCACCACCGAAGGACTCATGCTTCAGGTATCCCTTCGACTCAAGGGAGCGCACCATTGTCGCTACAGTATTGACATGAGGCCTGGGCTCAGGCAGAAGACCCTGGACCTCCTTGACGAAAAGCGGCCCCCGGGCCCAGAATATGTCGAGGATCTGCTCCTCCTTCTCCGACGGTTTTGCGGTTTTCCTGATCTCTGATGCCATAATAATGGAATTATAATCATTGTTATGGCACAAATATAATTATATTTTTTAGTTCAGCAAACTATATCATATAGTTTTATTGAAAAATATCTGATTAACACGCCCTTTCAATCGGCATGGCCGGCAATAATCAAGCATAAGAGTTCAGGGAGTCCTGTCCGGGCAGGACATGAGAATCGGAAGGATGCGCACAGAGGAAATGCGGCCAGTTTGATGAGGTTGTCAAAAACTGTCAGAAAAGCGTCGGGTGATTGTCCTCGAGTTCCTTGAGGACTTTCTCCATGATGGCCTCGCGGAAAAGGACAGTCCTGGTGTGGACCTTGAAGAGTTCGCAGTATTTGGAGATGGCTGCCATTTCGCTGTCATTGAGATATATCACCTGCCGGTGCTTCCTCACCAGAGAGGCTCTCTGCTTCCTGAGATATTCCGGATCTATTGTGTTGGCAGGTCTCTTTTTCATCTGTTCTTTTCAGCTGTTGCACCCCCGGCCGGGCAATCTGGATGACAGGCCGGAATGCCGATTAAAAAATTTTTCCGACAAAAATAGCAAATTATTCAAGAATTGTATTACCTTTGCCGCCGATATGAACAAAACAGGTAACATATTTCTACACAGTTTCATGTTTTCGGAGGCCCGACGAAGGTCTTTAGTCCGAATATAGGAGGGTAACTCTCTTACCTTCCCAAATTCTAGAAACTTTTGTTACCGGATTTTCCACAAGATTACCGAATACGAAGTTTAAAACAAGCATTTAATTGCAATTGACAATCCAGGTTTGTCTTGCCGTTAGGGGCTTCATGTGTTTTGCTGTATCCGTCTTGGCCTGACATTCCTGAAAACAAGATTTGAGAAAATGGAAATCGAAGTAATGGTGGCTGATGAAAGCCACGCGAAGTTCGCTCAGGAAATCTGCGACGAAGTGTATATCTCAGCGCAGGAAAGAGGTACAGGAATCGCCAAGCGTACTCCTGAGTATGTAATCGAGAAGATGAAGGCCGGCAAGGCTGTGATAGCCATAGCCGAAGACGGAAGATTCGCCGGCTTTTCCTATATCGAGACCTGGGGAGGCAAGCAGTACGTGGCCAACTCGGGGCTGATCGTAGCGCATCCCTTCCGCGGGGTGGGACTGGCAAAGAGGATCAAGGAGCAGATATTCCTCCTTTCACGCAGGAAATTCCCGCAGGCCAAGATATTCAGCATCACCACAGGAGCGGCTGTCATGAAGATGAACTACGAGCTTGGATTCAGGCCTGTACCGTTCTCCGAACTTACGAACGACCCTGAATTCTGGAAAGGATGCCAGGGATGCAGGAATTTCCAGATCCTCGAGAAGAACAGCTACCGCATGTGCCTGTGCACCGGGCTCCTGTACGACCCCAAGGAGCATATAGCCATCAACCGGATGGAGGTGCGCATCGCCCAATAGCACAGGGTGTTCACCAGACAAAGAACCGAACAGACAGAAACCGGCCTTTACGGCCATAAAAATCCGAAAAATCATGAAGAACAATAAAGTAGTGCTCGCATTCAGCGGAGGTCTCGACACCTCTTTCTGCATCCCGTATCTCAAGAACGAAAAAGGTCTTGAAGTGCATACCATAATGGTGAATACCGGCGGATTCTCCGAAGAGGAGGAAAAGGCGATAGAGAAGCGTGCCCTCGATCTCGGCGCAGCATCGCATGTAAACGTGAATGCAGTGGACACATACTACAGGCACGGGCTCAAGTATCTGATTTTCGGCAACGTACTGAAGAACGCGACATATCCGCTGTCAGTGAGTTCCGAAAGGGTGTTCCAGGCTCTCGAAGTGCTGAAGCATGTAAAGAAGACAGGAGCCGGAGCCGTCGCGCACGGCAGCACCGGGGCCGGGAATGACCAGGTGAGGTTCGACATAGTGTTCGAGATACTCGCTCCGGAAGTGGAGGTCATAGCCCCGATAAGGGAGCTCGGCATCACACGCCAGGAAGAGATAGACTACCTGCAGAAACACGGTTTCAACTTCTCGTGGGAGAAGGCCAAGTACTCCATCAACCAGGGACTCTGGGGCACAAGCATCGGAGGGGTGGAGACACTTTCATCAGACGGATGGCTCCCTGAGGAGGCTTACCCTACAAAAGTGACCAAATCTACGCCCGAGCACATAAAGATAGGCTTCGAGAAAGGCGAGCCAGTATCATTCAACGGCAAGAAAATGAGCCCGGTGGAGGTAATCCTGGCAGTACGCGGGGCCGCAGCCCCGTACGGGATCGGAAGGGACATCCACGTGGGTGACACCATAATAGGGATAAAGGGACGTGTGGCATTCGAGGCCGCAGCCCCGCTCATCCTCATCAAGGCACATCATCTGCTTGAAAAACACGTACTTACCAAAGGACAGCTCTACTGGAAGGACCAGATCTCCGTATGGTACGGGCAGCAGATGCACGAGGCCATGTACCTCGACCCGGTGATGAGGGACATGGAGGCCATGATGGACAACATGGAACAGCACGTGACCGGCGAAGTGGAAGTGGCCCTGATGCCTTATCATTTCTCTGTCCTTGGATGCAGCAGCAGCCATGACCTCATGAGTTCGAAGTTCGGCTCCTACGGCGAGATAAACAAGTCTTACACAGGGGCGGACGTGGTCGGTTTCACAAAGGTGCTCGCCAACCCGCTGAAAATCTACTACAGCGTGAACGGCGAAAGCGCCGAGGATGCCATCTCCAAATAGCCTCGCGGCACAATCCACAACAGGACATGAAAATCAGAGCGGCAATAGCAGGCGCTACGGGATACACGGGAGGGGAACTCCTCAGGATCCTGCTGAACCACCCCGATGTGGATGTAGTGGCAGCTACCACCACATCATCAGAAGGCACACCTGTGGCTGAAGTCCACAGGGACCTGCTGGGCGAGACCGGACTGAAGTTCGGGACAGACCTCAACGACCCTGACGTGCTTTTCCTGTGCCTCGGGCACGGGCTGTCAAGGCAATTCATTGACACACACGAGATAAGCCCGGGATGCAGGATAATAGACCTGGGCAACGATTTCCGCCTGGAGGGCAAATACGCAGGGCGGGACTTCATTTACGGGCTCTGCGAGCAGGACAGGGACAGATGCCGCAATGCCCATGACATAGCCAACCCGGGATGCTTCGCCACCGCCATCCAGCTGGCCCTCCTGCCACTGGCGGCCTCCGGCCTGCTCAAGGACGAAATTCATGTGACAGCCATCACAGGCTCCACCGGCGCAGGGAAAAAACTCTCGGAGACATCGCACTTCAGCTACAGGTCAGACAACATCTCTATTTACAAACTGTTTACACACCAGCATCTTGCAGAGATACGGAAGAATATAGGCAGCGTGATGGCAGGGGTCTCCCCCGCCATGGACGGAGCCGGTCCGGGAGTCACTCCGGAAGGATGTCCGGCGGTGAATTTCGTGCCCATGCGCGGGGACTTCACACGCGGCATTTTCGCGAGCGTATATACAAGGGCCTCAGAAGGTTACAATGAAGCGGCATACAGGGAACTGTATGAAAGCTATTACGCGTCTTCACCGTTCGTGTTCCATTCGGAAGCACCGGTCTCTATGAAGGAAGTGGTCAATACCAACAAAGGGCTGCTCCACCTCGAGCTGCATGACGGATATGTGCATGTGGCCTCGGTGATTGACAACCTTGTGAAAGGAGCAAGCGGCCAGGCGGTGCAGAACATGAACCTGATGTTCGGCCTGGAGGAGACAGCAGGACTGAAGCTCAAGGCTTCTGCATTCTGACAGAGACGGCAGGACAGTACAACCGACAGATTTCAGAAAAAAGATTATGGAACTCTTCAAGACATACAAACTATGGGACATAGAGCCGGTAAAAGGGCTCGGCACCACCCTCTGGGACAAGGACGGGGCTGAATACACGGACCTTTACGGAGGACATGCGGTCATATCCATCGGACATTCGCATCCGCACTATGTGAAGATGCTGTCCGACCAGCTGGCCAAGCTCGGATTCTACTCCAACGCTGTACAGAATTCGCTCCAGAAAGAGCTTGCGCACAGGCTCGGCAAGATAAGCGGATACGACGACTATTCGCTTTTCCTGTGCAACAGCGGGGCGGAAGCCAATGAAAACGCCATGAAACTGGCTTCATTCCATACAGGAAGAAGCAGGATACTCGCCTTCGCCAGATCGTTCCACGGAAGGACATCCGGCGCAGTCGCAGCCACCGACAACCCCAAGCTCCGCTCGCCTTTCAACTCTTCAGAAAACGTGACATTCATCCCGCTGAATGACCTTGACGCAGCCGGAAGAGAACTCGCTTCAGGGGATTATGCAGGAGTAATGATAGAAGGCATACAGGGCGTGGCAGGGATATTCGAACCGTCCGCAGACTTCCTTGTTGCACTGAAAGAGCTGTGCCGGAAACACGGTACTCTCCTCATCCTGGACGAAATACAGTCCGGCTACGGAAGGACAGGGAAATTCTTCGCTCACCAGCACGCCGGGATAACAGCCGACATCGTGACCATGGCCAAAGGCATGGGAAACGGATTCCCGATAGGGGGCGTGGTGATAAGTCCTGATATAAAAGCCGAATACGGCATGCTCGGGACCACCTTCGGAGGAAACCACCTGGCATGCACGGCAGCCCTGGCTGTCCTGGATGTGATAGAGCACGAGCACCTGATAGAGAACGCGGCGCGTATCGGGGATTATTTCTCTGCTGCATTCCACCCTGACGGAAAGCTGCATCACGCCCTGAAGGAGTACAGGGGGAAAGGACTTATGATAGGGCTTGAGATAAAGGAAGAACATGCCGGACTGCGTGACAGGCTGCTGTTTGACAGGCACTATTTCACAGGTGCGGCAGGAGCTTCAGTCATACGTCTTCTCCCGTCGCTCACTGTATCGCAGGAGACAGCAGAAGGATTTGTGAAGGCATTTGACTCACTTACCTGCTGAGGCATTCAGCACATCCGCCCTGGACTTGCTGCGGTTCACGAGCAGGACACCGGCGAAGACGAGGATGACGGCAAGGACTTTCAGGATATTGAAGCTGTCCATGCCCCAGATGATTGCAACCACGGTAGCCACGACGGGCTGGACATAGTTGTACATCGCGACAAGCGTAGGCCGCAGGTTCTTCTGGCCGACAGGCACAAGGAGATAGCAAAGGAAAGTCCCGCAGAAAAGTATGAACGCCATGCCGGCGAACTGCGTCAGAGGCACAGCCTCCCAGGGTGCGGAGATGAATTTCCCTATGGAGAACGGAATCATCACCACGGAAGCGAATGTGAACATCCACTTCATCAGCGTGACTGGTGAATACTTGACAATCAGATCTTTGAACAGGACGAGATAGACCGCATACGAGCACTGGGCGCAGAAACACAGCAGGTCTCCAAGGAGGTTGGAGGAGCCGGCGGAGGCCGATCCGGAGACTCCCGCCCCGGGCATGAGCCTGTTCCCGAACACGAGAAGAAGCGCGCCTCCCAGTCCGAGCAGCACACCTCCGGCCTTCATCACCGTGATGGGCTCCTTCAGCCAGATGGCGGCGAATATCATGGTGACTATCGGGAGCGAGGTTGTGATGATGGAGGCGTCCACCGGGGATGTCATGGAGACACCTGTGATATAGACACCCTGGTTCAGGACTATGGCGAAAAGCCCGGCGAAGAACATCTTCAGATAATCCTTCCTGTCAACTTTCTCTCCGCCAGTGAAAAGCGAGAAGACCCAGAAAAGGACGGCCGCACCGAAGATGCGCACATCAGTGACCACGATAGAGCCTATCAGTCCTGCGGACATCACATATTTGGAGACCGGGGCCATCGCTCCCCACATGGTGCTCGCAGCAAGCATCGAAAGATGCCCTTTACGAAGATCCGTTGACATATACCGTATATTTTTTGCGGGCGCAAAAGTAAAAAAAATTTGAGAAACTGCTTTAAAATTTCCAGAGATAAATTTTATGAGACATTTCACTTCAATACTCCAGCTCGGCGACATCAGGGAAGCCGTACGGAAAGCAATGTATGTAAAAGCGCATCCGTTTGACGACCAGTCACTCGGGAGAAACAAGACCCTGCTTATGCTGTTTTTCAACTCCAGTCTCCGCACCAGGCTCAGCACCCAGAAGGCTGCGATGAACCTCGGGATGAACGTCATGGTCCTGGGCGTGAACCAGGGGGCGTGGAAACTCGAGACCGAGAGAGGAGTGGTGATGGACGGGGACAAGCCGGAGCATCTGCTCGAGGCCATCCCTGTGATGGGCTGCTACTGCGACGTGATAGGAGTGAGGTCATTCGCAAGGTTCGAAAACAAGGAAGACGACTACGGAGAGAAAATCCTGGAGCAGTTCATCAGGTATTCAGGCAAGCCTGTGTTCAGCATGGAGGCCGCCACAAGGCATCCGCTCCAGACATTCGCCGACATAATCACTATTGAAGAATACAGGAAGAAGGACCGCCCGAAAGTGGTGATGACATGGGCCCCGCACCCTAAGGCTCTTCCGCAGGCGGTGCCGAACTCATTCGCCGAAGGGATGCAGATGACTGACTACGAATTTGTCATAACACATCCGCACGGATACGAGCTCGACCCGTCGTTCGTCGGAACCGCAAGGGTGGAGTACGACCAGGACAAGGCGCTGGAAGGCGCGGACTTCGTCTATGCGAAGAACTGGGCAGCATACGAGGGGGAGAACTACGGGAAAGTCCTGAGCATGGACCGTTCATGGACCGTGGACAGCAGGAAAATGGCTCTGACCGACAACGCGTATTTCATGCACTGCCTCCCTGTCAGGAGGAACATGATTGTCTCCGATGAAGTCATAGAAAGCCCGCAGTCAATCGTCATTCCAGAGGCCGCCAACAGGGTGGTATCCGCACAGACGGTCCTGAAGGAAATCCTTGAAAGCCTGTAGGTATCACACGGACATATTGAGGAACATACACTGTGGACGGAAGCAGGGAGGCTCATTCGAAGAACACGGACGGATAACGGACTTCCCCATGCACGCCGTCAAGGCTTCCGGGACGGAATTCCACGGCCATGCAACACTCGTCAGGGGCGTCGAACGGGAATCTGATACCGAAAAGGGAGGCTCTCCTGTAGCCGAATCTCGGGTAATAGTCCTTATGCCCGAGAAGCAGGGCACCCCTGTATCCCGCCTCAGCAGCCCGCCTGTGTGCATCGAGCAACAGTCTGCCGCCTATGCCTTTCCTCTGGAAGCCGGGCAGCACAGACAGCGGGGCGACTCCAGGAAGAGCCACGCTCCCCTTTTCCGAGACCACCTCCACCTTTGACAGCATCACATGCCCGACGACACCTGCACCAGGCACCTCTGCCACCAGGGACAGAGCCGGAATATAAGCATCAGAGCGTCTTATGCGGTCCACCAGAAGGTGCTCCGTATGGTCGCTCTCTTCCATATCCTTGAAAGAGAGCCTTACAAGTTCACGTATAATGTCGAAGTCACCCGGTTCTTCGGCCCGGATGAGCATACCTTCCGCGCAGCCGCGCAGGTTTTCATGTTCACGTATCTTATCCATATATCCTCTGCAAGAATGCGTAGAAAATCCTGGCCGCTACCGTATCAGATGAATATTTCACTCAGGGTAGGATGAGGGTGGATGAGGCTCTCGAGGGTGCGCAGGGTAGCTCCGCAGGAGATCAGGGCTGCGGCTTCCATGATGAGGTCGGAGGCGTGCGGGCCGAGAAGGTGACAGCCGAGGATCTTGCCGTCAGGATCTCCGGGGACTCCACCGACAATGAGTTTGCAGATGCCGTCGGTCTGGTCCATGCAGACAGCCTTGCCGTTGGAGCGGAAGAATGTCTTGCGGGCATAGCAGGTGATACCCTGGTCTTTGCACTGCTGCTCGGTCAGGCCGACAGACGCCGCCTCCGGACTTGTGAAGACAGCCGCAGGCATCAGCTCCAGATCAGTAAGGTTATCAATACCGCAAATGTGGTCCAGGGCCTTGCGGCCATGCGCCACAGCCTCATGGGCAAGCATATACCTGCCCACGACATCACCGATGGCATAGATGTGAGGGATATTTGTCTGCATATTTCCGTCCACGACGACCCCCTTCGGGGTCATCTCCAGTCCTATGTCCCGGAAGTTCATTGCATCCAGGTCCGCCCTGCGGCCAACGGCCACAAGCACCTTGTCCGCGGCCACAGAAGCCGCCTTGTCTTTCAGGTCATACCTGACCTCCAGTCCGTCGGCCATGCGTCCCACACTCTGCACCGTAGCCTGGGTGACAATGCTGATACCCTGACGTGAAAGGCTCTGCTTCAGCCTCTTGGCTATATCAGAGTCAAACCTCGGAAGGATTTCCCGGCAGGACTCGAGCACAGTCACGCTGCTACCGAATGCGCTCATCACAGAGGCCAGCTCAAGCCCTATCACCCCGGCCCCTATGATACATAGCCTTGCCGGCACGGAATCCAGGGACAGGGCCTCCGACGACGTGATTACGTCAGGGTCGTCCGCCCCGGGTATAGGCGGGATGAAAGACTTCGAGCCTGTGGCTATGATAATGTCCGGAGCCGAGAACTCCTCATCCCCTGCCGATATTGTGTAAGGGGATTTGAACGTGGCTTTTCCATGCACCAGGTTAATCAGCTTGTTCGACAGCAGGGTCTCCACGCCGCCGCGCAACTGGGCCACGACAGCCTCCTTGCGGGCCATGGCGGCCCTGAAGTCAAACGAATATTCTCCCGGACTGACCCCGAATGTCTTCGCTGTCTTCATCTCCTCCAGCACTTCCACGCTCCGGCACAGGGACTTGGTGGGGATACAACCCTCGTTCAGGCAGGTGCCGCCCACCGGCCCGGCCTCGATCAGTGTAACCGTTTTCCCGCGTCCTGCGGCCAGAAGGGCGGTCTCGTAACCGCCCGGGCCTGCACCAATTATTATAATATCTGACTTGATCATAAAACAAAGTCAATTCGACATTTATAAAATCAATATTCAAATCTACATATCCTGATACTTCAGGACAGGATGCGTGGCGGCGACAGTCTCGTCGGGACGGCCCACAGGCGTATTGTGCGGAGCGGAGCGCAGCAGTTCCGGATCCGACTTGGCCTCCTCCGCTATCTTCCTCATAGCCCCGATGAAAGCATCCATGGTCTCCTTCGACTCCGTCTCCGTAGGCTCGATCATCATCGACTGGTGGAACAGCAGAGGGAAATAGATTGTCGGGGCATGGAACCCGTAGTCCAGGAGCCTCTTGGCCACATCAAGTGTGGTGACCCCGGAAGAAGTGTCCTCAAGACCGTCGAAGACAAACTCATGCTTGCACAGGCCCTTGACAGGCAGCTTGTAGCAGTCCTTCAGGCTTTCCTTTATGTAGTTGGCCGCCAGCACGGCATAAGGTCCCACATTACGGACATTCTGCTTTCCAAGCATAAGGATATAGGCGTACGCCTTGAGCAGGACACCGAAATTGCCCATAAATCCGGAGATCCTCCCGCATGAATCCTTGTCTGTCATGAGGGCATACCTGCCGTCAGGTCTGCGGATGACCCTCGGATAAGGAAGGCAATGCGCAAGTGCAGGGACAACCCCCACAGGCCCTGCCCCGGGGCCTCCCCCTCCGTGAGGCGTGGAGAATGTCTTGTGCAGGTTCAGGTGCATGATGTCGAACCCCATGTCACCGGGGCGCACCTGGCCGAGAAGAGCGTTCATGTTGGCCCCGTCATAGTAGAGCAGCCCACCGCATCCGTGGACAAGCTCCGCGATTTCCTTCACGTGGGTCTCGAAAAGCCCGAGGGTGTTCGGATTGGTCATCATGATCCCGGCTACAGTGTCATCCAGCAGGCCTTTAAGGGCCTCCACATCTATGGTCCCGTCTTCAAGGGAACGAACCTGGACGACAGACAGCCCGCAGACAGCCGCGCTTGCGGGGTTGGTGCCGTGGGCGCTGTCAGGCACGATCACCCTGGTCCTGCGGTCATCCCCGCGCAGACGGTGATACTGCCTCATGATCATGAGCCCCGTGAGTTCGCCATGCGCTCCGGCGAACTGGTTGAGCGAGAACTCCGCCATGCCTGTCAGCGTGGACAGTGCCCTGGAAAGATCATAGTACAGCTTCAAGGCGCCCTGGACAGTCCACTCCGGCTGGAGCGGGTGCAAAGAGGCGAACCCGGGCAGGGATGCCACTTCCTCGTTCACCTTCGGGTTGTACTTCATGGTACAGCTGCCGAGAGGATAGAAACCGGAATCGACCCCGAAATTCATCTGGGAGAGATTGGTATAGTGCCTTACAACATCCGGTTCACTGACTTGCGGGAGGACGGGAGAATCCTTGCGGCGCAGCCCATCGGGCAATCCGTCCGAGGAAGTTCCCCAACGGTTTTCGGGAAGGGAGTACCCGCAGCGGCCCGGAGAGGAAAGGTCGAAAATCAGTCTATCGTAATATTTCATATTTCGCGTCGGTAGGTATTATTTTTTCAATACAATATAAATCAACAATCTATAGTAAAGCAGGTCAGATTACTGTCCTGATTACGGCAAGGAGGCGGTCGATCTCTTCACGCGAACGTTTCTCTGTCACGCAGAAGGATACGTAACCCTCCTCTGTCAGCAGGGCGGCGAAGAAACCTTCCTCGGCGAGTGAACGCTGAAGCTGGTCCGCAGGGACAGACGAACGGAGCACGAACTCCTTCAGGAAAGGCTTGTCGAACACGTCCTCGAAGCATCCCGTGGCGATGAGCCTGTCATGGAGATAATGGGCGCCGGCGTATGAAAGATCATTGGCACGCTTCAGACCCTCATAGCCCATAAGAGACAGATATACAGTCGCATACAGAGCCATCAGGGACTGGTTGGAGCAGATGTTGCTCGTGGCCTTCTCCCTGCGGATATGCTGCTCGCGGGCCTGGAGGGTCAGCACGAAAGCACGCCGTCCCTGCGCATCTGACGTAGCCCCGACAATCCTTCCCGGCAGCTTCCGCATATATTCCTTGCGGCAGGCAAGGAAACCGGCATAAGGCCCGCCGAAAGACAGAGGCATACCCAGACTCTGCGCATCACCGCAGGCTATGTCCGCGCCCCATTCGCCCGGAGTCCTTATGACTGCAAGGGATGACGGGTCGGAATAGACCGCAAGGATGGCCCCGGTACTGTGGACAGCGTCCGCGAACCCTGTCAGGTCCTCGATGATGCCGTACCTGTTTATCCCCGGGACAAGGACACCGGCAACATCCCCTGCAGAGAGAAGCTCCCTGAGAGAATCCGCGGATGTGACCCCGTCAGCCTGAGCGACAGTGCCCACATCCATTCCATGATAATCGGCATAGGTCCTTACCACGTCCAGCACCTGCGGAAGCAGGGTTGCAGAAACCAGTATCCTGCGCCTGCGTCTGGAAGCGGCCACACACATCATCATGGCCTCGGCGGCGGAAGTGGGACCATCGTACATGGAAGCGTTGGCACAGTCCATCCCTGTAAGCGAGCATATCATGCTCTGGAACTCGAATATATACCTGAGAGTACCCTGTGAAATCTCCGCCTGATACGGGGTATAGGCGGTCTGGAACTCCGAGCGCGACAGGATATACCTGATGACGGCAGGGGCATAGTGGTCGTATGCACCCGCCCCGCAGAAGACGGTCAGCGGCCTGTCCAGGCTTTCCATCCGGCGGAATGTCTCGAGGACCTCCATCTCGGACATAGCATCCGGAAGGTTGAATTCCCCTTTATAGATGAATTCTTCCGGCACATCGGCGAACAGGTCCCTCAGGGAGACAGCGCCGGCCTTGTCAAGCATCTGTTTCAGATCTTCTTGCGTGTGAGGAAAATACGGACACTGCATAGGCTAAAGTGTTTCGCAGTAGGCGGCATAGTCCGCAGCAGACATGAGGTTGTCAAGCTGGGACGGGTCTGACATTTCCACCTTGATTATCCAGTTCTCGTAAGGTGCGGTGTTAAGCAGGGCCGGGGAATCCTCAAGTGCGGTGTTCACCTCCCTTACCGTCCCCGACACAGGAGAAATCAGGTCGCTGGCAGCCTTCACGCTTTCCACCGCCCCGAAATCCTGCTCCGCATCCACTGTGTCGTCTTCCTGCGGCATATCCACATATACGATACTTCCGAGTGCCTCCTGGGCATAGTCGGTTATACCTATGAGCGCAATGTTACCCTCTGCCTTCACCCATTCATGGGACTGGCTGTAATAAAGTCCTTCGATAGTCTTTGACATGATATTGATCAATTATTGGTTATTATTATACATTCATTTCTTGTAATTGGTCTGATAGAAACGTTTCCTGCATACCGTACCGGGAAAACGCTTGTGGCGGATCTCCACTTCGAGTTCCGTACCGAGAGCGGCATACTCAGCGGGCACGAGGGCCATGCACAGGCTCTTGCCTGTGGAGATGGAGCGGTACCCCGTAGTGACAGTCCCGACTGCCACCCCGCCTGCCATGACAGGGTAGCCGGCACGCGGTATAGCCTTGTCCTTCAGTTCGATACCTACTACCTTCCGTTTCACGCCTTCGGCTTTCTGGCTCACTATAGCATCCCGTCCGCAGAAGTCACCCTTGTCCACCTTCACGAACATCCCCAGCCCGGCTTCCACCGGAGTGACCGTGTCGCTCAGTTCATGCCCGTAGAGCGGCAGCCCGGCCTCGAAACGCAGGGTGTCCCTGCAGCCCAGCCCGCACGGCTGCACTCCGGCATCCAGAAGCGTCTTCCACACATGGCACACTGCCTCCGGAGAGCCGTAAATCTCGAAACCGTCCTCCCCCGTATATCCTGTCCTGCTGACAATCAGCATGTAACCGTTCCATTTCAGTTCCGCAAAAGTGTAGAACACAAGGTCCTTCACATCAAGCCCCATGACCTGGAGCATCACATTCTCGGCCTCGGGCCCCTGCAGGGCCACTTCGCCCCATTCCTCCGAACGGTCCTCGACCAGGACATCATATCCCTCCGCGCGGGAGCAGGCCCATGAAAAGTCCTTGGAGATATTGGAGGCATTGACCACCAGGAGGAAACCCTTCCCTCCGAAAAGCCGGTAGACCAGAAGGTCGTCCACCACTCCCCCGTCCTGGTGAAGCATCATACCGTAAAGGACCTTCCCCTCCGGCATATCAGTCACATCGTTTGTAAAGATATGGTTCACATATTTTTCCGCGTCAGGGCCACTGACGAAGATCTCACCCATGTGGGATACATCGAACATCCCGGCCCGTGTACGGACCGCCTGATGCTCCTCGATTATACCCTGATACTGAATAGGCATATCAAACCCCGCGAAAGGCTCCATCTTAGCCCCTAGGGTCACATGGCTGTAGTAAAGACAAGTCCTTGATAATGGTTGTTCCATATAGTGTCATCAATTAAATGGTTACATTAACGTCAGTTCGACGAATTTATGTTTAACAATATTATCCTAAAAATCAATATTTTATCATTTATGACAGGATTTCTTACAGAAATCCTGTCTGTCCACCCCCAGTCACCTGACGGTGACAGCCCCGGTGGAGCATACGGCTCCGCTTCGCTGCGCCGGCACCTCCACTGCTTCGGTTTCCCTGACGGAAACCTCGCTGACGTTCCGGTGCGGCCCTGTTGGGCCCTGTTAACAGAAATCCTGTCTGTCCACCCCCAGTCACCTGACGGTGAC
>JADILZ010000004.1 GCA_017695065.1 Candidatus Cryptobacteroides excrementipullorum
CTCCAGAGTTTCCTTGCCGACTGCCCGTATGAGATGGCCCGTGACATCGAGCTGCACTACCAGAACGTACTTTTCATCGTGTTTCGCCTGGCGGGTCTATACACACAGGTGGAATACCGGACTTCGAAAGGCCGGATTGACCTGGTGCTTCAGACCGGGGATTACATCTACGTAATGGAGTTCAAACTGGACGGCAGCGCCGAAGAGGCCCTGGAGCAGATCGAGGACAGGCAGTATGCCCTTCCGTTCGCCTCCGACCCGCGCAGGCTCTTCAAGATCGGGGTGAACTTCTCCTCCAGGACACGGAATATAGAGCGTTGGATTGTCACAGAGCAGTGACTTCCATGGGCATTCCGCATTGTTATGGGAAGCCGCTTTCATTTGTCTGCGTTGTAAGTCGATATCATGTCGCCCACTTTTCACATTGTAAGAATAAATATTGTATAAGTATGGACTTTGATTCCATTGGATAATCCGTTGATATACAGTATATACGTTCGAGAAATGTTAATAAATCATAAAATTTATTGCAGAGTAAAAAGTTTTTTATAATTTTGCAGCGTATAATATGTGCAGACATATAACTAATAACTCTGTATATGAAATTTTCTAAACTTTTGCCAAACCTCTATAAAGGTTTGTTGAGCATTGCTCTGGCGATTCTTTCGACAGTGGCTTTTGCACAGGGGGGAGCAATAGATAGAGTTACCGTTTCAGGGACGATAGTCGATGTCAACGGCGTTCCTGTTATCGGCGCTGCTGTCATTGACCCTACTGACACTTCTAATGGCTGCATCTCTGATGCCGGCGGAAATTTCTCTATGAAAGCGGCTCCTGGAGTGGAGCTTGTCGTTTCTTGTATAGGCTATGCTGACTATAAATTCACAGTCTCGGCTGACAAGCAGAATTATGACATCGTTCTGCAGGAGGATGCCTTGATGCTGGAAGAAACTGTCGTTGTCGGTTATGGCGTGCAGAAGAAGGTGACGATGACCGGATCTGTGTCTGCCGTGAAAAACAGCGAAATCATCACTACCAAGAATGAGAATGTCCAGAACATGCTTACCGGTAAGGTGGCTGGTTTGCGCGTTGTTCAGAATTCAGCGGAGCCGGGGCAGTTCAACAACAGCATTGACATCCGAGGCTTCGGTTCTCCTCTTGTTGTGATAGATGGAGTGCCTCGTGACAACATGGCGAGAGTTGATCCCGAAGACATTGAGAGTATCTCTGTCCTGAAAGATGCTTCTGCGGCTGTGTATGGAGTAAGGGCTGCAAACGGCGTGATACTTATCACCACTAAGAAGGGAACTAAAGGAAAGACCACAATCAATTATTCTGGTAACATGACATGGCAGATGCCGTCTAATGTTCCGGAAACAGTGGATGCGGTAGATTGGATGATACTTAGGAATGAGCAGGCAAGACATAATGTCGATGCTCTCAATCCGACTCTTCCTCATTCACAGGAAGAAATCAATGAATATCTTAACGGGACAAGGCAGAGTACCGACTGGTATGGTGCCGTATTCCGTAAATCCGCTCCACAGACGCAGCATAATATTAATGTCAGTGGAGGTACAGACAGGATAAGTTATTTTGCAAGTATCGGTTACCAGTATCAGGGAAGTTTTCTGCAGACTGATGCGATAAATTACGAAAAATACAATCTCCGTACGAATATTTCGGCCAAGATAGCCAAAAATCTTACATTTGACCTGAATATCGCAGGTATGATGGATGACAGGGAGTCTTCTGTTTACGGTTCTTGGGATATTGTAAGGGGGATGTGGCTGATGGATCCGACAGATCCTGTTTATTATAATGAGGCGGAGAAGATGTATCAGCAGCCTAGGAATGCCACACTATTGAATCCGGTCGCTATGATGGATACGGATCTTACAGGAAACAACCAGTATAAGAGCAAGTGGTTCCAGTCAAATGCGGCTCTTACTTATAACATCCCTGGTGTTAAAGGTCTGTCTGTACGCGCTATGTACAGTTACGACTTCATCATGAACGAAAACAAGGAGTACAGTACTGCATATAACCTGTACAGCAGTGACGGAGAAAATACTGTCGCACATCTTAAAAATGCCAAGACAGAGGCTCCAAACAGGGTAGCCCGTTATTATTACGGAAAGAACCATACCCTCTGGCAGACTCAGATCCAATATAATAATACATTTGGTAAGCATAATGTAGGAGCAATGCTCCTGTTTGAGAACCAGCATAAAGAAGGTGACAACTTCTATGGTGAGAGGCAGTCTGACTTCAATATGAACGAGATTTTCGCCGGAATCAAAGACGGTCAGCAGATTAACCAGAGTACAGGGTCTGGGTCTTTGTACGATTATGCAAACCAGGCTCTTGTCGGAAGGTTCAACTATGATTACGCTGGAAAATATATTGCCGAATTCGCATTCCGTTATGAAGGTTCTTCCCGCTTCCCGGAAAACTCCAGATGGGGATTCTTCCCTTCAGTGTTTGCTGGATACCGTATATCGGAAGAGAAATTCTGGAAAGAGTCACCGCTTAAATTCATTAATGATTTCAAGGTTCGTGCATCCTGGGGTATAATGGGAGATGACAGTGCATTGGCTTATCAGTTCCTTAACGGATATAACTATCCTGCCACGGACGGAGGGGCCAATACCCTTCCTCCGGGAGCCATATTCGACGGAGAGTTTGTGAACAGTTCAGCTAACAAGGGACTCGCGAACAATTCTATCACTTGGTACACTGCCAAGACATTCAATGTCGGTATTGATGCGGAAGCATGGGGTGGTCTTTTCGGGATCACAGCGGAGTATTTCAGGCGCGACAGGTCCGGCCTGCTGGCTACAAGGGTGAATAGCCTTCCTGGTGTCGTAGGAGCAGTACTCCCTCAGGAGAACCTCAACAGCGACAGGACGCAGGGATTTGATCTTGAACTTTCGCATACCAACAGAGTAGGGGATTTCGCTTACCAGATCAAAGCCAATCTCTCTTATACAAAGACAATGACTGTGTATGCGGAAAGAGCCCGTGCGGTCAACTCCTATGATAATTGGAGAAACAACACTAACAACAGGTACAACAACATCAAATGGGGCTACGAGGGCAACGGCCGTATAGACTCCTGGGAAGATGCATTCTATAATGATGTATTCACTGGTCGCGGCGCTTTACCGGGTGACTATGAGTACCTCGACTGGAACGGTGACGGTATGATAAGCGATCTTGATGTTCATCCGATTGCCAATACTGATGCTATTCCACTTATCAACTACGGACTTACTTTCTCTGCATCATGGAAAGGTCTTGACCTTTCGATGCTTTTCCAGGGTGCAAGCAGCAAGTATGTTTCACCTGCCGAGATGTTGTATCAGCCTTTGTGGGGTGGAAGTACAGCACTTTCTCAGTTTATGGACCGTTGGCATCCTGCAGACCCGAATGCGAATCCGTATGACCCTGCCACAGAATGGGTAGAGGGGCATTATGGATATACAGGATCTGATCCAGACGCTAATTCCGAGTTCAATACGATGAATGCTGCATATCTCCGTCTGAAGAATGTCGAACTTGGATATTCTCTACCAGACAAATGGATGAGGAAAATCAATATCCAGGGGATAAGGGTATATATCAGCGGTTACAACTTACTTACAATCACTGGTCTGAAGTATCTGGATCCGGAATTTAGCCATGCGAATCAGGGATACAATTATCCGTTGAGCAAGACTGTTACATTGGGTTTGAATGTGAAATTTTAAATGACGAGAACAATGAAATTCAAACATATATTATTTTATTTGATATTCCTGATTCCGTTCTTCTCATGTACGGATATGAATATCCCTCCGAAGAATATTATCGGGGACGATGATATTTTCGGAAGCGAGGCTGGAGTCATGAGCCAGCTGGCGAGAATGTACAGCACCCTTCCTATGGAAGATTTCAAGTATAACATGACTGCGAGCGGACTTTTCCATAAGGATGGTGTGATCTATTCGCACCTCAGTTGTCTTACCGGAGAGGCTATAGGCCGCGATACAAGGCAGAATCTTACAGAAAGCGTATCATACTGGGACGGTGCATACCAGTGGATCAGAGATGTCAATACATTCATCGAGACTCTGCCGAAGTATGCAGAGAACCATTCTGCTGAAAATGTGCAGCACTGGCTCGGAGAAGCATATTTTATCCGGGCATACATTTATATGTCGCTTGTCAAAAGGTATGGAGGCGTGCCACTTGTAAAAACTGTGATAGACTATCCTGGGTCAGTATCATATGAAGAGACAATGCTATACAGGGATTCTGAAGAGGATACATGGGATTTTATTGCTGAAGATCTTGATCGTGCCTATGAGATGCTTCCTGACAGCAATCAGAAAGGCCGTGTTGACAAGTCTGCAGCCGCAGCCTTGAAGTCACGTGCAATGCTTCATGCAGGGTGTATAGCGAAGTATAACAACGGAAATGGCGGAGATGCGAGCCGTAACTACAATGACCCTAAAACCGGGAAGCAGATAATGGGTATCCCTGAAGCCCGTGCGAAAGATTATTTCAAACAGGCTTACGATGCCACTCTCCTTGTCAGCTCCGCATACGGTTTGCAGGAATCAGCCTCTTCTGACTGGCAGGCAATGGTAGATAACTACGCAAGTATCTTCAAGACTGACACTAAGGAGACAATATTCGCGAGGTATTACGACGTGGACAACGCATATCACCAGTTTGACAACACTGCCACTACCAAGCAGACCAACCTTGGAGGGAACGACTCTGATATCTGTCCCACTCTTGATTTCGTAGAGATGTTCGAGTTTCCTTACAATGTTAACGGAAAATTCGAGAACCGTACGGCCGAAGGTTACAAGCTTTTCGATTCCCCGCTTGATGTATTCGAGAATTGCGAACCTCGTCTTGCAGCTATCGTGATTCTTCCTATGTCGCAGTTCAAAGGTAGGACTATTGATATAAGAAGAGGTATCTGGAAAGGGGAGTCTGCCGCCACTATGGCCCCTCTGATGAATGAGTCTGAGAACTATTCACAGGACTATGCCGGCAAATTCGGAAGTGATGACAGGATATTGATGGCAAACGGATTCTCAAATAATACGACTGTGGATATCGGGAACGGACAGACTATGCTTATCATGGGTGAGAGTGGCATAACTTCAGGATGGGACTTTGGTAACATAAGCGGTTTCTATCAGAGGAAGTATCTGACTGACGATATTAATCATAGCACAACGAAATCATCTACGACATGGATAGAGATTCGCTATGCTGAAGTACTTCTGAACAGGGCTGAAGCTGCATGGGAACTCGTTTCCCTAGGAGAGTCCGCCGGGTCAGACGGAAGGAACTATCTGGATGTAGCCACCGAGTGCGTAAACATGATACACAGGAGGGCTGGCGCTACTGAACTCGCTTCCAATCTAACGGACAGTGTTGAAGATCGTGACGTAATCCGTAAGGAGCGCCGCAAGGAACTCGCTTTCGAGAACAAGACTTACTGGGATCTCAAGCGCTGGCGTATAAGGCACAACGAGCAGAACAACATAAAGTACAGGACTATCGCTCCTTTCTATTCTGTCGTTGACGGCAAGTATTTCATCGATATCAAATATCAGGAATCAAGAGGTCAGGGTACCGCTTATATTGCCAACTACAATGTGATAGATTACTATCAGGCAATCCCTCAGAACGAGATCAACAGGAACCCTAACTGTGAACAGAATGACGGTTATTAATAGAAATTACAGGAAGATATGAAAAAAATCTTATATGCTTTTTGCGGACTTTTCGCATTGTCATTTGCTTCTTCTTGCGGGGTGGACAATTATGCGCTGCCGGAAGAGACTTTCAAGGGGGCTTTCATAGACAAGGAGACAGGGGAACCGTTCCAGACAGCTGTGGGCGGGACAGGAATCCGTATCCGTATGATGGAATACAGTTGGAGCGATGACCCTACCCCATATGATTTCTATGCCAAGGCTGATGGTACATTTCAGAATACTAAGGTGTTCAAGGGAACTTACGGAGTGACTCCAGAAGGTCCTTTCGTTCCGCTTGAGGAGGAGATTTTCGACATAAAAGGTGTCGTGGAGAAGACTTATGAGGTAGAGCCTCTGCTCAGGATTGAGTGGATAGGCGAGCCTGTGGTGGATAATGACAATGGCACAGTGACTGTGAAAGTCAGGATTACCCGCGGTACAGACAATCCTGACTGGCAGCACCCTCTTGCTGAGGCATGGTTGTTTGTTTCGGAAAATTCGCATGTCGCGGATAACAACTACAGCCCTAACTACTCTACTCATTTGTCTGCCGAGGAACTTGAGTTCGGAAAAGAGATCACTATTGTATCGGGTTGTCCTAAGGGTATGGGCGAGACCCCTATTGCTTTCCCGTCATTTTCCAGGAAATATGCAATACGCGTAGGTGTCCGTACCAATGTCCAGATTACCGGACAGAACAAATACAACTATACGACATCGAAGATAATCACGACTGACCCTAATTATTAGTTGGGATACCGTCTGTTTTGAGTTGACGGTGTGGGTTTGTGATATATTATGACAAAAGGGGATGGGCCAAATTTTACGGTTTGACGCATCCCCTTTCTTATTTGGGGATTCTTAATTTTAATTATATGCGTATGGGGAAATTTTTTATTGCTGCTGTATTGTGCCTGCTTTCGGCTCTGGGCCTTGTTTCATGTGCACCGACCCAGTCCGATGACTGCGATTACCTCCCGCAGTCGCCTTCTGCGTCCGAGGACATATACAGTATAAATGTGGAGGATCTCACGGAAGGCATGCGTTTGAGCGTGCTCTCTGCACAGGGTCTCCTCAACAGGGACGGGGCGGAGGTCTATACTTATGTGGGTCAGGATGCCTGGCTCCTTGATTTCTACAAGGAGCGTGGATATGTGAAGGAGGTCAGGGATTATGACGACCCTTACAGACTGCTGTCTGATATTTGCGGGGACGGGATTTCCGGGATCGTGGTATATGACCCGGAGAAGAAGTTCACCATCAATCTCGCGACCAATATAGCCGGGGTCGAGGACCGTATCATCGTACATCCGGACGATCTGCAGAAAGTTAGTGAAGCGACCGGCCTCACGGATGTGATTGACCTCCGGGATATGGGCTTCATCGATGTCAAGGAGTCGTTCAGGTGGTACATGGACAATGTCTTCCCTGAGCAGAACCACTCTGTGCTGTCCGTGGCCAAAAGTGGAGTCTTCATGTTCGATGTATATCGGGACTACCTGGTCGAGTTCAGGATACCGGTGTTCTGGCTTCCCGGAAAATCTGACGCAGACTATGATCCGGACTATGAACGGCAGGTAATCGAGATGTTCAAGGCCACTCCGGAGAATATACCGGTACTCGGCTTCTGGCCAGGCGTGGAAGACGGAAAGGATATAGGCTATGCGGAAATGGATGGAGTAGGATTTGCGGGAAAATACGGCAAGTTCACCCTTGTGAATACCTGGGTCGGCAACTACAGTTTCCACTCCGGAGTGAAGCCGCATCTGAAGGAATACAGCCAGGAGAGGGTGCGTCGTGACACCTTGGAGTACGACCCGCAGAAGAAATATGTGGCGCTGATTATGGCCGAGAGCGGCGATGCGCCTGCTTATTATCTTTATACCGGTCTGTATCCGCGCCAGTGGAACGATCCGGATCGCGGAAAGGTGGCCATAAGCTACGGTATCACCCCATCTCTGCGGATGCTTGCCCCAGCCGTACTTGCGGACCTGTATGAGACACGTACTGACAACGATTATTTCTTCTGCTCCATCTCAGGTGCCGGGTATTGCTATCCGTTCCTCGGATACGGTAGCCTGACTCCGGATCCGGACCGCTGCCGGAGCCGGTATTTCCTTGAGATGACGGCAGACAACATGAAGATGCTCGACCTCGACATGCTCGGGATTTACACTCATCCGGATATAGCGTGGACGCAGGAAGACCGCCAGATTGCCGAAAAGTATATCTTCCCTATGTCCGGCCTGCGGTCTGTGGTGTCGGGAATGCACAGGACGGAATATACCGCAGGAAATGCTCATGAACTCCATGGCGATGTATCTGTCCATCATAATGTTACATTCTGGTCTATGGAAAATTTCGTCTGGGACGACATGTCGATAGACGAGAAGGCCGTGGACCATCTGGAGAACGAGATAAAGACATACGGGGCTGACGGTAATTTCATAATGGCGATGTTCTACAGCTGGCACTACGGCCCTCGCAGACTCAACATGCTGCGGGAGCGTCTGGAGCCTGAAGGCTATGTGTTCGTGACCCTCGACGATTTCGACCGTCTCTGGAGACAGAGCCAGATTACAACAAAAACATCGTCATAATTGTTTCCGCTCAGGACTATGGCCCTGCCTATCCTGTCCGGAAAGTTACGGAGGGCTGCATCAAGTGACGCATGTCTCTTGTATGCAGCCCCTGATTTAACCTCCGGCACGGCTATCGCACCGTCAAGAAATGCCTCCTTTCTGGTCCCTGACTCGAACCATTGCTCCAGTCTGGTGAATATTTCTATCAAGCATAAAATCAATAAGTTATGCGCAAACATACAACTTTTTGCCGTTTATGTACCTGTTTTCATGTGTTTTGCCTATATTTGACCTTGTAAATGTCCGCACATATTTGCAATGTATATAATAGCTCTATGGCATGAATGATATTGTCAAACCTTTCACTGTAATAGCAGTTTCGTGTTTTCTGGCTTTCATCGGCAAAGCCCAGACAGTCCCTGTGTATCAGGATATGTCTGCACCAGTTGAGGACAGGGTTGAGGATGCGCTTTCCCGTATGACTCTGGAGGAGAAGGTGGCTCTTCTGCATGCAGACCGTAGTTACGGAGCGGCCGGGGTGCCGAGACTCGGGATTCCGGAAAACGACCTTACGGACGGACCGTCCGGCATGAGGCCCGAAATGGTGTGGCAGACCTGGGCCCATGCCGGGATGTCAAGCGACTCATGCACAGCCTATCCTGCACTTGTCTGCCTTGCAGCCACATGGAATCCTGATTTGGGGTATCTTTTCGGCAGAAGCTATGGACGTGAGGCTGTGTACAGGTCCAAGAACATGATTCTTGGTCCAGGTGTCAACATTTTCCGCACTCCGATGAACGGACGTAATTTCGAGTATATGGGTGAGGATCCGTATTTGACATCGGAAATGGCCGTATCATATATCAAGGGGGTCCAGTCCGACCATGTGGCGGCTTGCGTGAAGCATTTTGCCGTAAACAACCAGGAGACCGGGCGGACGACAATCAACACTGTCGTTGACGAGAGGACCCTGCATGAGATTTATTTCCCGGCATTCAAGACTGCAGTGCAGGAGGGTGGTGTCTGGGCAATAATGGGGGCCTATAACAAGTTTGACGGACAGCATTGCTGCCATAACAGATATCTTTTGAAGGATGTCCTTAAAGGACAGTGGGGGTTTGACGGGGTAGTTGTTTCCGACTTCGGCGGGACTCATGATACAAAGGAGGCTGTGGAGAACGGCCTGGACCTGGAGATGGGGACAGACCTCGGTTCGGTGGAGGCTTTCCGCAGATACAAATTGGCTGACCCTTACCTGGAGATGCTCAGAAGCGGGGAGGCCAGTATGGAGGAACTCGATGACAAGGTGAGGCGTGTGCTGAGGATGTTGTTCCGGACTAAAATGTCCGGGAGGCAGCCCTGGGGCTTACTCGCTTCGGAAACGAATATGGCGGAATCGCGAAGAATCGCGGAAGAGGGGATTGTCCTGCTGAAAAATGATGCGGATATATTGCCTCTGAATTTGTCGGACATGTCCAGGATATTGGTGGTGGGTGAGAATGCCTGCAGGATTATGAGCCGCTCCGGAGGGTCCTCGGAAGTGAAGTCCAAATACGAGATAGTCCCGCTTGAAGGCATCAGGACCAGGGTGAAGGACAGCGTGGATGTCATATGGCAGCCCGGGTATATGTCAGATGCCACGCCTGAAAAGGTGGACAGTCTTAGGAAAGAGGCTATAATGGCGGCCCATGATGCGGATGTTGTAATATATGTCGGTGGTCTGAACAAGGAGCCGGGCCAGGACTGTGAAGGTGTTGACAGGCAGTCGTTCAACCTTCCTTATATGCAGGATGAACTGATAAGCGGGCTCGCCGCCACAGGAAAAGAGCTTGTGCTGGTGATGATAAGCGGAAATTCATATGCCATGCCGTGGATAAACGATGTGCATGCCCTGGTACAGGCATGGTACGGCGGTTCGGAAGCGGGCAGCGCAATCGCGGCTGTACTTTTCGGAGACGTAAACCCTTCCGGAAAACTGCCGTTCTCTTTCCATAAAAGTATCGGTGATTGCGGCGCTAATGCGCTTGGGGCATATCCGGGCGACGGCAAGAAAGTCGAATATTCTGAGGGTATTTTCGTGGGATACCGTTGGCTTGAGAAAAAAGGTATAGAGCCCAGGTTTGCATTCGGGCACGGCTTGAGCTACACTGATTTCAAATACGGGAAAGTGCGCATCGACCATAAAAGGATATCGGCGGATGACAGCCTGACTGTCAGTGTGTCCGTCACTAATTCAGGCAATCTCCCGGGAGCCGAGGTCGTACAGCTGTATATTGGTGACAAGGTGTCCTCTCTGCCTCGGCCGGTGAAGGAACTGAAAGGGTTCAGGAAGGTCTTTCTTGCCCCGGGGCAGACAGCGGAGGTGTCATTCGTTTTGCATAAGGACGCATTTTCGTTCTATGATCCCGGAGTCCACAGATGGGTGGCGGAACCTGGCGGGTTCAGCGTCATGATAGGGTCTTCTTCCAGCGATATAAGGGGTCGGGCTGATTTTGTCCTGGAGTAAGAAGTTGTTTTGAATCTTTCTGAATTCTTTCAGTCAGACCTGTTGTTCTTTTCGAAATTTTTAAACAGCATCTAATAACATTCAAACTTTATTTCTGTTATGTCTCAAAAAAGATTGTATATTCTGGTTTTGTCCTGTGTGGCATCGGTCATGGCTTATGCCGGGCCTTCGAACATCGCACCTCAGGCGAAAGTGACCGCCTCTTCGTATTATGGTGACGGGCTGCCTGAGAATGTGGTGGATGGTAAAAGCCGTATCATGGACAGGTTCGAGTGGGTGTCCGGGGCGGAGATGCCTTACTGGCAGCAGATGCAGTTCCCGTGGATCAGGCTCGACTGGGCTGAGGAGAAATGTATCAACAAGGTCATTCTCTACGACCGTCCTACAGCCGCCGCGCATACTCCCGGTGGTGTCCTGACATTCAGCGACGGCAGCAGGGTGAGCGTAACGGCCATCCCGAACGACGGGTCCCCGAAGGTGGTGGAGTTCCCTGCCAGGAAAGTGACATGGATGCGTTTCGACCCTTCCGATGCCGTGGGGTCACATATCGGGCTTTCTGAAATAGAGGTCTTCCCGGCATATGATGACTACGGGGACTATGTCTCATGGGTCGATCCGTATATAGAGACTACGAAAGGACGTTTCTTCTTTTTCGTGACCGGGAGTCTGCCCTTCGGCATGATAAGCGCAGCCCCGATGACACGCAACAGGAATCAGTACGGCGGAGGCTATAATTACAACTCCACCGAGGTCCTCGGTTTTCCCCAGATCCACAACTGGGTGATTGCCGGCCTGACATTCATGCCTGTCACCGGAGAGGTGGACATGACTGGAGGCGAGCAGGTCTGGAAGTCTTCCTTCACCCACGATGACGAGATCGTCCAGCCGGGCTACCACAAGATATTCCTTGATGACTACGGACTGAATGTGGAACAGACTGTCACACAGCGAGTGAGCATGTATCGTGTGACGGCGGCCGAAGACGGGGATGTGAAGCTGATGCTGAATCTCGGCGGCTACATCGGTTCCACGACCATGGTCAATGCCTCTGTGGACAAGGTCAGCGACACCAGGATCGAGGGCAGTTTTGACACATACGGCCGTCACTGGGGCGGGCCGGAAAACGTGAAGGTGTATTTCGCCGCGGAGTTTGAAAAGCCTTTCCGTCAGATGGACGGCTGGGCTGACAAGGAAAGGTATTATGACATACGGACTCTTGAAGGGTCCGGCGAGATCACCCGCAGGGCCCCGAATGAAGAGTTGAGCTACCTGGATTCCCCGACATCTGGAGTCTATGTGGATTATCCGGCAGAAGCAGGGGAGGAGTTCAAGGTGAAGCTCTCCATTTCCTATGTGAGCTGTGAGAATGCCTGGGAGAACATGTCCTCCGAATGTGATCACTGGGACTTCGACAGCGTCAGGTCGGCCGCCCGCGACGAGTGGAACGCATGGCTGGGCAGGATAGATGTCCGCGGAGGCACCCCTCAGCAGAAAGTCAAGTTCTACACGGACCTGTGGCATGTCCTGCTCGGACGTCACAAGCTCAACGATGCCAACGGCCAGTACACCGACCTTACTCAGGGTCGCCGCTACTATTCATATACGGTGGATCTCAGACCGAAAGTGAGGCAGTTGCCTGCCGGAGCGGACGGGAAGCCTCTTTTCAATATGTACAATTCCGATTCCTTCTGGCTGACGCAGTGGAACCTGAACATCCTCTGGGGTCTTGCATGGCCGGAAGTCCTGGATGATTTTTCCGCTTCGCTTATCCAGTACGCCGACAACGGCAAGTTCATCCCGCGCGGCCCGTGCGGAGGGGGATATACCTACATAATGACCGGGTGCCCGGCCACACCTCTCATTGTTTCTACATACAACAAAGGGCTGATGACAAAGACCGACCCGGAACATGCATACCAGGCCATGAAGTGGAACCACAGTCTCGAAGGAATCATCTCCATCGACAGCTCATATCTGACCAGAGGATATATAACCGGCAATGCAGGACGCACCCTTGAGGCCAATTTCCAGGACTGGGCCCTTGCCCAGATGGCAGGCAGGCTCGGGCACAGGAAGGACATGAAGTATTTCCTCGGACGTTCCGGCGGATGGCATAGTCTTTACAGGGAAGACCGGAAGCTGATTTTCCCTAAGGACGCCGAGGGCCGCTGGGTGACCGACAACCCTCTCGACGGCAACGGATGGGTAGAGGCCAACGCATGGCAGGGAACCTGGTCTGTGTCTCACGGCCTGAGGGAGCTTTCCGCGCTCATGGGAGGAGACGATGTTCTGTGCGACAGCCTGGAGCATGCGTTCAGGATGGCTGAACCTCAGGATTTCATATTCGGTTACGGATCCGGATATGTAAGCTATGCCAACCAGCCGGGCTGCTCCAATGCCCATGTCTTCAGCTGGGCCGGAAAACCGTGGCTCACACAGTATTGGGTGCGTAAGGTCCAGCATCAGGCATACGGTGCCACCACCCCTGATTTCGGATATGGAGGACACGACGAGGACCAGGGCCAGATGGGCGGGGTCAGCGCACTGATGGCCATGGGGCTGTTCAGTGTACGCGGCACGGCGGCGGCAGATCCTGAGTATGAGATTACCGCACCTGTGTTCGACGAGATCACCATCAGTCTCGACAAGAGATACTACAGCGGTGACGAGTTCCGTATAAGGACATACGGCAACTCTGCGGAAAACTGCTACATCCAGAAGGTGAAGCTGAACGGTAAGGACCTGAATACTTTCTGGTTCCCGCACAGCGTCTTTTCTGAAGGCGGGCTTCTTGAAATCTGGCTCGGGCCGGAACCCAACATGGACTGGGGTGTGGCAGGTTATCCGGCCAAATGAAAAAAATCGCACAAATTATTCAAAAGTACTTGCGATATGTCAAAAACTTTGTTACTTTTGCAAAGTATCAATGTTTGAACATAAAGAAATATGTGTCAAACTTGAATGACGCAGGACAAAAACGAGTTTTTCACGCAAACAAATCCTTTATGCAGGATGGAAAGTAATGTAAAAGCAAGGTATGCGGTCGGAGTCGATGTAGGCGGCAGCCATTCCTGTTCAGCTGTGGTTGACCTCGGGACAGGAGATATCATAGGGACTCCTTGTGTGTCTCCGCTTGATAGCGGGGCCGGGGCGTTGACAGTAAGCACCGCTCTGGCTGACAATATCATGCAGGCTGTATCCGGATCCGGTGTCCCTTCTGTGGAAGGGGTGGGACTCGCATTTCCGGGCCCGTTCGACTACCGTCACGGCATATCACTGATACAGGGCGTGGGGAAATACAACAGGATATATGGCCTGGATGTGGACATGACATTGCGCTCGATGCTGCGCAGTCATGGCATGGATACCTTCAGGTTTGTCAATGATGCATCTGCATTCGCTCTGGGCGAGTCCATGGCCGGTGCTGCGAAAGGGGCCGGAAGAGTGGTTGCCATGACTCTCGGGACCGGTGTGGGCTCAGGGTTCGTTGCGGACAACAGGCTTGTGGAGAGCGGAGACACGGTACCTGCCCATGGCTGGGTTTACCACCTTCCGTTCGACGGGGGAATCGTAGACGAGGCTTTTTCCACCAGGTGGGTGTGCCGCAGGTACATGGAACTGTCTGGAGAGAGTGTCTCCGGAGCGAAGGAGGTGGCTGACCTATGTGCTGAAGGCCGCAGGGAGGCTGTCGCACTTTTCGAGGAGTACGGAAGGAGGCTTGCCAGGTTCGCCGCCCCGGTGCTGGAGAGGTTCGGTGCGGACATGCTGGTTCTCGGCGGCAATATTTCAAGGGCATATCATCTGTTCGGGCCGTATTTCGAGGAAGGCCTGTCCGCCGCCGGATGCAGAACGGCCGTAAGGACCTCCTCCCTGATGGACAGGGCGGCCCTGGTCGGGGCGGCATCCCTGTTGGCATGAGATTGAAGTTAGTAGTGTTCCAATTATACTGATAGCCGAAGCTTTAAGGTTGCCGGACGGACAGGCGGTCCGGGAAGAAATTTTGAAAGAATTAACATTGTAGTATATGTCTGATTTGAGGAAAACTACCCAGTATCTTCTCCCTGTGGAGAAAGAAAACACAGAAAAAGGTTATGATATTTATCCGGTCCACGATCTCGGGGAAGGGAAAATTTTTTCGGATTATGTCTCTCTTGCCAGGAAGATGGCGGAACATCGCAATGTCATCATTGACGGTTATGTCGGGGTCCGTTTTGACATCCTCGTTGCGGAACTGTCAAAGGCATTCGAGTCCATCGGCGTGAAACCTGTGTGGTGGAACATTGGGGCTGCCATGAAGCCTGAACAGGAGATAGACGAAATGGAGAAACCGTATCTCGGCGGCGATGACCCGATTTTCGGTTTCCGTGCACCTCTCCATATCGGGGATTATTTCGACGGAAATCTCCTTGCAGCCATCAGGCCGGACTCCGATGCTTCGCTTAACATCATATACGGAACCGGGGCCGCACTGGCCGGATGGGACGGCTTTCTGGTCTATGTGGACATTCCTAAGAACGAGATCCAGTTCAGAGCCAGGGCGGCGAGCATCACCAATTTCGGCGCTTCTGAGCCGGATACTCCGAAAAAGATGTACAAGCGCTTCTATTTCATCGACTGGGTGGTCCTGAACAGGCACAAGAAGACCCTGCTCCCGAAGATCGATGTCTTCGTGGACGGACAGCGCGAAAGCGAGATTACCTGGGCAGAAGGTGCCGATATCCGCCGTGGCCTGGATGAAATGGCTGTCAACGGTTTCCGTGTGCGTCCATGGTTCGAGCCAGGCGCATGGGGCGGACAGTGGATCAAGGAGCATATCCCTGCTCTGGCCCAGGATGTGCCGAACTACGCATGGTCCTTCGAGCTTATCGTTCCGGAGAACGGGCTGATATTCAACAGCGGGAAGAAGATGCTTGAAGTCTCATTCGACTCTGTGATGTATGAGGCGGGCGAGAAGGTTGTCGGAAGTGAGTGTTACAGGGAATACGGTGACGAGTTCCCTATAAGGATGGACTATCTGGACAACTTTGACGGGCACAACCTCTCTATCCAGTGCCATCCTCACCGGGAGTACATCCGGAAGAATTTCGGAGAGGTCCTCACCCAGGAGGAGACATATTATGTCCTCGACACTTGTAAAGACGCGGTGGTATATCTCGGCTTCCAGGATGACATTGTCCCGGAAGAGTTCGAGAAGGCTCTTACAGAGAGCTTCCGGAATGCCACACCTCTTGATGTCCCTAAATATATCAATGCCGAACCGGCACATAAGCACGATCTGTTCCTTATCCCCCCTGGAACGCTTCACAGCTCAGGAAGGAACAACCTCGTGCTTGAGATAAGCACCACGCCTTATATCTTCACTTTCAAGATGTATGACTGGCTTAACATGGACCTTGACGGGAAACCGAGGCCACTGAATATCAGGCGCGCTATGGAGAACCTCTGTTTCGACCGCAAGGGGGAGAAGATCAGGAGAGAGCATGTCTGTCATCCTGTGCTTATGGAGAAAGGCTCCGACTGGGAGCTGTGGCACATGCCTACTCATCCGAAACATTCCTATGACGTGCACAGGTACAAGGTAGGATCGGAAGTGTCTGTCAATACTGATGGCAAGTGCCATGTCCTCAACCTCGTCGAGGGAGAGACCGCTGACATAGTGACCGCCGGCGGAAAGACGTTCCATCTGAGTTATGCAGAGACTCTGGTCATATCTGCAGCGGCGGGCTCCTACCGTATCGTGAACACCTCAGGACGGGAGATCATGGTCGTGAAGGCCTTTATGAAGTAAAGGATTGTGTATTATAAATAAGTGGTTATTGAGAAAGATGGTGGCCCAAAAGTACCCTTTTGAGCCACCATCTTTTATATGGATGCAGTCTGGCAAAAAATTGCTATAATTGCAGTCTGAAACTTATGGCAGAAGAGATCCATATCCGCAACATGGTCTGTGACCGTTGCATAATGGCTGTCGGGAAAATCCTCGGGAATCTCGGCATAAGGCCGCTGAAAATAGAGCTCGGTACCGTCCTTACTGATACCGTGATGGACAGCCGTAAGAAGGAGGAACTGAGAAAGGCCCTCGAGGATTACGGATTCGCTCTCATAGATGACAGACGTTCCAGGACGGTGGAAAAGATAAAGACAGCCGTCATCGAGATGGTGCACTACGGGGGAGACATGCAGGGGAAGATGAACCTGTCTGCGTATGTAAGCAGGAAATGCCATGCTGACTACAGCTATCTCAGCAAGCTCTTTTCAGAAGCCAGGGGCATGAGCATAGAAAGGTACTACATTGCACAGCGTATCGAGAGGGTGAAAGAGCTGCTTGTTTATGATGAACTGTCTGTCAGTGAGATAGCCTATATGATGAATTATTCGAGCCCGGCTCATCTCAGCGCCCAGTTCAAGAGCATAACAGGCCTCTCCCCTCGGCAGTTCAAGAGTCTGAAGAAAAAGCCTCTCATCCCGCTTGACAGGATATGATCCTGTCCTGCTACTCCATCACTACCCGCAGCCCGTGTATTCAGGCTCCTGGAACAGTTCTTTATATTCCGTGGCCGGTGTATCATCGGCAGGGGATGCTCCCGGGATACTTTCTATGTATGACCGGATAGTTTCCGCAGGGACCAATTTCAATTCATATTCCGTCACACCGCCGGATTTCCCTCTTTTCCTGAAAGACTTTATGTCGTCAGGTGTAAGATCCGCGACAAGCATGTCCACCTCGTCCTTGTACTGTATTTTCAACTGGTCGAATTCGTCCGGGATATTGACGTTAGGCACAGTATAGATATGCATCATGAACCCTCCGTCTTTTATGGCCGTGTCTTCCGGGAAATTGACATCGTATTTTTTGACCAGGACTCCGTCTTTATAGTAACAGAAATGAAGTTTGTCATTATCCAACAGCGTGTTTCTGTTCCAGTCTTTCAGCCTGACGGTCTCCATTTCGTATAGGACGGATTTCCTGTCCTTGTCGATTATCTTCAGATTACCGGTAATGTATACGGCAGGAACGAACCATTCCCATGAATCCTGGTCGTCTGATGTGAACACATCTGTTCCCGGTACTTCTTTCCAGTTTTTATCCGGTGTCAAATACATTACATCGATGAGTTTGTCGAGTCCTGCGAGCAGCAGCCTGATGTTGCCGTCCTGGAAGACATTTATCCGCACGGCATAGTTCCGGCCGTCATTTTCTATGTGCCCTGCGAATGCGTAGGAAAATCCGGTATGTTCATCATATTCCAAAGAAGAGTACGGTATCCATTTGAATCTGTACTCGACGCTGTCGAGCGTGATGTATGAGAGGTACCACCTTGAATTCCAGACAATCTGGCTGATTCCGCTCCGGTTTCCCGGCATGGGAGTCAATATTGTGTTGACCTTTTCGGCATCATAGCTGGGATTGTAGTCGGCTGCCGCTCCTGCAGTGGATATCATGACGGCAGCCAGAATACTTGTAACGTCAGTTCGACGAAATTATATTTAACAATATTATATTAAAAATCAATATTTTATCATTTATGACCGGAATCCGTCACACTGACGTTAAGGATTTCTTCCAGAAATCCTGTCTATCTAAACCCCAGTCACTTCGTGACAGCCCCTTGTTAAGGGGCGCCACCCCCATCCGCCCCCTCGCCGGGGGCCCTGTCGCATGCCCACAGGCCTGCTCCTTAATAGGTAATTCGATGTAATTTAATGAATTAAATTCATCGAATTCTCGTTAATTTACTCCGCAAACACCATCTCGTCCAGTAGGTGGTCCGCACCGGCCACCTTGTCGATGATAAACAGGACATACCTGATATCAAGGCAGATGTTCCTGCAGTAGTCAGGGTCGAAGACTATGTCGCTCATCGTCCCTTCCCACACGCGGTCGAAATTGATCCCCATCAGGTCCCCGTCCGCATTGATTACAGGGCTGCCGGAGTTCCCTCCTGAAGTATGGTTGGTCGCGATGAAGCATACAGGGACGGTCGTGTTGCCCTTGGAGTCGGTGATGGCCCATCTTCCATAGTCTTTTGCGGCGTAGATGTCTCGCAGCCTCTGAGGAATGTTGTAGTCGAATATCTCCGGGTTGTCCTTCTCCATTATCCCTTCAAGTGTGGACTGCGGTTCATAGTAGACCCCGTCCGCCGGAGAATATCCCATCACCTTGCCGTATGCCACGCGCAGGGTGAGGTTCGCGTCAGGGTAGAACGCCTTTCCCGGCTCGAATTCCATCTGCCCTCTCATGTATTCCCTGTAAAGCAGGGTGATCTCCCTGTTCAGCCTCTGGCATACCGGATAGATGTCCGTGGTGTACCATCCGCGGAATTCCCTGGCGAACCTTGTGGCCGGGTCGTTGGAGACCGCCGCTGTGTCGGCTGCAGTCAGCGCGAGCACCCTGGTGCTGTCCGTGAACAGGGATTCCCCGAAAATGACGTCGGCCCATCCGCTGACACTGCCGTACTTTGCCAGGGCATCCTTGAAGCACTGCGGCTTGAACCCGTCGCTGATGTCCCTGCCGAAGGATTCCATGACAGCTATGAATGACTCTTTGTCTATCGGCATGTAATAGTCCTTGTAGAAGCTCCTTGCGGCAGCTGCGAGCTCCATGGCGAATGAGGCTGCAGCCGAATCACGCTGCTGCTGCGTGGCACATGTGTCAGCAAGGCTGTCTTTCATCATCCGGGATACCTTCATGGCGAATGAGCTGAGTTCCACGGTGCCCGCAGACTCGGTATAGTACTCGAGGGCGAACATGTAAGGTTCCAGTGCCTCATAGAGTGAATCCAGCTGCGGAAGTATATTTTCATACACAGTGCCTTCCGCCCATTCCGCAAACCTTGCCTCGTATGCCTTCTTTGCCGCCACTGTCCCCAGGCGCCTGATACCTCCGGATTCTCCCTGCCATTTCTTCCAGGCGTTTGCCACCGAGGCGTTCTTCGACGAGTACTGTATCCTCACGGCCTGGCTCTGGTCCATGTACTTCTTCTGTATGCCGAGCCTTTCAGTGCGCAGGGCGATTTTGGCCGGGTCGGAGACCTCCGAGATATAGCGCACACCTTCGGACATTATGTATTCGCGCGTGCTCCCCGGGAACCCGTAAATGAAGGTGAAGTCTCCCTCGTGTACCCCTTCCAGAGAGATCCTGAAGAATTTTTTAGGCGTATAAGGGACGTTGTCAGGGGAGTAGGAGGCCGGGTTGTTGTCTTTGTCCGCATAGATTCTGAATATGGAGAAGTCCCCTGTATGGCGCGGCCATATCCAGTTGTCGGTGTCTCCTCCGAATTTGCCCACCGCTGAAGGCGGGGCGCCCACCAGCCTTATGTCGCTGTACTCCCGGTACAGGAAGAGGAAATACTGGTTGCCGTAATACAGGGCTTCGACGGTGGCCCTCAGTCCTTTGCCCTCCGATGTGGCCTCTTCTATGAGTGCCCCGGAGTTGGCTTTCACCACGGAATCCCTCTGCTGCTCGGTCATGTCTGCAGAGTATCCGTCCAGAATCCTGCCTGTGACGTCCTCCATCCTTTCCAGGAAACTCACGGTCAGGCCCTCGTTCGGCAGCTCTTCATTCCGGCTCATCGCCCAGAACCCGTCCCGGAGGTAGTCGTGCTCCACACTGCTGTGCTTCTGTATCTGTCCGTAGCCGCAGTGGTGATTGGTGAGCAGAAGGCCTTCCGGAGAGATCACCTCCCCTGTACACCCCCTGCCGAACAGCACTACGGCGTCCTTCAGTGAAGCCTGGTTGATACTGTAGATGTCTTCAGCACTGAGCCTGAATCCTTTTTCCTGCATGTCCCCGATCCTTTCGGAGATCAGTGACGGAAGCCACATCCCTTCATCGGCGGATGCCGTAAAGGATGCCGAGGCAAGCACCGGCAGAGCGGCAGTCGCCATGATAAGTCTGAGTCGTTTTATTTCCATTGGAACTGAATTGTGTTTTTCCTAAAATCTATGATAATTACGGCAAATATAATCATTTAAGTACAATACTTCCCGATACCTTTTCCATTCCGTCCTCCGATAGTGACGTTTTGTCCCCGGCCATGGCGCAGCAGGCACCGGACCGCAATTCCGCATTCCAGTTCGGCATCATTCCTCCCTTAAGTTCCAACGGTTTGAAAATGAGGGAGTTTACAAACGGGGTTTCCGTCAATATGCTTCTCGGGATATCAAAAAATGAAAGGTATCTTACTGTTTCTGGTGCGGGAAGCATAGTTTCCGGACAAGCGGACGGACTGCAGCTTTCAGGGCTGTTCAACTGGACAGGAGGCGGCTCTGGCCTGATGGCCTCCAGCTGCTTCAATGTCACAAGGGGAACTTTCACGGGCCTGCAGATAGCCGGTCTGGTTAATGTCGCGGATAAAGTCAGAGGAGTACAGCTTTCTACTCTGGTGAATGTGGCACAGGAATGTGACTTCCCGATAGGGCTTATAAACATCATAAAGAACGGCGAGATGGGTGTCGCCGTGACCTGTGATGCCCTGGGCAATACCATGGTGTCCTTCCGTTCCGGCGGGAAATACACTTACGGAATCATCGGGGCGGGGTACAATTTCAGTGGCGGCAATGGCACCGTGACGGAGGCGGGCCTTGGCATCCACATCCCCGTATGCCGCTTTTTCAGGATAGATAATGAACTGAAGGCTACAGCCATGGATGCCACGTCGGAAGCCGCTTCCCTGAATTTCTCCTACCTTGCAGCCCCGTCTTTCGTTATAGGCAGACACTACAACATCTTCTTCGGCCCGAGCATCAACTTCCTCTCGGCCCCGGACGGGGAGGACGCCCTGAAGCCCGGCCTGGATATATGGCACACTTATGAAAACGGACGCTACAAGAGGGCATATCTCGGGTATTCTGTCGGTGTACAGTATTTATTTTGATGAATATGGCTCGGCAGCCACATTATTGCAGAGCCCCGGCCGATTTTAAATCGGCATAAACTTCGACAAGGAATCACGCAGAATCGGGAGTGGAAAGTCGTGGGATAAACTCCCGGAAGATATTGAATGGACAGAAAGAAGTTACTGTGTTTGCGAAAACTCCCATGTGTGTCATGATTTGACATACGTGTGTGCGATATTTGTCATCAAAATATTAATTGGATGGTAGAAATTCACACATTGTCGGTCGCTGATTTTAAACATACTATGAGAAACAACGACCTGTATGACAGCAATATAGAACAGCGGACAGATATTGCTGTAATCTCGATAGGGAACTCATTCGAAGACACCGACCCGGACGATATTTTTTCTAATGGGCCTTCTTCAAGGTGGTTTCGATATCAGCATAAGAATGTACTGAATCTTACATTCGATGATATCACTGTTTCCGAAAAAGTAGCCGGGGCTGGAAAAACACTGTCTGGAGAGAGTGCGGCATTAGAAAGCGAATATGTCCTGTTTGATGATGAAATGGCCCGTCATCTCGTAAATTTCGTGGAGGAAAACCTTACGGCAAGAATCTGGATAGTGCACTGCAGCGCTGGTATAAGCCGCAGCGGAGCAGTATCAAAATGGCTCAAAGACCAGCTAGAACTCAGATATGGTATTGAAGCAAAGAATGTCGATGGCAGATATGCCGTCCCGAACGCGTATGTATTGAGGGTATTGGACAAGATATTATATCAATAGTTTGTCAAATTTCAATATTTATCATATTTTTCTTTCAATCTCAATATTGATTTCAGTTTCGAAGCGACGTACATAGATGAAATCCGTAATGGCGAATTTCATATGGTCGAAAAGATGGTGGAACGGACTTATAAGATGCAGATCTTTCGTGAGTTCCTGGTCGAGTCCTTCGTTCCAGTTCGGCGGAGGACAGTCCAAGCCTGTCAGAGTGTCGAAGCTTTCGTCAAGGTCTCGTGGAAAGGTCAATACCGGCAATGTCACACCGTCTTCGTACAGAGGATTCCATCCGTTGTCGCACAAGGCATTCCACAGTTCCTGCCTGTCATCACCCTGTACTGGGTGACTCTCTGGATAGTCATAGTCGAGAAAGCATTTGGCTGTCACTTCGACTTCTCCTGAGAACGTATCATTGTTCTGCACGGCTTTCCATACTTGGTGCGCTCTGTCATACATTTCCCTAAGGGCATTCCGTAGAGCTTCATTGAATGCTATGATGTCAGGAAGGATATCCTCTTGGTGAGCGAGGACTTTCCGGTTGATAATATCTTTTCTTAACTCGAGAAGTGCACCGCAGTGTGTATATAAACTCGCTCTCGGATCATCATAAGCCATAAGGATATGCTTCTCGATGAGTCTTATGTCTGAATCGGAAATTTCTATCATATCTGGTATGTTTTTTTTACAAAGAAAGCGGGTCCCTATGCCAAAACAAAGCACAACTGTAATATGAATTTTAGGATGATTAATTTATGGTACAATTTACAATTTGTCAAAGCATGAGTTGTATTTGGCACATTGTGACAGATATCTTTGAAAGATTTTAGATAAAGATTATATTTGTCAAGGAGAGTAACATGTGTAATTATTATGATTTTTCAAGTATGGATCAAATAGAGAATTTACTACAATTAATTCATAATATACAAAGTAAACATAGCGGCAATATTTCTAAAACAGGCCTTAATTTTAATATTTTCGAGATAATTGGTCTTACGACCGAGGAGGTTCGAGTTCATTCTGCCTTTATAGCAAATCTGCTTAATCCTAAGGGAACTCATAATCAGAATTCAAAGTTTCTTGAACTATTTATTAAAAGATTTGGTTGTAGTAATATTGATATAAAAAAGACAAGCGTTGAATGTGAGAAATATATAGGAAGAAAAACTGACGATACTGGTGGACGTCTTGATATCGTTATCAGCGATTGCTCGAACACAATAATAATAGAAAATAAAATATATGCTTCAGATCAGCACAATCAATTGGTCAGGTATCACAAGTATGATGAAAAGGCATTATTGCTATATCTTACGCTTGACGGAAGAGAGCCGTCAAAAGACAGTAAAAGAGATTTGACTTCTGGCGATTATAAATGCATTTCATATGCGACCGATATTCTTACATGGCTAGAAGAATGTCAAGACTCAGTGAAAGACATATCGGTTATATATGAAGCAATAGGACAGTATATTGTTCTGATAAAAAATCTTACAAACCAATCTATATATATACAAATGTCACAGGAAATTATTAAAACGATTTTTGGCAGTCAGGAAAATATTATGGCTGCTCTGGAAATTGTAAAGACATGGAATTCAAAAGAAACAAAAGAATATGCCAGAAGATTATTTTGGCAATATCTTAAGGATCAGCTGATAAAAAGATTCAAAAAAATAGATATAAAACAATGCGATCGAAATAAAGGTAAAGATAAACTTTATGGACTTGATATTTTATTGTACGAGACAGATGAAGTCAAGTTTTACTGGAGGGTTGAAGCTGAATTCAATGTCTATTTTGGTATTGTAATAAAAAATAAGGAAGGCGAATATATTACAAGTTCCGATAAACATTTCGAAGGATATCGTAAATTGTTAAAGGATAAGTTTGAAAATTGGAACGAAAACTCTGATTACTTTTTATATTGGGGCTATCCTAATGGACAGCAGATTTCTTATAAGGACTTCAATGACACAAGATTTCTACTGCTTACAGACGACAATAAACTAGTATCTGCCATTGCAGATGATTTATCTTTTGTCATGGATACCTTTGGAGACATTCATAAATGATTTTATGTTTGATGACGTCCGGTCCGTTGCCACATAATCAAAGATGCGGTAACTATAGTGGGTGGCTATCGCCCGAAATAAGTAAAAAGTTTTTGATTTGAGCCACGGTTTGACATATCCCCGTATTTTCTTTGTACCTGACAACAGAAAATACGGGGATATACTTATGAATAAGAAAGATTTTGCAGCAATAGATTTTGAGACAGCCAACGAGTGCCGCTCCAGTGTGTGCAGCGTAGTGGTTGTCATTGTGAGGAACGGCCGGATAGCGGACAAGTTCTATAGCCTTATTCATCCGGTTCCGAACCATTACTCATATTGGAATACTCAAGTTCACGGTTTGACGGAAGATTCGACAAAGACGGCACCCGCCTTTCCTGAAGTATGGACGCATGTCAGTTCTCTTATAGGTGATCTGCCGTTGGTAGCGCACAACAGCCCTTTCGATGAGGGGTGCTTGAAGGCCGTCTTCGGCGTGTATGGAATGACATATCCGGACTATCGTTTTCACTGTACCTGCAGGGCATCCAGAGCTGTTTTAGGTAAGACTATTCCGAACCATCAGCTACAGACAGTAGCTCAATATTGCGGTTATGATTTGAAGCATCATCACCATGCCCTGGCTGATGCAGAAGCCTGTGCCCGTATTGCGATGGAATTACTTGATTTTTGATTCCATACAATCGTACTGATTATACTAAATCGTATGTCAGGATTTGGCATAGTATTGTGTTTTCTTTGACTAAAATAGAATGAGTCGATGGCAACGACATTCCATTCCAGTTCAAGTGTACCCCTTACTATTTCAAAGTTGTGCGGTCCGGTGTCTACATCGAAGCCTGCTTCAGGTGATGCTTCATTGAATGTGTCTGTGGTCGGATCTGTAATATATCGCAGGCTGCTGAAAAGGGAAGGGTTCGGTTCGTAATGTCCGCAGGGCAGCAGGAAGGGAGATCATGACATTGCCGGATGCTCACAGAGAAGATATGAGGGCGGGAACGAGGAAATTAAAAATATAACAGATATGACGCTTAAAAAACTTTTTGACAAGGTAGATTTCGATAGTCTTATTCCTTATCTGAAATCCTATGGTAAACGTTACGTTAATTCTATATATGGCTTTCGGGAGGCATACGACATTCTCAGAAACATGGAGCCTTCATCGGATTTTGAGGGCGAAGCCATGGTCAGGTGGAGTGGAGAGGCATACGGGAATGAGCAATGGATTGGAGTATTTCACCTTGACGGAGATATCTGGGAAGATGCCCTTGCCAAGAGGATAGTCATCGGAGAAAATGTCAATCTGTCCATGGAGGAGATTGCCGCCAAGTGTCTGTGGGAAATAACTTTTTACGGTTTTACTCCGGAGCAAGATGGTTTTGAGAGATTTGTCAGGCATGAATTCAGGAATCGGTATGACATTCTGCTGGATCGGCTTGAAGAGAGCGAATGGCGTCATCAGACACCAAGAAAATACCGCTCGAAGCATGATGGGATGAGATTGACCAGCTGGGGTTGGGTAAAAAAGGACTTGTACAGAAAAAGCATGAACAGATCCAAACGGATGAGAGAGCATAGGCAGGAAACACGTAAGGAATACCTAAAGTCGATGAGCCGCAGGGAAAATAATATTCTCGACTTTGTAGAAGGTAAGAGCACTTTCGTCCGCAGAGACGTTGATTTCATTCTTGACGTCAAATATGGAAAGAGGTATGATTATCGTTCAGTGACAGGGCCGTGGGAGTCCGTTTCAGACACCATGGAAAGTGTGGAAAAAAGGCCAACAGAAGAAAAAATGGAAACAGATCATGACATGAGGCTGGACTATATCCTGGATTCCATCACTAAATACCAGAGTCTGGACTTGACACAATATGACAATGCCGTGGCCGGCATATTCTATTCCCCTGAATATCCGGTCGGACATCTTGCCCTTTCTGGATTCTGGACTGAAATCAGGAATTTTTTCGGGTATGAAGATATCCGCACAGGTGCTATTTGTGACACCGGATGCGGCAGGGAGATCAGGGCAGTCCTTCTGCTGAACAAAATGCAATGAACGGAAGTGCATTATCCCGCTTAATAATAGTCGACACCGTAAAATAATCAGATATGGGAGATTTGCAACCAAAGGCTCTTGTCGGACTGAATAAGAGCAATTATGATTATCCTCTTGCAGATGTTTCGCATCTTTCGGATGAGGAGAAAAATGCTTTGAGGATACGCGGAATTCGCGCGAGAAATGAGTTGAATTCCGATGAGGAATTTGAACAGTGGGTCGCTGTATTTGCTCCGCGGAATGTCCTGGAAGGAGCAATCTTGACTGACGGAACAGTTCTGAAGCCTGATCCGGACAGCGAAGAAACTCAGGAAGATATAATGTCTTGTGCTGCATATGAACGTTCTCTATGGTATCATAGGAAGCGTTTCCGGGCATGGAAAGAAAAACATCTTCAGCCTCTTGTTGATGATCTTGCTGATGAAGCAAGAAATGCTCCCCAGTATGATTGGCAGTACCTCTATGGACTTGAATACAAGAAACTTATATGCATGAGGGCATATTTTTCCCATTCGCTTATTGCGGATGAAGACGGGAATTATGGCTTCAACAGGTGGATAGATACATGCATAAGCCTGCTGAAGCATATCAAAGATGAGGGGATGCACATTTCAGAAGCGCAGATTGAGAAAATGAATGTGCGCAATCTTGGCGACATTGTAACACATGGCGAACTTGTGAATTTCCTGCAGGCTCCGGCAAAACAAGAAGATGATGATATATATCCAGACAAAATCTATTATGGCACAAGACTTTATGTCCGCAAAATGGAACGTCTGTATTACAGGATCCGCCTTTACAAGATGCGTGAATGGTGGGAATAGGATTTAAAAAGGCAACAGCCCGCTCCGGCAAAACTGTTGAAAAATGGAAAATAATTCTAAATTTGAAAGAAATATTGACGGACACGGAAAGTGTAGGTCTGTTCTCGGATACGAATCTGGAAAATTCAAGGAAGAGGGAATGGGCAGACATCTTCTCATGTCATATCACTTGTGGTATGCGCGTGGGGCTGTTGCTTATTTCATCTTCAAGGCTTTTCAGAGCCTGTATCCAGAAATGGGCATCGGTGCTATGTTTGTTGCAATAAACCTAAAGTCATGGAAACATCAGAAACATTATTAATGCTCAAAGGATAAAAGATATGCTTAATTTTAAACTAAAACCAATCAATGAATTGATACAGGCAAGGTACAGGTTCTATGTGCCTGCGTATCAGCGTGGGTATAAATGGACGGAAACAGAGGTCTTAAGACTGTTGCAGGACATTTGGGATTTTAAGAAATACAGGGCTTCTGATGAATCTGCTTTCTATTGTCTGCAGCCAGTGGTAGTCAGACCGATAGAGGATAAAGATGGTGGAACTGTTTATCATGTCATAGACGGACAGCAGAGACTCACGGCTTTACTTATTATTCAACAGGCTATTAAAAACTTTCAGGTCCAGGCTATTATCCCAACTGCAGACTTGCAGCAAACCGCAATCTGCGACTCAACCTATTCGATAGATTATGCAACAAGGGAGAGCAGCTTCAAATGGCTACGAGACATATTCGTAGATGAAAAGATGCAGGACAATAGTGACTATTTCCATTTTCATGAGACCTATGAGGCAGCCATATCTTTTTTAAAATGGATAGACTTGTCATATCCAGACCATGAAATTAACGGGAGAAAATGTCCGGACAAGGAAACAGACGCCTTTTCCACTCTTAAGAAAGTGATGTCCGACCGCTGCTATGTTATATGGTATGAGCCGGAATCGGGCAGCACCAGGAGAGACGAGGATATTTTCGACGATTTAAATACAGGCAAGATCCCGCTTACTAATGCCGAACTTATTAAGGCGATGTTCCTTCAGAAAAATAATTTTCCGGATAATGATACTCCATCGGCAGTATTGGCTGAAGATTTTATAAGGAGGCTCTCCCGTGAGTGGGACGCTTTTGAATGGCAACTTCAAGATCCGGCTTTTTGGTATTTCATTTACGATGCCGGGAAATGGGGACTTCGCTATGAGAACCATATAGAATATATCCTTGACCTTATTGCTGGCAAAACCATAAAGAATAGTGATGACTATTATTTCACTTTTAATTATTTCAACGACAGTTACAGAGAATACAAGGAAAGAGACAAGGATAATATGACAGCCTTTGTCAAAGACCGGTGGTATGAAGTCAAAGAACTTATGCTGGTTCTGAAGGACTGGTATGATAATAAGGAGTATTATCACTATATCGGATTCCTTATCACTCAAGGATATACTGTCAAAGATATACTTAAAATCCAATACCCTAGGAATGAACGGCAACCGTCGAAAAAAGAATTTGTCGGACAAATTAAACAACTCATAAAAACTCGGTTTGAAAGTTATACGGCAGGCGATTTCTATAAAGGGGGAAAGGGCTTGACACCGACTTTGCTGCTATTCAATATCCTTATTTACCAGAATTGTCCAGATGAAAATTCACGCTTTCCTTTCTATCGCTATAAGCAGATGGTCTGGAATGAAGAACATATCGTGCCTGTCACACCTTTTGAGCCTACCAGTCCAGCAAACTCTTTCCTGTTTTCCGCTCAGATGCTGGAATACTTCACAGGCATAAGTTACTATGACCGTTGTGACCAGCTCATTGAAAGGGAATCAGAAAAACCATCGCAAGAGAGAAAAAATCGCAATGCCATCAGACAAGAGGCTGTCAATAGTCTCAAAAAACAACTCTCCGTAACAGTGGATAAAATCGATGACCCAAAAACCAAGAGTATATGCGAAGATTTACTAAAGGTTTTTGTCGTCATGGGCAAGGGAGAGGCTAAATTGAGCGATAAGTGTTACAAGAAGATAAATTTAATGTTTGATTCAGATAATGATGATGGAGATGAGGAAAGCCTTAACTTTATCTGGAATCTGGCTCTGCTGGATGAAAGCACCAACAAAAGTTACGGGAATGCTATTTTCCCGTATAAGCGTATGCGCATAATCAAGAATGACTCGAGGGGAATATATGTGCCAATCGGGACAAGGAATGTTTTTGTCAAGGCTTATAGTCACGCGATGAACAACATGTTCAAGTGGGACAGAGACGATGCCATATTATACCTTGCCGAGATTTTTAGAATGTTCAGACAATGTGGGTTTTTCTTTGAAAAATGGTTGGATAGCAGCAAGATGCCTAAAGCGGTGGATTTAATCAAATTAAAAAATCTGATATCTTATGAGTACACAGAATAAGTCAATGCAAGGTGAGAATAGCACATTTTGGAAACTTACAGAAAAATACGGCATCGTCATCCCTGTTATTCAGAGAGATTACGCCCAAGGAAGGAGAGCGGACAATGTGCGTCAGGTCAGAGAAAGATTTGTCGAAAGCTTATACTATAGCCTGCAATATAGTAAACCGGCCATTTTGGATTTCATATATGGCACCCTTGAAACGCCAGCTTCCCTTACGGTAAATTATAAAGAAACAACGGGTTATCTTGAGTTTGTTCCCCTAGATGGGCAACAACGACTTACGACATTGTTCCTGCTGTACTGGTTTTTGTCCTTGTGGAATGAAAATGATTTTTCAGATTTTAAATCTCACATGATATATGCTGATTCTTGTCGGTTTACATATCGCACAAGAAGCAGTTCAAACGACTTCTGCTGGAGGCTAGTCACTAGTTCAGATGCTGGCAGTATCATAAAGAACATTTCTAACAGAGTTGAAAATCCTGTTTATACGGCTGTAGTAAATGAGGGATGGTTCCACGACTCATGGATAAATGATCCCACAGTCCAAGGAATGCTTGTGATGCTTGATACTCTTGCATGCTTATTGCCGAAGGCCGACAGGAAAGAGACTGCTCATGATTTTTACAAAAAACTCACAAGGCATGATATGGTATCCTTTAACCTTCTTTATTTGAATCGGTCAAATTCAGATAACAAGGATGCTACCCTTACAACTGAGGACCGTTTTTCGGACGACCTCTATATAAAGATGAATTCAAGAGGAAAGCCCTTGTCCGATTTCGAGATATTCAAGTGTAGGTTCGAGTCGTACCTAAGAGACTACAAAGACTTTGATGTGAATGATTTTGAGAGGAAAATCGACTGTGAATGGGCTGATATGTTCTGGAAAATCCGGAATGATGTGCCACATAAGAATGCGCAGTTCATTGTCAGAAGCAATACTGACCAGATGATGATGAATCTGATAAATGCAGTATTGGCAACAACATACTCTTTGGATGAAAATGCGTCTGAGGATACTATGGATATACTTTTCCGGACAGCGGCAGCTCGGAATAAGAAACTTGATATGCATCTTACATTTTACCGGTATACAGAGCTTGGTGTCCTTAAGGAGAAGAGCAATGCTGATGCGACATGTCTTGACAGAAATAGCAAGTATGGACAAGATATTAAGGATACTTTCACTTTCGTCTCCGACTTTATATTGTCTCCAGGCAGATACAGGCTCAACCAAAGTCTTCCCGATGTGAAGACTTGTATATACAAGATCCTGTTTGACAATGTTGACGGCGACCGGAGTTTCTATGGTCCCGTTTCATATGCTGATAGACTATACTTTTTTGCGTTGTCAAGATTTAACACCATTTATGCAGGTGATTCTTTTGTGAAAGACCTTGAAACCTGGGTTCATTTTGTCCGTAATCTTATAGAATCGGCAGAGATCAATCAGGTAAGAGATATGCAAAAATTTCTTAAAGTCCTTGACGGTATTTTGGCGGTCTTTGCAAAAAACGGAAGTTGTAACATTATTTCATATTTGAACAGTGTGCAGGAATATCCAGACTGGTCTCCTGTTCCTGGTACACAAGTCAGGGAGGAAGTGCTTAAGGCTAAACTCATCAGCCGTGACAACAGGTGGTTAGGCGAGATTCAAAAGGCTGACCATTTTATCCTATGGCCTGGGCGTAGCGGATATCTGTTGTATTTTGCCGGTTTGGCACAGATGAAGGACGGGGAACTTGATACCATGTCAACGCAAGACCACACAAGCAAGCTCGCTTTGTATAAAGAGTATTTAGATAAAATGGAGAAACTGCTTCTTGCTGTAAAAGACTCCTCGCAGCATCTGTTGGAGCGTTTTCTCCTGTCGCGAGGCAATTATATGAGGAGAGAAAGAAAAGGCTATGGCTGCACCATTTATTCGATGATGAATTCGAGTTTTGAAGGACGATCCTATAGTTGGCGACAAATGTTGCAGTACAACGGAATTCCTGGCAATCGCGGCGAACTTCCTGAATATCATGTCGGTGTAGATATGCTTAAACTTGCTCTTGATGCTATATCAGTTCAGAACTTCAATGATGTCTCGACTTTGCAACAGGCAATAGCGAAGACTATTGATACCCCGTCACAGCCGATTGAACTTTGGAGGAAGCAAATGCTTGAAGAACCACGGCTTTGGAATATGTCTTGCGAACACTTTTTCTGGCTTGGTGATAGTGGCAATGCCTGGATGCCTCGCAAACGCAATTTTAATAGCAGTCACTATAATGTCACATCATACCGTCTGTTTCTGAAAGTTCAGGACAAATTCGGTTCTGGATCGGTCAAGTTACGATACTGGTCTGACGATTGGGGGTATATTTATTTGAATTTCAGGCAAGCTGGGTCTGAAAAATACTGTTACACATTTAAAATACAATGGCTTGATATACAGAACTGGAAGATTTCGATTGTCACTGAAAATTTCCAGTTCGCACCTCGGCCAGTCGATGGTACTGATTTGAGGTTTCTTGGGTTTGCATTTGATTCAGATTTTGTGAGTGAAGTGATAGGTTCTGGAGGGAAAATAATACCAGCGGAAGAGGATCTGTTGCCGGATCAGGTCATGGAGTATCAGAAAAAGATATGCGATCTTCCAGGATTAGAATTAAATTGGTAAAGAACCGAAATTGATCACCACCTGTGTCACATTATGGCGCAGGTGGCTTTTATTTTTGTCCTGGATTAAAAAAAAGACTTTTATGACATCAGATGAATGGTTGGAACTCAGGACAAAGTTCGCAATGTACGGGAAGGTCAGAATCGGCATCCGATATGATTCCCGCTCAGTTCTGGCCCATATAAGCTGCGGGATTCAGCAAGCATCTTAAGAAATTTATCTGTTATGAGGACATCTGTATTGGGCAATCATTGAAAACAGCTATGGAAGGGAGACACAATCGGCTCTTCTGCTGAATAAAATGTGGCGATTTCGGAGCAAAGGCCCCCAGAAAACCGATGATTATTTCGGAGTAAAGCCACCCAAAAAGGACTTCATTATAAATAAAAAAGGCAGGGAACTCGGCTCGCGGGCCTCAAATTTTCGGAGCATTGCCACCCAGATCTCCTGACGATGTCAGGAATAGCCCCGGCCGCCCATCCTTTCCGGAGCAAATGCACCCAGTCTGAGAGATGAAAAGACTGGCCATCAATGTCTTTCGGAGCATTGCTACCCACCAGGATCTGTATCTTTGCACCTCAATGATAAAATTGAGGGAAATATGGCAGGCAAACGAACAGAGATGAGCAAGATCAAACAAATACTATTACTTCACAAGGACGGCATGTCCAACCGGAAGATTGGGGAACGGCTTGGTCTTTACAAGGAAACGGTGAACAAATATGTCAATGCGGCGAAGTCGGACAGCAAGAGCATCGAAGAACTAGTAAAGATGGACGAGCCAGAACTCCAGCACCGTTTCAGTGCAGGAAATGCCGCCTACTCGGACAAGCGCTTTGATGCACTGCAGGAAGATCTGGAGTACTATGTCAGGGAGTTGGAAAGGCGGCATGTCACCATGTACCTTCTATGGGAAGAATACCGGCAGAAACATCCGGACGGTTATGGATACACTCAGTTCTGTTACCATCTGAACCAGCACAAGGCCTCGGCAGATCCTGAAGTGTCATTGCCGAAGAGCAACTTCAGGGAAGGTGGCAACGAGCTCTTCATCGACTTTGCAGGAGACACGATGTCGTATGTGGATCTTGACACGGGGGAAGAAGTCAAATGCCAGATCTTCGTTGCATGCCTCCCGGCATCAGACTACGGCTATGCGATGGCCGTACCAAGCCAGAAGGTGGAAGACTTCCTCCATGCGCTCTCAAGCTGTCTCAGACATATAGGAGGCGTCCCCAGGATACTTGTCACAGACAATCTGAAATCTTCTGTCGCAAGGCCTGACAGATATATGCCGGAGCTGAATGTGATAATGGAGGACTTCGCCAATCATTACGGCTGCGTAACGATATCGGCACGTTCCGGACATCCGAAGGACAAAGCCCTGGTAGAAGATCAGGTACAGATCGTCTACAGACGGGTATATGCACCTTTGCGCAATAAAATGTTCCACTCAATCCGGGAGCTGAACACGGCAATAGCCGAAAAGATGAAACAGCATAACCAGAAACGGATGCAGAGACTGCCTTTCACCAGGGAGGAACGGTTCCTGTCACTGGACAGGCCAAGACTCCGGGAGCTGCCGGAAAAGGACTTTGAGATCATATACAGGGCAGAGCTTCTTGTACAGAACAGCAGTCACATCTATATGGGCAGGGACAAGGTGTATTACTCTGTCCCGTATCATCTTATAGGCAAGAAAGTGGAGGTCATCTACACACGCTCCCTGGTAAAGGTCTTCTCTCCGGAAGGGGAACGTGTAGCCGTACACATGAGATGCACTGTCCCCGGACGCTACTGCACAGTGTAAGCCCACATGCCATCATATTACAACGACTATGTGAATCTGTCGCCCCAGAAGTATATCGACCGTGCGGCAACAGTGTCGGAGTCTCTGGCCACCGTCTTCAGAAAGCTCTTCGGAAACAATCCCTATGCTGTTCCGGAGCAGTACTATAAATCATGTGACGGGCTGTTCCATCTCCAGCGGACCACAAACCCGGAACTCTTCGAAAAGGCATGCAGGGCTACGATAGAGTTCGACGCATGCCGCTATCCCTTCATCAAAAACCTCATCGAAAGCAAATGCGCCGGTCTGGACAATGATGAAGAATCCACCCTGTTCCCCGAAGCACATGCAAACATAAGAGGCAAGGAATACTTTGCCGACAAATAACCCACTAATTCATACAAATCATGAACGATCAAATCTATCAGGACCTGAAAAGTCTACACCTCAGCGGCATGGCCCAGAGCTGGATGCTGCTCCATGAAACCCGCAAGCTTGGAGAACTGACACTGCAGGACGGAATGGCCGTGCTTATCCAGGCCGAACATGACCAGAGAACAAACAACAGGACCGCC
>JADILZ010000106.1 GCA_017695065.1 Candidatus Cryptobacteroides excrementipullorum
ACTGGGGTTTAGACAGACAGGATTTCTGGAAGAAATCCTTAACGTCAGTGTGACGGATTCCGGTCATAAATGATAAAATATTGATTTTTAATATAATGCTGTTAAACATAAATTCGTCGAACTGACGTTAAATATGATTTCCCACTTATTCTGAGAAGTAAACAGAATAACTGGAAGATCATTAAGTTACTTATTGAATTTGTTTCAGAAACTCCATGTACATCCCACGAGAATAGAACTATACCTGTAAGGGGTCCATGTAAACCTCCCTATCGTGCTGTCGTATGCCCTGTCTGCATTATAAGCCTGAAACATATATGACAAATTCACCGACCACTGCCCGATGTCAATACCTAAGGATGGAGACACAATGAGACCTGCTCCAAGTTCCGTGGAGTACACCAAGCCGAATTTACCCTCGAAGAAAGGAGAAATCCTACTGTCGTACATAGAATATTTTGCATCTGCAAATACAGGAATAGAAACACCTCTCTCCTTCGAATCAAATTCAAGTGGAATCAAGATCCCTGTACCACCACCAAGCATGAACCCATCAGCAAATGAAAAACCGTGTACAGTCATGATCCCTATCTCGTCATAACGCCCTATGGTCCCTCCTACATTCAAACCGACATTCCCGACATACCCTTTCTCATAGTATGGATTCCCGTCCTTGTCTTTCCCCTCCGCATAGGAAGCGACAAGAAACGAAAGAAGGATTACAAATATTCTTTTCATAAATTCAACTGTTTATAGCCATATCAATAACGCTGCGCGAAAATAGCCCAATACAGTATAATATCAAAAATTTCAATCTCATCTTCCATAAAGCGTAAAACGCTAATAATCAAATGCTATCAATTCCATACAAGAACAGAAGAAGCAACAAGGAATCACACAACCCTCAATATAAACAATTGAATACCAAAGAATAACACCCATTCAAAACCTTACATCCTCTGATGAGATTCAATCAGTCCAGTTCGTGCATCTTTTCTGACAGGTACGGACTCAGGTGACCGTCATGACTGTCGAGACCGAGTTTCTGGCGGATGGAACTGTTTACATTATACTGTTCCTTGACCTGGAGGTAGGAGCCGATGTCCTTGCCGGTGAAACCCATTATGTAAAGGCAGCAGTAGTTCATTTCCTTTTCGGTCAGGCCGTTTTCTTTCAGATAGGATATGAACTTCGGATGCATGAGAGCGAATGAAAGCCTGGTGGAATACAGGAAGTGTTCCCTGTCTGAGATAAGTTTCTCCAGTTCCTTGGTGGCAGCATCCCTTCGGTTTCCGGAGACATACGCCGTAATGAAATTGTCGAGCACAGACAGGCGGTCGAATATATGTTGCCTGGTCTCTCCTGAAATGGCGTTATTACGGATGGTCTTTTCAAGGGAAGCCTTCTCTTTCGAGAGACTGGAGTAGAGCCTCTCGAAATGTTTCTTCTCCTGCTCAATCTCTATGTTGGCTATCTCCAGTTTCTTCCGCTCCTTTTCTGCCGCCTCTTTCTCAGCCGCAAGCCGCTCCTTTTCCTTGTTCTTCTCCCTTATTTTCTTCTTCATGCGGTCAATGACGATGAATGACACCAATGCGGTTATCACAATGCCAAGTATGAGGACAATGATGAAATTCCCCTGACGCATTATGCTTATCTCCGCTTTCAGACGCTCGATGGTGGCATGCGTATCGTCATCGATGATGTCAAAACCTGATGCATTGACAAGGTCGTTGTATCTTCTCTCTGCCTCGAATGCTTCCTTATATTTCCCTGAAGCATAGCATGCGTCCGACAATGCGCTGTAGTAAGCCGGATTGTTTTCATAGTCAGGAGTGAACACGGTACAGTTGGCCAGTGCGTCAAGGGCTTCCTGCCGATGGTTTCCGGAGGAATTGAACACTCTGGCCACTGTCGTCCAGGATACATATTTTCCCGGGACTTCTTCAATATACTTTTCTACTGTCTCAAGGGAAGAATCTATAGCCCCTTCTTTCTGCTGAAGACTGATAAGAGTATGGAAATAGTTGCTTTTCTTTGAAGGTACAGTATTGTCCCAGAATCTTTTTATCTCGTCAAGGGCCGATCTGCAACTGTCGTACTGCTCCAGAATGAGGTATTTGTTCGCGATAGTGCACAGGGTACTTATGTATTTGTTCGTATCCTTCGCCTCCATATAGAAATCACCTGCCTTTCCCGCATTCTCTATTATCGCTTCGAAATCATAGATTTCGCCAAAAATCTTTGCTTTCCCCATATACAGCAACCCTTTGGCTACGGCGTCCGAGGCCGATGGGACAGACCGTTCCGCTTCCATGAAGTGCTCCATGGCGGACTCCCGGTCGCCGCGGTTCTGGCATATCCTGCCCATGTAGTAATGCGTCTTGAGTTTCTGGTCGGCGGTACCGTGGTGCCTGTACCATCTGAGGGCAGGGGCGATGATACTGTCGGATGTGATGTCGATATAGTTCTTGTCCAGGGCCATCGAATGTAGGAGGGCGTGCCTCGCACAGTTCCCAGCACCGGTGATGCTTTCCTGGGACATCGCCCTGAGGGAGTCCAGGGCCCGCTGCGGGTCATTTGAAATGTATGACTCTATGCTGTCAAGCCGCTTCCCGAAGTCCTGCCGGATGGCGCAGCCCGGCAGGAGGGTGATGACCAGGCAGAAGAATATGAGGTATGATAGTGTCTTTTTCATGGGTATGGGGCCTGGAGCATGAGTCTGTCATACTGCCACAGGAGCCTTGATTGCAGGCCACGGGTCGTAACCTTCCAGAGAGAAGTCCTCGTATCTGAAGCTGAAGATATCCTTTATTTCAGGGTTTATCTTCATGACCGGGAGCGGTCTGGGCTCGCGGGAGAGCTGCAGGGCCACCTGGTCGAAATGGTTACGGTAGATGTGGGTGTCCCCTGTCGTGTGGATGAACTCACCGGGCTGCAGGCCGCACACCTGCGCTGTCATCATGGTGAGCAGGGCGTAGGAGGCTATGTTGAACGGCACTCCGAGGAACACGTCCGCGCTCCTCTGGTACAGCTGGCACGAGAGCTTCCCTTCCGCCACATAGAACTGGAACATGGTGTGGCACGGGGGCAGGGCCATCCTGTCCACTTCCGCCACATTCCATGCGGAGACCAGCAGCCTTCTGCTGTCAGGGTTTTTCCTGATGGAATCTATCACATTTGACAGCTGGTCTATGGTGCTTCCGTCCGGGGCCGGCCAGCTTCTCCACTGGTGCCCGTACACAGGACCCAGGTCTCCGTTCTCGTCGGCCCATTCATCCCAGATGGACACTCCGTGGTCTTTGAGATACTTGATGTTGGTGTCTCCGGAAATGAACCAGAGGAGCTCGTATATGATGGATTTCAGGTGCACTTTCTTGGTAGTGAGAAGCGGGAACCCCGCGCTCAGGTCGAAGCGCATCTGGTATCCGAAAACACTCTGCGTACCTACTCCGGTACGGTCTTCTTTCATCACTCCGTGCTCGCGTATGTGCCGCAGGAGGTCAAGATACTGTTTCATCTGCAGGTTTAATGAAAAGGTCCCGGGGAAGCCCCGGAACCGTGTTGGTGTATTATTTCTTGTTTACTTCTTCAACGAGTCTTGAGGCAATGCCCATGAACGCCACTCCGTCAGGCCTGTCCGAGAGGGCGGCGGGCTCCCCGCTGTCTCCCCCTTCCCTGATGCTCTGGACGATAGGCACCTGCCCGAGCAACGGAATGCCGTATTTCGCGGCCATCTCTGTCCCTCCGTCCTTGCCGAAGATGTAATACCTGTTGTCCGGAAGCTCCTCAGGTGTGAACCAGGCCATGTTCTCCACCAGCCCGAAGATAGGCTTGCGGATGCTCTCGTTGCGGAACATGTTCACCCCTTTCTCCACATCGGCCAGGGCTACAGCCTGTGGGGTGGTGACTATCACTGCACCGCTCAGAGGTATGTCGTGCACCAGGCTGATATGAATATCTCCTGTTCCCGGAGGCATGTCGATGAGAAGGAAGTCAAGCTCGCCCCAGCGTACCTGCAGAATCATCTGCTTGAGGGCGTTACATGCCATCGGCCCTCTCCAGATGAGGGCCTGCTCCGGAGAGGCGAAATATCCGATGGACATCCATTTCACCCCGTATTTCTCCAGAGGCATTATCACTTCCTTGTCCCCCTCCTGGAAAGCCTCGGGCATATTGTGCTCCGTGCCGGTCATCTTCGGTACTGAAGGCCCGTACACGTCGGCATCCGCGAGCCCGACCTTGTATCCTGCGCGTGCAAGGGCTATCGCCAGGTTCACGGCTACGGTGGACTTGCCTACACCGCCTTTGCCCGAGGCTACTCCGATGATGTGCTTCACGTTCTCAAGCTCTTCGGTCCCGAGATTGAGGCCTACCTGTTTCTTCGGGGCTTCTTCCTTTACTATTGCCTTGACTTCCACCTGTGTCCCTTCCGGGGAGTGGCGGATGACAGCAGCCTTTGTGCTGCCTATGAGGTATTCGGCGAGAGGGTCGCGGTGTTTAGGGAAAGCAAGGGTGACAGTGACTTTATTGTCTTCTATGTCCACCTTTTCCACCATCCCGAGCTCTACGATGTTCCTGTCACCCTTGGCCGGGTGCTGCACATCGTAGAGCATTTTCATGATTTCGTTCTGTTTCATTCCTGTTGTATTCCTGAAAAGGATGTTATTTAACGTCAGTTCGACGAATTTATGTTTAACAATATTATATAAAAATCAATATTTTATCATTTATGACCGGAATCCGTCACACTGACGTTAAGGATTTCTGGAAGAAATCCTGCCTGTCCACCCCCAGTCACCTGTCGGTGACAGCCCCGGCGGGGCATGCGGCTCCGCTTCGCTGCGCCGGCACCTCCACTGCTTCGGTTTCCCTGACGGAAACCTCGCTGACGTTCCGGTGCGGCCCTGTTGGGCCTTGCTATCTTAATCCCCAGTCACTTCGTGACAGCCCCTTATTAAGGGGCGCCGCCCCCTTCCTTCCCCCTCGCCGGGGGACCTGTCGCAGGCTACGGGCCTGCTCCTTAATAGGTAATTCGATGTAATTTAATGAATTAAATTCATCGAATTCAAGTTATTTAACTATAGTCATTTCATCAAGCAGATAGCCGGCCCCGCCGAACTTGTCCACTATGAAAAGCACGTAGCGGATATCCACGTTGATGCACCGCTGGAGGTCCGGCTCGAACATGATGTCGCTGCTCATTGACTCCCAGTTGCCGTCGAAGGCAAGTCCTATGAGCTGGCCGTCGGCGTTCAGGACCGGGCTTCCGGAGTTTCCTCCGGTGATGTCGTTGTTGGAGAGGAACGCTACCGGCATCTTTCCGTCAGCCATGGCATACTGGCCGAAGTCCCTGGTCTCCCACAGTTCCTTGAGTTTGGCGGGCACTACGAACTCCCAGTTGTCAGGGTCTTCCTTCTCCATCACCCCGTCCAGGGTAGTGTAATATTTGTAGATTACAGCGTCCTTAGGGGAGTATCCCTTCACGTGGCCGTAGGTCAGGCGCATGGTGAAGTTGGCGTCAGGATATGAAGGCTCGCCCTTCTTCCATTCCAGAAGTCCGGCCGTGTATGCCTTGCGTCCTGCGGCAAGCAGTGAGTCGCTGTATGAAATTTCCGGCAGTACCCCGGTGATTACCTCGGCGTATGATTTTGCAAGCCTGATGGCAGGGTCTTCCAGCACTTCGGAAGGTTTCATGCTCTCCAGCGCCCCGGCCAGTTTCTCCTCTGAGGTGAATATGCTGCGGGAGAAAAGGGAATCAACGTACGAGTCTATATCCATTGTACTGAAATCAGGGGATATGCCTTTAAGGTAGTATGTGGCGTCCACATTGTTCCTGTAGTATTCCAGCATGGCCTTGGCCTCTTTCCTGTCAAGGCTTGCGGAATAGTCCTTGTATAGGGCCGGCATCATGGCCAGCGCGTCCTGGAATGCCGCAAGCGTGTCTGTTGACCCGGATGCTCGGAGGGATGTCTTGACGGCGTTGTTGAACATGGTCGCCATTGTGGAGAGCTCGATTCTGAAGACGGACTCCAATGTGGTCGTGTACACCTTGTTCGCGGCCGCTCCGGCCTCTACCCCTTCCCTGATGGTCTTGAGTGCGGTGCCGTATTTCTCCTGGCGCTTCCCGTTCTGGTCCACCCAGGCAGTGAACCCGGCCTCCTCTTTCTCTGCGCGCCCGATGACATCCAGCTTGGCGAATGCCTGCTTCATCCCTATCCATTTCTTCCAGCCGTTGGAAGAGCCTGCGTATTTGCTTGCGTACTGTATCTTCACCTTCGGGTCGGCGAGCATGTCCTCCATCATTATGTCCTGGCGGATAGTGCGGGCTGCGATGGCTATGTCCTGCTTTGCAAGCAGGCTTTTCAGCTCAGGGGATGTGAAGAAGCGGTTGGTTCTTCCCGGGTATCCCATAATCATAGTGTAGTCGCCTTCCTGCACGCCTTTGAGGGAGATGGCAAGGTGCTGCTTCGGTGTGTACGGGACATTGTCCGCCGAGTATTCTGCCGGGTTGTTGTCCTTGTCTGCATAGACGCGGAACATGGAGAAGTCACCGGTGTGGCGTGGCCACATCCAGTTGTCGGTGTCCGCCCCGAACTTTCCGATGGAGGAAGGCGGTGCGCCTACGAAACGGATGTCGCGGTATGTCTTGTAGATGATCATGTAGCGGACATTCCTGTTGTAGAAGGACTCGAACACTACCCTGCAGTGCGGGTTGTCCCCTTCGGCCGCTTTCCTGAGCTCGTCTTCCTTGGCCGCAAGAGCCTTGGCCACCAGCCCTTCGGCATCCAGGCTGTCCCTGTATTGCCTGCGGGCCGCCTTTTCTGCCTTTTCCATTACTGATGTCACATCGGTCATGCTTTCAAGGAATGTCACGGAAAGCCCAGGGCAAGGGAGCTCTTCAGAGCTGTTCATAGCCCAGTATCCGTCTGTCAGGTAGTCATGCTCCACAGAGCTGAGCTGCTGGATGCTGGCGTATCCGCAGTGGTGGTTGGTCACCAGAAGGCCCTTGTCGGAGATAATCTCCCCGGTGCATCCGCCCCCGAACTGCACGACGGCGTCTTTGAGGGAGGAGTGGTTTATGCTGTAGATCTGCTCTGCGGTCAGCCTGCAGCCTTCCTGCTGCATCACCTTGATGTTCATTTTCTCCAGAAGAGGCAGCATCCACATGCCTTCATCTGCTTTCAGCCCTGCCGATGAGAAAAGCGACAGGGCCGCGATTGTGCAAAGGAACTTTTTCATTGTCTCTGTATTCATTGTTTTTATATGATTTTTCACTTCGGGAAAACCGCAGTCTGCAAAGATACTAAGAAGCTGTCTAAATTCCTTTTCAAAAATTCAGAAAAGCGTCGGCTCGAGTTCTTTCACATGGAAGCTCATCCTGTGGTGCGGGGTGAAGCCGTATTCCCGGATGGCTTCTATATGCTCCCTGGTGGGATAACCCATGTTCCTTTCCCATCCGTACTGCGGATACTCCAAGGCAAGTCTTCTCATGTATTCGTCCCTGTATGTCTTGGCCAGTACCGATGCTGCCGCAACAGGGGCGTATTTACCGTCCCCCTTTACGATGCACTGATATGGTATCCTGCTGTATTCCAGGACAATATTACGGTCTGTCCATGGCCTTTCTCCAGCCCGTGAGTCAGGGTTCAGGCCTTCCTCCATCCCGCTGATTCCCGTGTAAGGCCGGAACCTGTTTCCGTCCACCAGCAGGAACTCCGGTCTGACGGACAGTCTCATGACTGCCCTCCACATTCCGGCGATAGATGCATTGAGGATATTTATGGTGTCGATTTCCCTGGCGCTTACAGCCTCTACGGCATACGCCACGGCCTCCTTCTCGATTATCGGACGCAGTATGTCGCGCGCCTTGGCCGTCATCTTCTTCGAGTCATTCAGCAGGGGGTGGAAAAAGCCTTCAGGCAATATTACTGCCGCGGCGAATACAGGCCCTGCAAGCGGGCCGCGGCCGGCTTCGTCGCACCCGGCCTCCAATATTCCATCGTTGAGATGTTCCAGAAGACTGATTTTTCTTTGCATGACGCAAAGATAATGAATAATCCGCCTCCGCTACTTTTTCTTCAGCATCGAGATTATCTCGTCTTTTGTCCTTACAAGATCCTCCAGCAGCCTGACCCTCTCTCTGAGGAAGGATATTGTTCCGTTGAGCTCGTCGATTTTCCGTGCATATTCCATGTTCATTTCCTCCAGGAGCTTCCCGCTGTCTTCCGAGGCGGAGTATCCGAGCACTATCTCGTCGGGGGATTTGTCCAGAAGGTTTGCGATATGCATGACATGGTCATTCACCAGGACAGTGTTGCCGGATTCGATTTTCCTGTAGGAATTGCGTGAGATCCCCAGCCTTTCCGCCATTTGCTGCTGTGTGATTTTCTTCTCCTTGCGGCTCTTGCAGATGTTGTTTTTTATACTCCTGTTGTCCATTTGTAATAATGGTGAATGCAACGCCACAAAAGTATTGTTTTGCAGAAGGGGCAAATGACAACTGTCAGGTGTAAAAGATTCCCAAGGATTGTCAGATTATTGCAAAAACTATAAAAAAAAGAAAAAAATGCGACCTTCCGGGTGTGAAAAGACAACAGGATATTGCCTTATTCTTTTCTTTTGGCCAGATTTGCAGAAAAATGTAAGATGGATACAGACAGATTTGAATTGTTCGCCACTCTTCTCGAGAAGGAGAAGGTGTACATGGACCCGGGGGTCACTTTCAGGAGAATGTGCAAGTGGATTGGCGTGGAGCCGTCAGAGGCGGATGCTTTCCTTATGGAGGAGCTCGGGTATCACGGCGATGACATTCTGAAAGCATACAGAGAAGGGAATGCTTCATATATGCATGAAAAATATGGGATTGAGCTATGAGCCTCTATTGTTTTTAATGTTTTAATTTATTAGATTTGCTCCGATGCTGACTTTACGGAAATGTCAGTATGCCAGTAATTAATAACAAAACAGAAAGCACATGAAAGCTTATTCAACCAGTAACATCCGTAATGTGGTTCTGCTTGGTAGCACCAAGTCAGGTAAAACCACATTATCTGAAGCCATGCTCTACGAGGGCAAGGTGATCGAGAGGAGAGGGTCGGTGGAGGCCAGGAACACCGTATCTGACAACACTGAAATCGAGCAGATGAACCAGCGCTCCATCTACTCTACTCCTCTCTACGCAGAGTTCATGGACACCAAGTTCAATATCATTGACACTCCCGGTGCGGATGATTTCATAGGCGGGGCCGTTTCAGCGTTCAAAGTGTGCGATACCGGAGTCCTCCTGATAAATGCCCAGCAGGGCGTGGAGGTCGGGACCGAGATCTTCGCCCGTTATGCCCGCCAGTACGATGTGCCGCTGATAGTGGCCATAAACCAGCTTGACGGAGAGAAGGCATCATGGGAGAATACACTGGAGTCCATGAAAGAGGCATTCGGCAAGCAGCCGGTGCTCATCCAGTATCCTGTGAATCCGGGACCTTCGTTCGACGGGTTCATAGATGTTCTCAAGATGAAATACTACCATTTCAAGGATGACAACGGTACACGCGAGGACCTTGAAATACCTGAACAGTACAAGGATGAGGCTGAGGAGTTGAGGGCTGCCCTTATCGAGAGGGCGGCAGAGTATGACGATACCCTCATGGAGAAGTTCTTCGAGGCAGGGGTGCTTACCGAGGACGAGATCAGGAAAGGTATCGGGATAGGCTGCAGGGCAGGAGAAGTTCTTCCTGTGTTCTGCCTTTCGGCCAAAAAGGATATAGGAGTTAAAAGGCTTATGGAGTTCACCATCAGGACAGCTTCATCGCCTGCTGACAGGACAGCGAAGACCAGGGACGGAAAAGAAATCGAGTGCAAGCAGGATGCGCCTACTACACTCTTCATATATAAGACAGCCATGGAGCAGCATCTGGGTGAGGTGGCCTATTTCAAGGTCATGTCGGGAGAGCTCACAGAGGGGCAGGATCTCGAGAACCCGGAGACAGGCGACAAGGAGAGGATAAGCACTATATATGCGGTGGCCGGAAAAAAGAAGGAGAAGGTGACCGACCTGTTTGCAGGGGATATCGGATGTACTGTGAAGCTGCGTGCCGCCAAGACCAACGTGACTCTCGCCCAGCCTGGGACTGACATCGCATACGAGCACATAAAGTTCCCTTCTTCCAAGTTCCGTACAGCCATCAAGGCCAAGGAGCAGAAAGACGAGGAGAAGATGAACGAGGCGCTTTCAAAGATGTCCGCCGAGGATCCTACCATCATCGTAGAGTATTCCAAAGAGCTCAAGCAGACCATCCTGAAAGGCCAGGGAGAGCAGCATATCAACATTGTCAAGTGGCGTCTCAAGAACGAGAACAAGATAGAGATAGACCTGTTCCCTCCTAAGATCTCATACCGCGAGACCATCACCAAGGTCGCCACTGCAAGCTACAGGCACAAGAAGCAGTCCGGAGGAGCAGGTCAGTTCGGGGAAGTCCATCTTCTCGTATGCCCTATCGTGGAAGGTGTGGAAGCGACCAACAGGTTCAAGATCGACGGGAAGGAAATGGTGCTCAATATCAAGAGCAAGGAGTCCTTCGACCTGGAATGGGGCGGCAAGCTGGAGTTCTACAACTGTATCGTCGGCGGTGCCATCGACGCCCGTTTCATGCCGGCAATCCTGAAGGGTGTGATGGACAAGATGAGCGAAGGGCCTCTTACCGGCTCCCTCGCCCGTGACATAAGGGTCTATGTATATGACGGCAAGATGCATCCGGTGGACTCCAACGAAATTTCATTTGTCCTGGCAGCCAGGAACGCATTCAAGGAGGCCTTCCGCAATGCCGGACCGAAAATTATGGAGCCTATCTACAACCTTGAGGTGCTCACTCCTTCCGACTACATGGGCGCATGTATGTCAGACCTGCAGAACCGCAGGGCCCTGATCGAGGGTATGGGCAGCGACAAGGGTTTCGAGGTGATAAAGGCCAGAGTCCCTCTCGCCGAGCTCTACAAGTACTCCACTTCTTTGAGCTCACTTACATCAGGAAGCGCTACATTCACTATGGAATTTGCGGACTATCAGGCAGTTCCTGCCGATGTTCAGGATAAGCTGCTGAAGGCTTATATGGAACAGGACCGTGATGAATAAAAGTGTGTAAATAGTGAATATCCGGGAGAGGACGACCTGAAAGGGAACTTTCTGCGCTACGTTTGCGAAGCATTGGAATTCCACCTTTTGGGCCGTCCTCTCTTTTCAGGTATGTATTGTGCCCTATTCCAGGGTAATCCTGCGGAACGGGATGCCGTTCACCTTGGCTGCGTACATGGGGAACTGGCTCGGGTACATCTCCTTGGTCCCGATGCATGAAACGCTGCGTGCTTCAGTGAGCATGAAAAAGTCCAGGAATGATTTCATGTGCGAACTGCCGTTCCTTTTCCCTCCCCCGTCCATGTGCACTACTGTGCCTGGTATCACGAAAGTACCTTCTATTCCTGACACTTCCTGCAGGAACGATTCGCTGTCCGAGGTGACCAGGAGCTTTCTCCCGTTCTCCGGTCTTGCGGCAAGCTCCCTTACTGCGGCAAGGCATTTTTCTTTCAGCTTTTCCCTTTCCTGCCTGCTTTCCAGAGGCTTGAACCTGTATTCAGGAAAGTCCCCGAGGAGATTCTGGAACCGGAATACGGCGGCATCATATTCTTCTCCTATACCGGTGTGCAGGTCTGCGAGCTGCGATGCGAGCGCTTCCGACGGCCTGAAGAGTTCCTTGAAAAGTTCCCCCCAACGGTATGAGGTGCCGCGGTCTTTGTTGAGGACATCGAGGATGTCCATGTTGCCGTAGAAATGTATCTGTTTCTTTGTGCGCAGCCTTGTGAGCCTGTGTCCTGATTCCCCTCTGAGGTATATTATGCGGCAGTCCCTGAAGCATCCGCTGAATTCGCCTTCTTTCAGTCTCCAGTCATAGGAGGATGGTACGAGGTATTCGGAGAGGTCGAAAGGATAGTTGTACAGTATCCTGAATTCTATCCCCCTCTGCTTGCAGTATGCATACAGGGACACCATGCCCTTGAACCTGTCGCACATTCCCCCGTGGTACTGTTTCCCGTCCACCATTGCCACTGCGGTCTGGTATTCCGGGCGTGAGGTCCTGGAGAAACTCAGGTCCTTGAATGTCAGTATCCTTTCCTTGATTATGTGCTCGATTATCCTGTAGAATGTCATTTCCGTAATTTTGTTTGCCTGTCAGACAATCTCCCTGAACCGTTCCGGAATCCGGACTACTATGTCGAGGTTGAACATCGCCGGCTTGTTCCATGCATAAGGAGGCCGTACGACGGTCTGCACTGTCCTTGCGAAGTCTGTCCACCGCTCCCATCCGAGTGCCTTCCTTCGGCTTATGACGTTGATGGTCCTGGCCCTTTTGGCCAGATGTCGGCTCCATCCTCCAGAGATCCGGTCCTTGTCGTTGAACCTGGCTTCTATGCGCTTCAGGTCGATGTAGCCGAAATGGAAGAGGTACAGCCCGTCCAGTATGTGGAAGTCGTGCCCCTTGATCCTGTGGAAGCCGGACCCCCACTCCACCGCCTTTGCAATCACTGAAGGTTTTGTGTATCTTGTGCTCAGCAGTCCGAAGCTCCTCTGGCTGAGGAAAGGCTCTGATGACGAGATTTCCTTTTCGCATCCGGTATGCTGTCCTACATCCACACCAAGTCCTGATGCTGAAGTCTTTATGGAAGCCTTGCTGAGGAATTCCGCGAGTCCTGTGTGCAGTGCCGGATCCACTATCAGGAACTCGTCCGCGTCCGTGCCTATGACCATGTCGTACCTTTCGAGCAGCGCGGCCGCCTCTCCGGATAGCAGTTTCAGCCTCCTGCGGTCCAGTTCCACCACCTTCCCCGGAATCTTGTCGCATATCGTGACATTGACTTCTTCCGGACACCACTCCGGCCTCGGCTGGTCCTTGCCGTCCAGATAGACATAAAGGTTCTCCAGGCCGAGCTCGTCTCCATAGTATCTGACCCATTTCCTGAGGAAGAAATCGTCATTCCTGGCCATGGTGAGGGCGCATATCCTTTTCATCCTTGTTTTTCGCTTTTTAATGTATGAGTCCGCAAATAAACTAAATTTATTACAATTTCTTTTCAGAAAAGGAGAAAAAGAGAGTAATTCCCCGTATCTTTACGGCCAAATTCAAAAGGGATGGAAGGTTTTCCGATAGATGCCGTCATAACATGGGTTGACGGGAATGACCCGGCCCACAGGGCCAAGAGAAAGGCCTTTTTGACAGACAAGGCAGAAGACAGGTCCGACGACATAGGAGGGGCTACCAGGTTCAGCTCTTCGGGGGAGATTTTTTTCTGCATAGGTTCCATCCTCAGGTTCGCTCCGTTCGTCAGGAAGATCTTCATCGTGACGGACTGCCAGGACCCTCATACGGATGATTTCATACACAGGAATTTCCCTGACACAGGAACGGAAGTGGAGGTTGTGGACCACAGGGTGATCTTCAGGGGCTACGAGCAGTATCTCCCGACTTTCAACAGCCTTTCCATCGAGACAATGCTGTACCGCATCCCGGGACTTTCGGAGCATTTCGTATATTTCAATGACGACATGTTCTTGATGAGGGGGATTTCACGCGACGACTGGTTCGAAGGCGGGAAAACGGTCCTTCTGGCGGACAGGTTCTCAGTCACGGCAGCACGTCTGCTCAGGGCTGTCAAACTTCCGAAGGGGGGACACAGGCCATTCGGCTACAAGGATGCCATGCTCAACGCGGCAAGGATACTCGGCAGCAGCTGTTTCTGGCTGTTTCCGCACGGCCCGGTGGCTCTGAGTCGCAGCTGGTACGAAAGATTCTATTCAGGAAATGCGGATGTGCTCGAGAACAACATCAGGCACAGGTTCCGTGACGCCTCACAGTACAACCCTCAGTCCCTGTACACCATAGATGCTGTCAGGTCAGGCCAGTGTGTGGTGCGCAGCCCGAGGGGAAAGGCTCTTTTCATAAAGGAGGAGTCCGGGAAAGCCAATTATATGGAGCGTAAGCTCAGGGAGGCCGATTCCGGCCGTGACCTTGCCTACGGCTGTATAAACTCCATGGACAAGGCCCCGGAAAACGATCGGGCAATGTTTGTGGAATGGATATGCAACAGATTAAAAATCAAAATATTATGACCCCTATAGATGCTGTGGTGACCTGGGTGGACGGAGATGACCCTGTCCTCAGAAGGAAGAGATCCGGGTATATCACCGGGAGGCAGGAGGACAGCTTCGATGACATAGCGGGCTCTACAAGGTATACCTCGTCAGGAGAGATATTCCTGTGTGTGGCCTCGATTCTAAAGTTCGCGCCGTTCATCAGACGGATATTCATAATCACAGACGGTCAGAATCCTCATATCGGCCGCCTCATATCCGGATATTTCCCGGACTGCGGGGTGTCGGTCCGCATAGTGGACCACAAGGAGATTTTCAGGGGCTACGGGCAGTACCTCCCGACTTTCAACAGCCTTTCCATAGAGACCATGATGTACCGTATTCCCGGGCTGAGCGAACACTTTGTCTATTTCAATGACGATTTCATGCTCCTGAGGCCTCTGGAGGAGTCGGACCTTGTGTCAGACGGCAGGCCGGTGGTGTACGGCTACTGGCATTTTACCTTTACGGCATGGCTGTGCAGGCTCCTGGGCAGACTGAAGAAGCACAGCGAGTTCAAGTTCCGTGACAGCATGCTCAATGCGGCCACGACTCTCGGCGGGAAGGCCCTTTTCAGGTTCATCCGGACATCCCATACTCCGCAGGTCCTCAGGAAGAGTGTCTGCGAGAGATTCTATGCCAGGCATCCGGAAGCGCTCGTTTCCAACATACGCCACAAATTCAGGGACAAGTCCCAGTTCAACCCCCAGACACTTTTCCACACAATGATGCTCTACAGCGGGGATTGTGTCCTCAGGAGCGAGAAAGATGCTCTTGTCTATATAGGTCCCAGAGCCGAATGGAAGGCCAAGACCAGAAGGATGATAGACAGGCTCAAGGGAAGCCGTACCGCGAAATTCTGCTGTATCAACTCCCTTGACAAGGCCTCTCCTGACCAGAAGGCGGAGATTCTGGAATATCTGTCCGGTAAGATCGGCATCCCTTTCGGAACGGAATTTGAGGGAAACTTCTGATTTTCTTTTCATAATGACAACGCAGACCAAGTACAATATACTTATCAGCCTCCTTTCTTCAGTGGCCCGCCTTCCCTTGCGGGCTCTTTACGTACTGAGTGACGTGGCATATTTCTTCATTTACCATGTTGTAAGGTACAGGCGCAAGACAGTGAGGAGCAATCTCGTCATGGTGTTCGGAGATTCTGACATGAAGATGATAGTCAGGACGGAAAAGGAGTTCTACCGCCATCTGTGCGACTGCATAGCGGAGACAGTCAAGCTGCTCCACATTTCGGACGAGGAGATTGACCGCAGGGTGGATGTCACTAACGGTGAATATATTGACAGCATCATCCGTTCCGGACATTCTGTTGTCCTGTTCCTAGGCCACTACGGCAACTGGGAGTGGGTCCAGGCCATAATCCATCATTTCAGCGAACCTCTTGTCGGCGGCCAGATATACAAACCTCTTCACAATGAGGTCATGGACAGGACAATGCTCAGGATACGTTCCCGTTTCGGACTGGAGTGCATCCCACAGGACAGGGCGGTGCGGAGGCTTATAGGGATTGAACGCGAAGGGCAGAAGTTCGTCATAGGATTCATTTCGGACCAGAGGCCTTCCGGGAAACTGCTACATCACTGGACCGGCTTCCTCGGTATAGACACTCCTTACATGGTCGGTGGAGAGACGATAGGAAACCATGTGGATGCCAGGTTCGTCTATCTCGATGTGGAGAAGACTTCCCGAGGGTATTACCGCCTCACATTCTGCCCTGTAGAGCCTGATCCGGGTGACATGGAAGAGTATCCTTATACAAGAGAGTTCATGAGGATGCTCGAGAAGACGATACTCCGGAATCCTGCCTACTGGCTCTGGTCACACAAGCGGTGGAAGCGCCACAGGCCGTCACAGTCCTAGCTCTACCTGGAACCTGATGCCCCACCTGTCATAGTCTGCCATAGCCGGGATGACCCCTTCCATGTAGTTGTAGGATACATCGAGCTGAACTTTGAGGCTGTGCCCTATTATATACCGTGTCACGCCTATTGTGCTCTGGTTCCATCTTTCATATCCCGCCAGACTGCGTATTTCACTGTCCGGGAACATGGTGGAATTCCTGACCGCAAGTTCCCATTTCCTGTCGAAAAGATAACTGGCCTGCACATTGAGTCCGGATCCTGTATAGATGAACTGCCCGTCAGGAAGCAGCGCTGACTGCGGGGTGTAGCGGCCGAGATAGTCCGCAGTGAGGGCGAATCCCTTGTATTTCATCACCATGTCGGCATAGTATGAGCAGATGTCCCTTGTCTGACCTCCGTTGAGGATGTCGCCTTTCCATCCCTGGGTGCGCTGTGCCTTGTTGTTGAATGTGTAGCCGAGTCCTACCATCAGCTTTGGTGTCTCCTCCCATTCGAGGTCTCCTTCCACATACTCGCTCTTCCCGTGCAGACGGCCGAGCGGATACAGTTCGAGCCTGCCTGTATAGGCGAATCCCCCGTTTGAGGAAGTATTCCAGTTCCTGCCTTCTCCCAGGGTGACAGATGCCTTTGCCGCCAGGGCGAAGGAGTCGTAGTCGCCATAATAGTATTCCCCGAAGAAGCCCACGTCACGGTCTCCTCCGAATTCGCTGTTAACGATGCTCCTGTCCACAAACTGCAGGGCGCTTGAGGAGTTTACCCTTGCCCTGTTGGCCTTTACCTTGGTCTGTCCGAAACCGATGTTCCATGAAGAGTTGGGCATGAAATATACGATGGCGTCCCGGATGAGGTTCATGTTGCCGTTTGGTATGACTTCTGTGTCGTAGCTGGAGAATCCGAGCTGTATGGAATATATGAATTTCGGGGAGAATATATATCCGTCGAAACGGAGCCTTAGCCTCTTTATCTGGGTTTCGGCTTCAGTCAGTCCGAAATCCTGCCCGAACGAGAGCCCCACCATGTTCTGCATCCGGAAACGCAGTGTCATCTCATAGCTCTTGTTTTTAGGTCGGAATGTTATTCCCTTGCCGACCTCTATGTTAGGAAGGTTCTGCAGGGTCTGGAGGATTTCTTCCGTGTTGTCGATGGAGTCGGCGATGAATGTCTCTATCCTGTCCAGTTTGCTGCTCCGGTCTGTTTTCTCCTGGGCATACACCCCGAGTGTCAGGAACAGGATTGCGGTCGCTGAGGCAAGTCGTTTCATTTCTGGTGGAATTATCGGTTTGGAAGCGCCTGCAAAGTTGGGCAAACTTTCTGAAAGGTAACTGAAATAATTGTTACAATTTGATTACAATTTGCGTCTGTAAACCGAGAATTCGAAATCATATCCTGTTTCGGGGTCTCTCATCGTCTCCGACACGGATGTCATTTCCCATTCCTCAGGTGATATTTCAGGGAAGAATGTGTCCGCATCCGGTACAGTCGCATGTATATGCGTGATATACAAGGTATCGGCCAATGGTATGGTCTGGGCGTATATTTCACCTCCTCCCACAATGAAACACGGTTTTCCTACAGATGCGGCTGCCGCGAACGCATCTTCCACCGAATGTACAGGTATTACCCCTTCCGGGAGATCCGCCCCGTCACCTCTTGTGATGACTATGCTCGTCCTGCCGGGAAGTGGACGCCCGATGGACAGGAATGTCTTCCTTCCCATTATGACCGTTCCCCCGAATGTCGTCCGTTTGAAATGCCTGAGGTCCTCGGATATGTGCCATGGCATGGTGCCGGATATGCCTATGGCCCTGTTGTCAGAAATAGCGGCTATGATATTTTTTTCCATGGGGCAAATATACGCAGAAGCCGAGAGCAATGCAAATGCGAAGCATCAGACATGTCCATGCCGCAGCGACAGGAGACCTCCGGTCTCATGGGAGCGGCGGCATGGACATGTCTGAAAGGCCGACAGGCCTGCATTGCCGAGGCGTGAACCGTATAAATGGCCGCAGGCCAAATATCGCAGAAGCCGAGCCTGCCAAGGCGTGGCGTATAAATGGCCGCGGATTCACGTTATATCATACCGGGATCCCTCCTGTCCAGCAACCTGTATGCTGACGCTTCCGTAAGGTGCTGCAGCCTTATTTCCGCACTGCCGTCCATGTCAGCAATCGTGCGCGAAAGTTTGAGTATCCTGTGGCAAGCCCTGGCAGACAGACCCATCTTCTCCACTGTAAGCTTCATGAACCTGCTGCATTCTTCCGGCAGCCGGCAGTATTCCGTTGTCATGCTTCCGGTCATTTCCGCATTTGTGAATATACCGGTCCCTCTGAACCTCTCTTTCTGCACTGCCCTTGCCGCAGCTACTCTTTCTGCCACAACTCTGCTCGGCTCCGATGATGGCATGTCTATGAGTTTTCCTGTATCTACTGGGCTGATCCACAAGTGGATGTCTATCCTGTCCATTACCGGGCCGGACAGCCTGGACAGATAGGATGCCCTTTGGGACGGAGTGCAGGTACACCTGTCACGGTCTCCGTAGTACCCGCAGGGACAGGGATTGGTGGCTGCCACCAGCATGAAAGACGCAGGATAGCTTATCTTGTGCCTCAGCCTGGAGATTGTGACGGACCTGTCCTCCAGCGGTCCCCTGAGCGACTCCAGCACACGCCTCGGGATTTCACAGAATTCGTCCAGGAAGAGCACCCCGTTGTGTGCAAGGGAAATTTCTCCCGGGATGATGCTCTCGGAACCGCCTCCCAGGAGCGAGGCTGTCGAAGTGTTGTGGTAAGGGGCCCTGAAAGGTCTTCCAGTCAGCGGCATACTGTCGCTGAAGCTCCTTCCGGCCACCGAATATATCTTGCTCGTCTGCAGGGATTCTTCCGCACTCATAGGAGGCAGTATCCCGGCCATCGCCTTGGCAAGTGTGCTTTTCCCGGAACCCGGAGGTCCTATCATCAGCACGTTGTGTCCTCCCGCAGCCGCTATTTCAAGTCCCCTTTTAGCCCCTTCCTGCCCGTAAATCCCCGAAAAGTCAGGGATGTCGTCCGTATGGCGGCACAGGCTTGCGGCAGTGTTCCGTCTTTCTGTATCAGGATCCGCCGCAGTTTCCGTTATGTCGGGGAAGCCGCTTTCCGGGCCTTCTTCCAGGATTTTAATCACATCCAGCAGTGTCTTGACCCCGAACACTTTCGTCAGACCGTACCCGGCTGTTTCGCATGCAGACTCATAAGGAAGTATGCATCCTTCGAATCCCCTGTCCCTTGCCATCTCGGTTATCGGGAGCGCCCCCGGCACAGGTCTTACCGACCCGTCGAGGCCGAGCTCACCCATTATTATGTAACTACCTGTCCACGGAAGATTCTTCTGTCCTGAAGCCGCTATGATGCCTATGGCTATCGGCAGGTCATATCCGCTTCCTTTCTTGTGCAGGTCGGCAGGTGCCAGGTTTATCACTATCTTCTTTCCGGGAATCCTGAATCCGAGGCTCTGCAGGGCCGTGACTGTTCTCAGCAGACTCTCTTTCACCGCCACGTCTGCCAGTCCTACCAGGTGTATCCCGATCCCGGCGGTCATGTCCACTTCCACAGTTACAGGGACGGCGTCTATCCCTATGCATTTCGCACTGAAAATGTTTATCAGCATAAGCAGTTTTTCCGCGAATATCCGTGCAGGAAAAAGAAAAAACATAAAAAAAGAGAAAAATGTGGCGGACTTCAGCAGGAAAAGGAAAATTGTTCCCATATATTTCAAACAACACGCAAGATTTGCTACATTTGCAGGTCAGCGCCTTGTGGCGGCATCTGTCCGGACAGGGTTCCCGCAGGGAATGCCCAGGCAGTCGATGCGGTCCATTGGCATTGGAGACTTGATTTGGTTATTTAATTGTTATAGGAGCTGCCGGAGCGGGCCATCCTGGCCTTGTCCGTCGGACCGGCGTTATGATCAGGGATTTCATAGAATCTGTAGGAAAGTACTGCCTTTTCCTGAAGATGGTCTTCAGGAAGCCCGAGAAGTGGAGCATATTCTGGAGGCAGTTCATCGGAGAATCCGAGAAACTCATACTCTCCTCTGTCCTTCTCGTATGCGTGATATCGCTTTTCATAGGCGGGGTGCTGGTGATACAGATAGCCTCCAACATAGAGAATCCCTTCATAGACAGGATGAATGTAGGGTACATGCTCAGGGAAATCCTCATACTGGAGTTCTGTTCCACCATAGTCGCCCTCATACTTGCCGGAAAGATGGGGTCCAACATATCTTCCGAGATAGGCAGCATGAGGATTACTGACCAGATTGACGCCATGGACATGATGGGTGTCAATTCCGCCGGTTTCCTTGTCCTTCCGAAAATCGTGTCCGCTACGCTTCTCAGCCCTCTGCTCATGCTTCTCAGCCTGGCGTTCGGCATTCTCGGGGGATGGATGGTGGTATCTCTGACCGGGATAATAGGGGTGCCGCAGTACATAGAGGGCATAAAGTACTGTTATAACGGATTCTATGTTTTCTACAGCGGGTTCAAGATGTCACTGTTCTGTTTCCTCATATCGTCCATAGCTTCATTCCGTGGCTATTATGCGACCGGAGGTTCCCTAGGTGTCGGTTCGGCGAGCACCAAAGCCATTGTCACCATCAGCATACTGATACTCCTTTTCGATCTCATAGTAACCCAGCTTATGCTTTACTGATATCTTTTCGGGCCATGATCAAGATAGAACATTTGTGCAAGAGTTTCGGGGATACGGCTGTCCTCAAGGATATATCCATAGAGTACTCACCTGGGAAGTGCAACATGGTCATCGGGGCCAGCGGAAGCGGGAAGACCGTCCTGCTGAAGACGCTTATAGGCCTTTACGAGCCTGACTCAGGGAGTATCTGGTATGGCAACGAGGACCTTGCTGCCATGAACTATGACGAGAGGAAGAGACTCAGGCAGCGTATAGGGATGCTTTTCCAGGCAAGCGCACTGTTTGATTTCGCCACCGTGATAGAGAACATAATGTTTCCGATGGATTTCTGTACCGGCTGGACCAGAGCAGAGAAACTCGACAGGGCGAGGTTCTGCCTTGACCGGGTGAATGTCCGGGATTCCGACAACAAATACCCGAGCGAGCTGAGCGGGGGTATGCAGAAAAGGGTGGGAATCGCCAGGGCAATTGCCCTGAATCCGGATTATCTCTTCTGTGACGAGCCGAATTCCGGACTTGATCCCTACACCTCGTCCCTTATAGATGACCTAATTTCCGAGATTACCAGGGAATACAACATGACCACTGTCATCAACACGCATGACATGAATTCCATCAGGTCGATAGGGGACAATATCGGCTTTATCTGCGACGGACGCCTGCTCTGGCAGGGTGACCGCCACAACATTATGGAGACGGGATGCCCTGAGCTCAGGAAGTTCCTGAGAATCTGACAGCCGGCCTTACAGCCTGAACCTCAGCCCCGCTTCGAATCCCAGCATCAGAGGTTGTGCAGTCCTTATGCTCTTAGGGGCGTTGCTGTTCCTGAAATAGTAGCGGAGGCTCGGGTCAATGTAGATTCCCATGTAGTCCGTGATGTTGAATTCCACTCCGATACCGATGTTGGCAGAGAACTGCATCGAGCCTGCCTTGTCCTTGAAATACAGGGGGCCGTCCTCGTTTTCCGCCGAATAACGGTTTGTAAGGCAGTATTCGGCCGTCCCTCCCGCGTATGTATAGAAGTCTATGAAGTCCTTGCTGACTATGGAGTAATAGAAGTTTACAGGGATTCCTATGTAGTTCTGGACATTTCGGATGTCCTCGTACCGGCTTATCCTGGCAGGAGTCTGTTCCGCATCCACATATATGCCGTCGAAGGTCCTTGACAGGAAAGTGTAGTTGAGTCCTACGCTCATGGACCATTTCGGAGTGAAAATCAGTTTTATGCCGGCACCGAATGAAAGAGGTATCCCATAGCGGCTGCCTTCTTCTCCCGTCTCGCGTATCCCGCTTGTGGTGACGCTCCCCGGCGAGTGCATCATAGATGAGTTTGATGACCGTTCCGAGTTCGAGTTGCTGACCGCATTGCCGAAGACAGAAATGGCTGTCTTCACCTTGCGTCTTTCCTTTTCCCCGGTGTCTTCCCCGAAATCACCGAACGGGTCTCCGGTCATTTCATCCAGGTCATTTTCCTTTTTTCCGCTCTCTGACGGCATATTTTCATTTCTGCCCTCGCCGTCATTCTTTCCGCCGCTGTTCCTGACAGTGTCCGTACCGTTTTCCTTTACCGTGTCCTGTGCCGCACCGCTGGCAGATGCCGTATCCCGGGAGACTTCAGGATCAGGGGTCAGATACAGGTCTTCCGCATGTGTGACAGCATCCGGGACATGTGTCCCTGCCGACTCATTTTTCCGGGCCGCCGCCTCTTTTGCCTGTGCCGTCATTATGCGGTCCGGGCTGCCGGATTCCTGCTCCGGGGTCTTTACCACGGCAATTGTACCTTCATGTATGTCTCCTGGTCTTCCCGTGTGGTCCGGTGTCCAGCTGAATATCACTGCAACGGCTACGGCTGCCGCTGCGGCAAGCCCTGCCGCAGAATAGCGTACCCAGAGCGGTATCAGGCGTTTCCTTGTATTTGTATGTGCCGCTATGCCTGAAGCGGACGCCTCGTCCAGCTTCCTGCAGACAGCATCCCATACCAGGTCGGGGACTTCTTCCCGGCCTTCTTCAAGGATTGACCTTATCTTCAGATCGAACTTTTCGTCTTCTTTAAGCATTGTCCTGTTCTTTAATTTTACTTTGCAGCCACACTCTCGCCCGGCTGAGCTGGGTCCGTGAAGTGGTTTCGGATATGTTGAGCATTTCCGCTATCTCCTTGTGTGAGTAGCCTTCCACCACGTACATGTTGAATACCGTACGGAACCCTGGGGGCAAGGACATTATGAGCTTCATCAGCTCCTTGTATCCTATGTTTTCCATCTGGGAAGCGATGTCCGTGCTGAGACTCCGGGCGTTTTCAAGCTCATCGCTCATCTTCAGGGCATCTTTCTTCCTGAGGTACATGAGAGCAGTGTTTACAAAGATCTTGCGGGCCCACCCTTCGAAAGAACCGTTACCCTTGTAGCTGTCCATTTTCGAGAATAGGGTTATAAACCCTTCCTGCAGGATGTCCTGCGCGATTGAGCGGTCACCGACATAACGTAAGCATAGGGGGAACATACGGGATGCCAGACGATCATATATGACCTTCTGAGCAATCCTGTCTCCCTTTATGCACAGATCAATCAAATTCTGCTCTGAGGTCCCGGTCACAGTACTGTCTCCCAAATCGGTTCACAAATCTCAATCAACCATGCGATTCTACAGATGCAAAGCATGCCTGGAACGTTGCATCATCCGCATAGTTTCGCCAAACATAAGCAAAAAATGTCATAACTTTACAGAAATGTACTATTTTTGCAAAGATGTGCCGCCGGGTAAATTAAAACATCCGGTCATGAAATCAGTTAAAATGAAGAAACCGATTGCTTATACCATACTGGTATTTCTCCTGTCCATATCATTCCACTTCCGGTCCGCAGCCCAGACCAGGGACGGGAGTTTCTACGAGAACCTGGTCATAGATGCGGTGGAGAAGTATGACAACAAGGATTTCAAGGGGGCGTCAGAAATCCTGAGGAAAGTGATTGCCGGGTCACCGGAAAATGATGCGGCGCATTATTATCTCGGTCTTTCGGAGTTCTGCCTCGACCATAAGGACATCGCCGAGTCGGAGCTCAGGACGGCGGTCCAGCTCGATTCCTCCAACTTCTGGTACCGTTACCGTCTTGCCCTGGTCTATTCGGCTACAGACAGGAAGGAACTCACCATAAAGATGTATGAGGATCTTCTGAAGGATTTCCCGAAGAAGAATGATCTGTATTACAACCTTATAGAACTGTATCTTTCTGACAACCAGTCTGACAGGGCTCTCGAGACCCTTTCGCAGATAGAGGCTGTATTCGGCAGGAATGACGCTACGGCGATGACAAGGTTCCAGCTTCTGGGGCGTCTGGGCCGTCAGGAGGAGGCCTACAAGAGCCTGGAAGAATACAACAGGGAATATTCCTCTCCACAGGTGCTTTCGGTCCTTGGTGATTACCAGATGTCTATGTACAATGACTCTCTGGCCATATCTCTTTATGACGAGGCCCTCGACCTCGAGCCCGGTTTCGCGCCCGCCCTCCTCGGCAAGGCGGAAGCCCTCAGGGTGACCAGACGTTATGACCAGTACTTCTCAGTGGTCAACAGGTTTCTTTCCGACGATGCAATACCTGCAGCCGGGAAGTGCGACTATCTGAAGGCCATAATGCAGAGGTCAGACCCGATGTTCCTCAAGACGTTCATGCCGAGGATAGATTCCATGATGGTGAATACTCTTGCGGCCCATCCTAAAGACAGTTCGATGCTGCTTACGGCAGGGATTTACTATTTCGGCACAGACAGGGAGGATGTGGCCCGCAAATATCTGAAGGAAAACATGGACCTGTATCCCGAAAGTGTATCCGCCGCGGCCAATTATATGGAGGTTCTCATGTATTCCAAGGAGTGGGGTGCCCTTGCGTCGGAGTCGGAGGCCGCATACCGTAAATTCCCGCATGAGACAGCTTTCCTGGAGCTTTCGAGCATGGCGCATTACAACATGGGGGAATACGGGAAGGTGCTTGACAACTGCAGGACCATGCTTGCCGATGCTGAAGGGGACAGCCTGAAGTCGCTCACCGCCTATTCAACCATGGGGGACATGTACCACCAGATCGGGGAGAACTCAAAGGCCTACAAGGCTTATGACAAGGCTCTGGAGATAAATGCCGGCTATGCCCCTGTCCTGAACAACTATGCATTCTATCTGAGCATGGAGGGCCGCAAGCTGAAAAAGGCCGCTGCCATGAGCAAGATCACCGTTGACCAGGAGCCTGACAACCCCACATATCTCGACACTTATGCGTGGATACTGTTCCTGCAGGGCAAGCCGGAAGAGGCCAAGCCATATTTCAAGCATGCCATGCTTTATGGAGGGAAGGACAGTGTGGTGATCCTCGACCACTATGCCGAGGTGCTCTACGCACTGAAGGAGTATGATCTGGCGATGGTGTATTGGAACCAGGCCAGGCTGAAGAACAACAATGAGATACCTGATCTCGACCAGCGTATCAAGGAACGCAAGGAAGCCATAGGGAAGTGATGCGCTGGAAACCGTCATATATTCTTCTTCAGGTGGTGTTTCTCCTCATCTGCGGGACTCTGCAGGCTCAGGACATCAAGTCCCATGAGCAGAGGAAAGCCGCCCTCGAGAAAGATATTGAGCTGATAGACAAACAGCTGGATGAAAACAGATCCAGGAGCCAGAGTATGCTCTCGCGCCTTACCCTGATCCGGGCCCAGATCTCCAACAGGAAAGCCCTTGTTTCGGAGAGCAACAGGATGATCAGGAAATATTCAGATGAGATATACCTGTCCCAGCTCCAGATCAACAGGCTGGATGAACGGATCGACACCCTTACAGTGCATTACGGGAAACTGGTGCGGAGCGCATACAGGAACAGGGATGCCAAGGTGTGGTACATGTATATACTTGCAAGCGAAAACCTCGGGCAGGCGTTCCGGCGCTACAGCTATTTCCGGAACCTCTCCGGGGAGATGAGGCGCCAGGCTGATGAAATAAGGGATGCGAAGGAGGAGCTCGAGAAAAAGAAGGCCTCTCTGCAGGTCATGAAGGAGGATGCCGAGAAGGTCAAGGCCAGCCGCGAGAAGGAACTTGAGGCTCTGCAGAAGGAGGAGAAGCAGTCTGAAGACATAGTCGCCCAGCTCAAGCGCAGCAGAAACAGATACGAGAAGGAACTTGCGTCCAAACGCAAGGAGATCAATGCTCTCAACAGGGAGATAGAGCGTCTCATAGCCGAGGCTATGAAGGCTTCTTCAGGAAAAGGGGGGAAGGATGCCGGGAAGGCGGCAGAGATAGATTATGCCCTGGACGCGGAATTCTCCAGGAACAAGGGAAAGCTGCCATGGCCGGCAGACGGGGTTGTGGTGGACCGCTTCGGGCAGCATTACCATCCGGTGTTCACGCGTGTCAAGCTGCCGTTCAACAACGGCATTTCCATCGCCGTGGACAAGGGCACGAAGATCAGGACAGTTTTCGACGGGGTAGTCAAGCAGATTGTCGTGATGCCTGGCTATAACCAGTGTGTCCTGATCCAGCACGGCAACTGGTTCTCTTTCTACTGCAAGCTGCAGAGCACTTCTGTAAAGGCAGGGGACAAGGTCAGGACGGGGGATGTCATAGGAGTGGTCGATACCATAAACGGGGACACGCAGCTTCATTTCCAGATATGGCAGAAGCAGACTCCGCAGAATCCGGAACTTTGGCTCAGGAAGAGATAGTTCCGCGGCCGCAGGAACGTTATTCCGCATTAGGCGGGAACGCCGGGCATGATTCCTGCCGTCCGAATGAAACAAATGGATAGACAATATAAACCAAGCCGCGCCGGACAGGCGTTGTCACATGAAAAAAAGCAAGATTATCAAGACTGTGTTCCTTACCGGAGCCACCGGAAACATGGGATGGGCCGGATTTCAGGAACTCTACAAAAGGAAAAACAGGTTCAACATAACACTCCTTGCCCGCCCAAGCAAGAAAAACCGCAGGCTTCTGGCTGCTTATGAGCATGACCCGTCTGTAAGGATTGTCTGGGGGGATCTGATGAACTATAATGATGTTCTTGAAGGAGTCAGGGATGCCGATTATGTCCTCCACGTCGGAGGAATGGTATCCCCGCAGGCTGACTATTATCCTGAAAAGACACTCAAGGTCAATGTCACCTCGGCTGAAAACATAGTGAAGGCCATTCTCTCCCAGCCAGGCAGGGACAGGATAAAGGCGGTGTATATCGGATCTGTGGCCCAGTGCGGCGACAGGCGGTCTCCTGTACACTGGGGACGGACAGGGGACCCTGTATATGCAAGCGAGTATGACCAGTATTCCGTCTCCAAGTGCATAGCCGAGAAGATCTTTGCAGATTCGGGCCTGAAATGGTGGGTGTCATTGAGACAGAGCGGGATACTGTATCCCGGGATTTTAAAGAACATTGATCCTATAGTGTTCCATGTGCCGGTGCGCGGGGTTATCGAGTGGGCGACTGTCGAAGATTCCGGGCGGCTCCTTGCCAATGTGTGCGAGGACTGGGTTCCGGACAGCTTCTGGAACAGATTCTACAACATCGGCAGCGGCGAGCAGTACCGTCTTACTAACTACGGCTTTGAAAGCAGGATACTGAAGACAATGGGCCTGGACATAGAGAAAGTCTTTGAGCCGCAGTGGTTCGCCACGAGAAACTTCCACGGCATGTGGTATCTCGATTCAGACGTGCTTGAGGATTTTCTCCATTTCAGGGAGAACCTACCTGTGGACGATTATTTCAGAAGGATGGCTTCGAAAATGCCATGGTATTACTCTCTTGCGCGGTTCGTCCCGTCTTCTCTCATAAAGGTTTTCATGAAACCGCTTACCGAAGCAAAGGACCTCGGGTCGCACTACTGGATACTGCACGACCCGGGCAAGGTCAAGGCCTATTACGGCTCAATGGAGGAGTATCTGGCAATAAAGTCATGGGACAATATAAGGCCGTCAGCCATGGAGACCTCAAGGGAGTCTGCAGAAAAAAGCGGGGAGGCTGTCGTCCTGAATCACGGCTATGACACATCCAGGCCGTTATATTCCCTTTCTCCTGATGAGATAGAGCAGGCTGCCGTGTTCAGGGGCGGACATTTCCTCGGTCCTGTGGAAAGAGTCGGGGAAAAGGGTGCCGTTTTCGAGTGGGAATGTGAGCACGGGCACCGTTTCACCGCATCGCTCGAGTATGTCCTTCTCGGAGGAGGATGGTGCAACGCCTGTGACCTGAGCGACGTCAGGTCGCATGTGTCTCCGAAAAACAGGTTTATCTGGCAGGTATTATCGGGACAGTACCTGGAATGACATCCTCATCCTTGCCGTTCAGATATATTATCCTCTGGTTTGAGCTGCCTCTGAAGAGCAGCTCCGTATCCCGTTTTTCCAGGATGAACGGGCCGTCCACCAGCACATCGATATATGGCAGCATCATCGAAAGCCTGCTGTCTGCCAGGATTTCCTCGTACGTGAAGCCGGTATAGCACCAGATGGTCTTTCTGGTCTCCTCCTTTATCCTCCTTGCGAGCTCGGTGAAGCCCTCTGCCTGGTAGAAAGGGTCTCCACCTGTAAAGGTGACGTTACTGAATTCGTCATCCTTTATCAGGTCAAGAAGCTTGTCCACGCTCATTTCCTTGCCTCCAGCCATATCCCATGACTGCGGATTGTGACACCCGGGGCAGTGGTGGAGGCATCCGGCACAGTATATTGCAGTACGGAGACCAGGGCCGTCGGCCATGGTCTCCTCTATTATATCAAGTACTCTTATTGTCATTTCTCAGAATATTCCCGGGAAAAGCCCGGAAACATGTTTTATTTGTGAACTACGCGGTCTTTGAGCTCGGCGAGCTTGGCGCTGTTCCACCTTTCTGTCGTGCCCACAAGGTATCCGGTGATTCTCTGGAGCCTGTCGATGTTGTGCCCGTGGCAGTGTGGACATTCTTCCAGGTTTTCGTCCGCATTCTCGAATCCGCAGTCCATGCACCTGTTGCGGTTGTGGTTTACGGAGCCGTACCCCATGTTGTATTTGTCCATCAGGTCAACGATTGCCATGATTGCCTCAGGGTTGTGTGTCGCGTCTCCGTCAATCTCCACATAGAATATGTGCCCGCCTCCTGTGAGTGCGTGGTAAGGGGCCTCGACCTCAGCCTTGTGCTTAGGGGTGCAGTGGTAGTACACCGGGACGTGGTTGGAGTTGGTGTAGTACTCCTTGTCGGTGATTCCTTTGAGGATACCGAACTTCTTGCGGTCCATCTTGGTGAACCTGCCTGCAAGGCCCTCTGCCGGGGTGGCCAAAACACTGAAGTTGTGCTGGAATTTCTCGGAGAATTCGTTTGCTTTGTCCCTCATGTAGGTAATTATCCGCAGTCCGAGCTCCTGCGCTTCCTCGGATTCCCCGTGGTGCTTGCCTACAAGGGCAATCAGGGCTTCCGCAAGCCCTATGAATCCCATTCCGAGCGTGCCCTGGTTGATCACTGACTCTATGGTGTCGTCCTCCTTGAGGTTCTCGCTGCCGAGCCACAGTGCCCCCATAAGCAGAGGGAACTGCTTCTTGAGAGCTGTCTTCTGGAAGTTGTACCTTTCACAGAGCTGCTTTGCGGTGATGTTCAGGGCCCAGTCAAGCTTGTTGAAGAATTTCTGTATCCTGTTGTTCCTGTCCGGTTCGTCCATGCACTCTATGGCAAGTCTCACGAGGTTGATGGTAGTGAACGAGAGGTTTCCTCTTCCTATTGATGTCTTCGGTCCGAACCTGTTCTCGAAGACTCTTGTGCGGCATCCCATCGTGGCTACCTCGTACTGGTATCTTTCAGGGTCGTCGGCCCTCCACAGCTCATGCTGGTTGAAGGTGGCATCGAGGTTCAGGAAGTTCGGGAAGAACCTGCGGGCAGACACCTTGCAGGCAAACCTGTAGAGGTCATAGTTCCTGTCTTCAGGAAGATAGCTTACGCCGCGCTTCTTCTTCCAGATCTGTATAGGGAATATGGCTGTCGAGCCGTTTCCCACTCCTTCGTATGTCGTGTTGAGTATCTCCCTGATTACGCACCGGCCTTCCGCAGAAGTGTCTGTCCCGTAGTTTATGGAACTGAACACCACCTGGTTGCCGCCGCGGGAGTGGATGGAATTCATGTTGTGAACGAAGGCCTCCATGGACTGGTGCACCCTGCTCACGGTCATGTTTATGGCATGCTGGATTACCCTTTCCTCGCCCTGGATGCCGAGAAGGTCCCTTTTTATGTAGTCATCGATCTCTATGTTGTAAAGATGGCTGTAGTCCTTGCCGTCAAGCTCGCCGATTTTCTCCAGTTCTTCCTGGAAGCTCTTCCTGACGAACGGGGCCATGTAGAAGTCGAAGGCCGGGATGGCCTGGCCTCCATGCATCTCGTTCTGCACGGTCTCCATGGAGATACATCCGAGAATGCTCGCAGTCTCTATCCTCTTTGCTGGCCTTGACTCCCCGTGACCTGCGAAAAATCCGTTCTTCAGTATCTTGTCAAGAGGATGCTGTACACAAGTGAGGCTCTTTGTAGGGTAGTAATCCTTGTCGTGGATGTGGATATAGCCGTTCCTGACAGCCTCTTTGACATCCTCGGAAAGCAGGCACTCGTCCACGAAAGACTTGGTGGACTCGGAAGCGAACTTCATCATCATCCCGGCAGGGGTGTCCGCGTTCATGTTGGCATTCTCCCTTGTGACATCAGTGGCCTGGGCTTCGATGATTTCCTTGAATATCTCACGGGACTTTGCTTTTCTGGCAAGGTTCCTCTGGTTCCTGTAGGCGATGTATTTCTTAGCGACCTCCTTGCGCGGGCTGTTCATCAGCTCCATCTCGACATTGTCCTGGATATCCTCCACGCTCATCTCGTCCTTGTCTATCTTTGAGATGGCTGCTGCTATTTCCGCAGCGAGGACGATGTCCTCACCCTGTTCTGTGACATCCATTGCCTTGAGTACGGCATCGACAATCTTCCTCTTGTCGAAATCCACGATACGACCGTCGCGTTTGATTACATGTTTTACCATAGTCCCTGTTGTTTGTGGCCATCAATGGGCAGATCACCCCTCCCGTGATTGCGGGCGGCGTAAGACTTGAAGACCACCGCTGCTCCGGCGTCCCCTGGTGCCTGATGTTCCTGGTTTTTTTAAATTGAAGGACAAATATAATTCAAATCCGCGGATTCGTGCCGACAATAGTGCAAAAGTTATCAACAATAAAGATAATCGGCTGTCAAAACATTGGTTGACAGCCGATTATATCTTAAGCTAAATTAGAAAAATTCAAAATCCGATAACAATATTGTTATCTTTCCGCATGGCTTCATGTCCTATCCCACGACCCAGACGAGCACATGCCTGTCAAAGGTCATGTACCCGAGCTCGAACTCTTCTTCATGCCCGTCCTTGTGGGTGAAGGTTGCCTCAAGCTCTCCTTCCCCTTTCGGGTTGAAGTCCTCGACTTCTATCTGTTCTGCGAAGTCCACCCTGTTCTGTGACATCCTTTTGAATATTGCTTCCTTTGCGCACCAGTATATGGCCAGCTGCTCGTTCCTCCTGGTGTTGTCCAGGTCTTCGATCTCGTCTTCCGAGAGGGCCTTCTTCTCCACTGCGGAAAAGTCCCTGTCGAGGGATTCCATGTCGATGCCGAGCTCCTCGTCATCATCGATGATAATGGCTACATATTTTTCGGTGTGGGTGATGCTTATGTTGGTGATGCAGTTCTCCAGGAATGGCTTTCCGTTGTCATGATGCCCGAGATACACCTTGTCCTCGAACATTTCGTTGAGCAGGGCCCGCACCGCGAGCTTCTGCTTGCGGAGTGACTCGCTGCGTATGAACGAAATCTCCTCGAGCTCGTCATTCGGCGTGCTTGACAGCTCCTTCAGCTGTTCTTCTGTCTCCGTAATCTGCCAGACCGCTATTTCTGCCTTGTTCTCAAGCGTTTTGCGTAAATACAGTCCCATTTCCTATGTAGTGTTCTTTTTTTGTGTTTCCAGTTGGGCAGTGTGGCGTAGAGCCTTCCCTTTCATGAGGCGATGCCTTCGGATGTGCCTATATACGACAATCCTGTGCGTGCATTGTATGCACACACAGAGTACTTCGCTTCCGCAGTTTCGCCGGAGGCTTCGCTAAGTACAATGAAGATGCTTTCCGACAGAGGATCGTCGGAGAGGGCGTCAGCTGCGCCGGTGCGACATGTCAGTATATGACTGGGAGGTTCCACGTTTCCTGTGTTACTTAAAAATTCAGCGTGCAAATATAAGCAATTATTTTCAAAAAATCTGAATGGTATCCAAATATCGTAAATGACACTGCGCTCACTGTCCCTGCGGATGGCAGTGTCGGTGCAGGATGTTCATGAATTCCTCTCCGGTGATTGTCTCTTTTTCAAGAAGGAAGGATGCCGCCTCATGCATGACATCCTCGTTGGCTGAAATCAGTTCCCTGGCTTTTTCATGGGCCTCCCTGATCATCCCGAGCACCACCTTGTCCACTTCTGCCGCAGTTTCCGCGGAACAGGAGAGGGAAGTGTCTCCTCCAAGGTAAGCGTTGTCCATGGTCTCCAGTTCCATCATGTCATACTGCTCGCTCATTCCGTAGCGTGTGACCATTGCGCGTGCTATCCTTGTCGCCTGTTCGATGTCGTTCGAAGCCCCTGTGGTGACTGTCCCGCAGATGACTTCCTCGGCGGCACGGCCTCCTGTGAGTGTGGCGAGCCTGCAGAGAAGCTCCGCGCGGCTCATGAGCACCTGGTCCCCGCTGTCCACCTGCATGGTGTATCCGAGAGCCCCTGACGTGCGCGGGACAATCGTTATCTTGTGCACCGGGGCGGAGTCTGTCTGCAGTGCGGCCACGAGAGCATGGCCGATTTCGTGGTATGCCACGATTTTCTTCTCCCTGTCGGATATGACCTTGCCTTTCCTCTGTGCTCCTGCCATTACAGTCTCCACACTTTCCTCGAGGTCCTCTGTCGTTACACTTCCGCGGCCTGTCCTGACAGCCCGGAGTGCGGCCTCATTGACGATGTTGGCGATTTCGGCCCCGGATGAACCTGATGTGGCACGGGCTACCAGGTCAAGGTCTATATCGCTGTGTCTCACCTTTTTGAGGTGGACATTCAGGATGGCCTTCCGTCCTTCGAGGTCCGGAAGTTCCATCTGGATCCTCCTGTCGAAGCGTCCTGGCCGCAGCAGTGCCTTGTCCAGGCTTTCCGGCCGGTTGGTGGCGGCGAGTATCACCACTCCCTTTGTTCCGTCGAAGCCGTCCATCTCGGTAAGGAGCTGGTTGAGGGTCTGCTCGCGCTCATCGTTCCCTCCGATGGAGTTCTCCCTTTTCTTCCCGATGGCGTCTATCTCGTCTATGAATATGATGCACGGGGCCTTTTCCCCCGCCTGCTTGAACAGGTCACGCACCTTGGCGGCTCCCATGCCTACGAACATCTGCACGAACTCAGAGCCTGAAATTGAAAAGAAAGGAACATTGGCTTCCCCGGCTACAGCCCTTGCTATCAGGGTCTTGCCTGTGCCTGGAGGGCCTACGAGCAGGGCACCTTTGGGGAGCGTAGCCCCGATAGCCCTGTATTTTCCGGGATTGTGCAGGAAATCCACTATTTCCATGAGCGCGTCCTTGGCCTCTTCCTGTCCGGCAACGTCGGCGAATGTGGTCTTTATCTGGGATTCGGCGTAGATTCTCGCCCCGCTGTTCCCAAACGACATGAAATTCCCGGTGCCTCCCATCCTTGCCTTGAGGGACTTGCCGGCCGAGCGCCAAAGCATTATCATCAGTACACACGGAAGGAGCCACCACAGAATGAAATTCAGAAGGGCGGAGTTCTCCTGCTTGGTTTTGCTGGTGAAAAGTATCTTCCCGTCCTTGTTTGGGCTCTCTGCGCCGGCCAGCCGCTCAACGAGACGGGGGTCATTCACGGCTCCTGTGCGGTATGTGGTGTCAGACTTGCCGTCTGCCGTTCCAGCCCGGAAGAGTATCTGGCTGTCTTCTATGACCACGGCCTTGACAAGGCCGGAATCCACTTTTGATATGAATGTGCCGTAGTCTGTAGGTACAATGCGGTTCCCTCCCACCCTCGGGAAGATGAGTCCGTTTATCATGAGGGCTGTCACTATGCCCAGCAGAAGCCCCCAGTAGGGGAATCCGGGGCCGGACGGCTGTCCCTGTTCCCTGCCCTTCTGTCCGTCTGTCTTATCCATCTCTTGTCGTGTGTTTCCTGTAATGTAATTATTGTGTCAAATTGGGAATTAATCCTGAGGATTTATTATATTTGCAAGGTTTTTGGTCTGCAAATTGCGGGCAAAAAACCCGGCTGACTGGAAGTTCATTACTAAAAATAATAATATTATGGAATTTTTGACTAATGAGAAACTGACTATCGTCGGTGCTGCCGGCATGATCGGATCAAACATGGCACAGACGGCTATGATGATGAGACTGACTCCGAACCTCTGCCTCTATGATCCGTACGGACCTGGTCTTGAGGGTGTTGCGGAGGAAATGTATCATTGCGCTTTCGACGGAGCCAATATTACCTATACTACAGATATCAAGGAAGCCCTCACAGGGGCCGCATACGTGGTTTCTTCAGGCGGGGCGCCTCGCAAGCAGGGCATGACACGTGAGGACCTCCTCAAGGGAAACTGCGAGATTGCAGAGCAGCTCGGCAAGAATATCAAGGAGTTCTGCCCTGATGTGAAACATGTGGTCATCATCTTCAACCCTGCCGACCTCACCGGTCTGGTGACTCTCCTTCACTCAGGACTGAAGCCTTCACAGGTGACTACACTTGCAGCCCTCGACTCGACAAGGCTCCAGAGCGCCCTTGCAAAGGAATTCGGCGTGCAGCAGTGCAAAGTGACAGGATGTCACACTTACGGAGGACACGGAGAGCAGATGGCAGTGTTCGCCTCAAAGGTGAGTGTGGACGGAAAGCCTTTCACAGAGCTTCTCGGTACAAAGCTCGCACATGACAGGTGGGAGGAAATCAAAGGCAACGTGATCCAGGGCGGCAAGAAGATCATCGAGCTCCGTGGCCGTTCTTCATTCCAGAGCCCTGCATACGTATCCATCGAGATGATTGCTGCTGCAATGGGCGGCAAGAAATTCGAGTGGCCTGCAGGATGCTATGTGAATACGGAGAAATACCACAATGTGATGATGGCAATGCCTACAGTAATCGATGCAACAGGCGTACACTATTCCGATGTTACAGGTACTCCTGAGGAAATGGCTGCCCTCGAGGCTTCTTACGAGCACCTCTGCAAGATGCGTGACGAGATCATCGAACTTGGCATCATCCCTGCAGTGGCTGCATGGAAGACAGTCAATCCGAACCTCTGACGGATTGTACCCATAAATATAATCGAGGCTGTGTCGCGTTTTTGAGTGGCGCAGCCTCGATTGTCTTTTCCTGATTCCTTTAACGGAAGAGGTGATTCACCAGCCTTGTGCCTTGAGCGGGAGTTCCACACCCTCCGGAGTGACAAGGACGGTGCCCACTTCCGGCGTGGCGAGATGTCCTATGATGTCAAATGTCTGGAAATCATGGCGGAACTTGTCGTGCCTGCCGATAGGCACAGTGAACAGCAGGCGGTAGTCCTCCCCGCCGTTCAGAGCTGCCGAGACTGGGTCTATGTTCATTTCCTTGCCCAGGTCGAACATCTTTCCGGGGAATGGTATCTTGTCGACATATATCTTGACTCCGAGACCGCTGTCGCGCGAGAGTCTCTTTACTGCATCGGAAAGCCCGCGCGTGACAAGGTATCCATGTGACGGTATTATTTCCGCATCTTCCAGCTGGGAGACGGTGGAAGGGTTCAGTTCCGGTTTCAGGTACGCCCCTACAAGATGCCTGTATCCGGAAAGATCAGGCTGCGAGGAGTCGTCCTTTGTGTTTTCGAACCGTTTTTTCTCTCTCTCGAGCACCTGCATCCCCATGAAGGCGGCCCCGAGGTTGTCCGAGATGCACACAAGATCCATGCTTTTGGCCCTGGTGCGGCGTTTCTCTGTGAGAGACAGCAGCTCCCCGGAGGCGGAAACAGCTATGCACAGTCCGTTGCGGGACGGGATAAGGTCCAGGGCGAGGGACTTGTACCCGTGCTCTCTGGCGGCAGTGGTCATGCCTGTCCATATCTCCTTCACCTGCGGGAAATCCAGCTTGGCGGACACTCCCAGTGTCACGGACAGGGTGCGCGGGTGTGCCATACATGCGTAAAGTTCCCCTGTCGCTGAAATCACGCTCTTGTATCCGAGATGCTTGAGCGGAAAATATGTAAGGTCGAAGTCGGTTCCTTCAAGCAGTACCCCTGATGCGTTTACGTTGGTATCCTTGCCGGACATCGGGTAGGAGCATGTTCCTGCAGGGCTGTATCCTGTACCTTCAAAAAGTCTTGCGACAGCCTCTACCCGTCCTATTTCTGAAAAATTGTCTTCTGCCATCTCAGTGGTGGATTATTGCCGGATTCCCGGCTGTTTAACAAATTTCAAATATAGCAAAATTTGTTTTCATCCTAATTATTTATAATTTTGAGAAATTTTAGGAGCTGTTCTTTATGTATGGAATTATCCCGGCAGCTTACTGAATGGAGACTTTCCGGAGGCACAGATGCGGATGTGTATTCCGGATATTTGAAATTAAAATCCAATGTATTGATATGGCAACAGTTACATTCCAGGGTACCCCTGTCCGGCTTAACGGGGACCTCCCTCGCAAGGGTACTGCCGCCCCTGAATTCGGCGGAGTGAAAGGCGACCTTTCTGTGGCACATCTTTCTGACTTCAAGGGCAAGAAAGTGATATTGAATGTTTTTCCGAGTCTGGACACTCCTGTGTGTGCGGCTTCCGTCCGCAGGTTCAACCAGGAGGCAGCCTCTCTTGACAACACGGTCGTGCTCTGCATTTCAAAGGACCTTCCGTTCGCCCAGTCACGATTCTGCACTACCGAGGGCATTTCCGGTGTGGTGCCGCTTTCTGTATTCCGGTGCAGCTGCTTTACCGACAAGTACGGACTGCTTATGACAGACGGTCCGCTGAAGGGCCTTCTTGCAAGGGCAGTGGCGGTGATAGACGCCGGCGGCGTTGTCGTTTATGAAGAACTTGTTCCGGAAATTACCGACGAGCCTGATTATGAAAAGGCTCTTGAGGCCGTGAGGAGTCTCTGACTTTCTTTTCCAGGAACAATATGCCCGAAAGGAATTCCAACATACTGCTGTCTGTATGGAAGTTTTATGTGGACGGCTTCAGGAATATGACCTGGGGCCGCCCTCTTTGGGGTCTTATAATATTGAAAATCATTATTTTGTTCGCAGTTCTGAGAGTGTTTTTCTTTCAGCCGGTGCTTTCCGGCAAGACAGACAGCGAGAAAAGCGACTTTGTGGGGGACAGGCTTGTGGAAAGGGTGGAGGGAACTGCCGGAAGTGACTAAACTGACTGTTTATATATGGTAGAAAATGCATTGATCGACTGGTCGAGGGCCCAGTTTGCCCTGACCGCCTGCTATCACTGGGTATTTGTCCCGCTGACGCTTGGCCTGTCTTTCATCGTGGCTGTAATGGAAAGTATTTATGTCGCGAAGAAGGATGAATTCTGGAAAAAGGCGGCCAAGTTCTGGATGAAGCTCTTCGCTATCAATTTTGCCGTGGGTATCGCCACGGGTATCATCCTTGAGTTCGAATTCGGTACTAACTGGAGCAACTATTCCTGGTTTGTCGGGGACATTTTCGGCGCTCCTCTCGCCATTGAAGGTATCCTGGCGTTCTTTATGGAGGCGACGTTCTTTGCAGTCATGTTCTTCGGGTGGAACAAGGTCAGCAGGAAATTCCATCTTGCCTCCACATGGCTTACATGTATAGGGGCGTCTGTCTCAGCATTGTGGATACTGGTCGCGAACGCATGGATGCAGCATCCGGTAGGTATGGAGTTCAACCCGGATACTGTCCGCAATGAGATGGTGGATTTCTGGGCCGTGGCTCTCAACCCTGTGGCTGTCAGCAAATTCTTCCATTCAGTTCTAAGCGGATGGATGACCGGTTCTATTTTCGTCATCGGAGTGAGCTGCTGGTACCTGATGCGCAAGAGGGAAGTGCGTTTCGCCAAGGCGAGCATAAGGGTGGCATCCGTAGTAGGTATTGTCGGGACCCTTGCCGTTATGTTTTCCGGAGACAGTTCCGCCATCCATGTGGCCAAGTACCAGCCTATGAAACTGGCTGCTGCGGAAGGGCTTGAAGACGGAGGCGAGAAAGCCCCGTTCTCCATAGTTCCCGGTGTGGAGATTCCCGGTATGCTCTCGATTCTTGCGACCCATGACATTAACGGTTTTGTCCCGGGAATAAACGACTTGCTGGACGGATATACGGCTCCTGACGGTACAAAGGTCCTCTCGGCTGACGAGAAGAAGGAGCGCGGGGATATCGCCCTGGCTGCATTCAAGGCATACCGCGAGAACAGGGAATCTGATCCTGAGGCTGCCGCTCAGGCACGCAAGGTGCTGGAGGAGAACGTGGAATATTTCGGATACGGCTATATCCGGGACAAACAGGATCTTGTCCCTCCTGTATGGCTGGTTTACTGGCCTTTCAGGATAATGGTGGGCCTGGGATGCTTCCTCCTTCTGCTGATGGTGGTTGTCCTCTGGGCTGAAAGAAAGGACAGGATAGCCCGTCTGACATGGCTGCAGTGGGTTGCTTTGTGCTCCATCCCTCTTGTATATATCGCAGGGCAGGCCGGGTGGATTGTGGCCGAGGTGGGCCGCCAGCCGTGGGCGATCCAGGATCTCCTGCCTGTCAATGCCGCTGTATCAAGTCTCGGTACAGGGGCCGTAAGGACCACATTCTTCGTCTTTGTGGCAGTGTTCACGCTGTTCCTGGCCATAGAGATCCGTATCTTGCTCAAGGCCATAAAGAAGGGTCCTGCAGTGGATGAGCCTCAAGTGTCTGACAAATAAAAAAGGAGCCTGAAATGTTTGAATATGTATTTCTTCAGCAATACTGGTGGTTTATAGTATCCCTTCTGGGAGGCCTGCTCGTCTTCCTTCTCTTTGTCCAGGGCGGCAATGTCCTGATCTTTTCCGCCGGCAGAAGTGAGGCTGAAAGGTCCCTGATAGTCAATTCCACAGGACGGAAATGGGAGCTTACCTTCACCACGCTGGTTACATTCGGCGGTGCGTTCTTCGCTTCTTTTCCGCTTTTCTACAGTACGAGTTTCGGTGGTGCGTACTGGCTGTGGGTGCTGATTCTCATAAGTTTCGTTTTCCAGGCTGTGTCCTACGAGTTTCAGACCAAGGCCGGTAACATTCTGGGCCGCAATACTTTCCGTGCATTTCTTGTAGCCAATGGCTTTCTCGGTCCGTTCCTTCTTGGAATGGCGGTAGCCACGTTCTTTACCGGGTCTGATTTCACAGTGAACAAGGAAGCGGTAGGGGACTCGCTTGCACCTGTGATAAGTATATGGGGAAACGGGTGGCATGGCCTTGAGGCCTTCACCAATATCTGGAATATCTGCCTCGGGCTGGCAGTGTTCTTTCTCGCAATGACTCTCGGGGCCCTGTATATGATAAACAACATAGAGGACGAGAACATCGTCCTGAAACTCAGGCTCAGGCTCTGGCTTTCATCATTCTGTTTCCTCATCCTCTTCGTGGCCTTCCTTCTGCATATCTGTATCGCACCGGGCTTTGCCGTGGATCAGGACGGGACAGTTTTCATGGAGAAGTCCAAGTATCTGCACAATTTCATCCAGATGCCTGCCGTGCTGGTCATTTTCCTTGCAGGTGTTGTCCTCGTCCTTTACGGGATTGTACGTACCCTGGCTTCGCGTAAATACCGCAGGGGGATATGGTCCACAGGGCTTGGGACTGTGCTTGCGGTGCTCGGCCTGTTCCTTGTGGCCGGGTACAACGGGACCGCATACTACCCGTCTGTCACTGACCTCCAGAGTTCTCTCACGATATCGAACAGCAGCTCCAGCCTGTTCACTCTGAAGACGATGACCATAGTGTCGTTCATCATTCCTTTTGTATTGGCCTACATAATATATGCGTGGAGGTCAATGGACCGCAAGTCCCTGACCGTTGATGAACTTGATGAGACTACAGACAAATATTGATAAAGTTTTATAATACAATGAAAAAGGTATTCTTTTCAGTTATGGCGGCGATGCTCCTGCTCCCGTCAGCGGCCTTTGCAAAAAAGGTTTCCGGCCCTGCTACCCTGGAGGTCATCTCATTCAATATCAGGATGGGGGAGGGTCAGGACGGGACGAACTCATGGCAGTTCAGGTGCCCTGCCACCATCTATATGCTCAGGGACCAGCAACCTGACATTTTCGGTCTTCAGGAGGCGTATGACTACCAGGTGCAGTTCATTTCCGACAATATGCCGGAGTACAAGAATGTCGGTGTAGGACGTGAGGATGGCAAGCACAAGGGGGAGCACATGTCCATCTTCTGGAACAAGAAGAAGATCGCCCTCAGGAAATGGGGGACTTTCTGGCTTTCGGAAACTCCGGACAAGCCTTCAAAAGGCTGGGATGCGGCATGTTTCCGTACAGCCACATGGGCTCTTATGAAGGACAAGAGGACAGGTCATGAATTCTATTATGTCAACACTCATCTGGATCATGTCGGAAAGACTGCCCAGAAGGAGGGTCTTGCTCTGATTGTCAAGAGGATACAGGAAATCAACCCTGAAGGTCTCCCGATGGTGCTCACCGGCGATTTCAATGTATCGTCCGATGACCCGGTGCTTGATGACCTGGACAGGATGATGAAGAGCGCGCGCTCTTCTGCCGAGAGGACGGACAACCTCAATTCGTTCAACGGCTGGGGCAGGGACACTACTTCCATCATCGACTATATCTATTATTCGGGTTTCTCCTCATGCCCGCAATTCGAGACTGTCCAGAAAAAATATGCAGACAGGCCTTTCATTTCAGACCATTATCCTGTGAAGGCAATCCTGATATTCTGACCCTTGAATTATAACGGACGAATTTGCAAATAGATTCCGATCATGTCAAAATCCGGAAAGAGAAAGAGATGGCTCCTGGCGGGCCTGGCCGGCCTTGTCGCGGGCTTCTCTCTGATGATTGTGCTGAACACCTTTTATGTAAGGAGTTCGTCGAACGAGGCATGCATGATGTGCCATTCCCATCCTGATTCCGATGCGAGCTGGAAGCAGTCTGTGCATTACAGCAACGGCAGCGGTGTCGTGACCGACTGTGCTGACTGCCATCTTCCCCCGGAGGGGTCTGTGAAGCATTTCGCGGCAAAGGCGAAGACAGGGATGAAGGATGTATGGTCCTATTTGACAAAGGACAAGGACAAGATAGACTGGGAGAGCAAAAGCCAGCTGGAGTATGCTGTGAACATAGTCTATAACGAGTCATGCACGGCATGTCATGTGAACCTTTTCCCTGAGGGGATTACAGATGACGGTGTCACCGCGCATCTTTATTATGAGGAGAATGTGGAAAAGCTCGATCTCCAGTGCATAAGCTGCCATCTTGATGCCGGGCACTACAACCCTGGATACAAGCATACCAGGATGACAGGGCAGCCGGAGACGGGCGGGGGAGAGATTTATTCCGGAGCTGCCAGCGTGACAGCATTCGAGGACTTTACGGAGACCATACCCGGTACATCGGCGTCCATACGCATGGTGGCTGTCCCGGGAGGTACATTCAAGATGGGAAGCCCGGAGAATGAGCCTTTCCGCCGCAGCGACGAGTCTCCGCAGCGGGAAGTTTCCGTCTCTTCTTTCTTCATGGGGGAGACAGAGGTCACCTGGGACCAGTTCTGGGCATTTTACGGGGAGACCATGTCCGAGGGCAGGATACCTCCGGAGGTCGTCTATTTCAACAATTCCCGTGAAGATGTCGATGCCGTGAGCGGGCCTACCCCTCCTTTCGGTTTCCCTGACCAGGGATGGGGCATGGGTGAACGTCCGGTGATAACCCTGACCCACTACTCTGCGGAGACGTTCTGCAAGTGGCTGTCCATGAAGACGGGCAGGCATTACCGTCTGCCGACCGAGGCAGAATGGGAATATGCGGCACGCGGAGGCACTTCCACCCCTTATTTCTTTGAGGGAAGCCCGAGAAAATACAGCAGCCGCGGTCTTTGGCGCGGACTGTTCGGTGCCGATACATCAGTGATAAACAGCTATGTGGTATATGCAGGAAACAGCAGGAGCCGGACCAAGGAGCCGTCGGAGGTGCGTGCCAATCCGTTCGGGCTCAAGAATATGCTCGGGAATGTGATGGAATACTGCTCGGACTGGTATGCGGAGGATGCGTATTCGCATATCCAGGACGGTGCTGTGGATCCTAAGGGCCCTGAATCGGGAACCGAGTATGTCATAAGGGGAGGCCTTTATACTGATGACGCGGCTGACCTCCGGTGTGCAGCCAGGTCCCATACCGAACACGACGCATGGCTGAAGACCGATCCTCAGAACCCCAAGAGCATCTGGTGGTATTCCGATGTCAAGGGTGTAGGGTTCAGAGTGGTGTGCGAAGTGCCGGAAGGCATATCGGTGCAGTGAAACAGGACATGTTTTCTTTATACTAACCAAATATAATTATGAGCGAGAAAAATATCAGCAGAAAAGACTTTCTGAAGTATTCTGCAGCCCTGGGTGTGACAGGTATCCTGGGGACGTCACTCCTGTCATCATGTGGCGGGAAAAAGGGTTCTTATGTTCCGTTGAGGCAGCCGGAAGACTATTATGTCCCGGAGCTTCCGGACAAGGCGGCTTCCGGCAGGGAGCTGAAGGTCGGCGTAGTGGGTTGCGGAGGCCGCGGTTCAGGCGCGGTCGTGGATCTTCTCAATGCGGCTGACGGAATAAAGGTCACGGCTCTCGGGGATACTTTCAGCGACCGGCTCGAAAGCCTGAGGAAGAATCTCAAGGAGCAGCACGGGCAGGATGTGCCTGCGGAGAACTGCTTCATAGGGTTCGACGCATACAGGAAGGTGATAGACTCCGGTGTGGATATGGTGATCATGGCCACGCCTCCTGTCTTCCGTCCTGAGCATTTCAGATATGCCACGGAAAAAGGTGTCCATTCGTTTCTCGAGAAACCGGTCGCTGTGGATCCGAAAGGCTACAGGACTGTGATCGCAACGGCCCGTCAGGCAAAGGCGAAAGGGCTGTGCGTAGTCACAGGTACCCAGAGGCATCATGAGCGTCCTTATGTCGAGGCTTTCCAGAAGATTCAGCAGGGCTATATAGGAGAGATAACAGGCGGCAACGTCTATTGGAACCAGGGCATGCTCTGGTACCGTGAGCGTCAGGCAGGATGGAGCGACATGGAATGGATGATCCGCGACTGGGTCAACTGGAAGTGGCTCTCCGGGGACCATATCATCGAACAGCATGTACACAATATAGACGTATTCCTCTGGATGTCAGGACTTAAGCCTGTTAAGGCCACTGGCTTCGGCAACCGTAACAGACGTGTGACAGGAGATCAGTATGACCAGTTCAGTGTGGATTTCGAGTTTGAGAACGGGATACACCTCCACAGCATGTGCCGTCAGATAAACGGCTGCAGCAACAACATAGGCGAGTACATCCAGGGGACAAAGGGCTCGTGGAACAGCTATAATCATGAAATCAAGGACCTTGCTGGAAATGTGGTCTGGAAATATGACGCCGATGCCGCAAATGCGGCTTTCAAGCAGCATAATCCTTATGTCCTCGAGCATGTGGACTGGGTGAACCATATCCGCAAGGGTGAGGCCCATGATGAGGCGGAGGCCTGTGCAATATCAACGCTTGCAGGAGTGATGGGCCGTGAGGCGGCATATACCGGGGCCACTGTGACGTGGGACGAGATAAGTGCATCTGCCCAGGATTACATGCCTGAAAAGCTGGAGATGGGCCGTATGGACATGTCGAAATATACCGTGCCTGTGCCGGGCAGCAGCAAATAGCGGACTATGGACAGGAGAAGTTTTCTTGGCAGGACACTGGCAGGGGCGGCTGCGCTCGCCCTTTCAGGTCTGCCTGCGGGAGCGGCAGAGGCTGTCTCCCCGAAAAAGGCTTCGAGGGGCAGATTCCCTGAACTCAGGCTGTCTTTCCAGGAAGGGATAGCTCCTGGGGCGTCCCTCCAGGAGAAGCTCGATTATATGGAGAGTCTCGGCGTCGTCGGCTTTGAACCGGGCGGAGCCGGACTCTCCTCACGTGTGAACGAGATACAGCAGGCACTCAGGGGCAGGGACATAAAGGTATCAGCGATATGTGCGGGCTTCAGCGGGTTTATCCTGGCCGAGGATCCGAAGATAAAGGCGGAGTTTGATTCCACCATGCGTGACATAATCGCTGCGGCAGGGGAGCTCGGTTCCACGGGCGTGATAATGGTACCTGCTTTCAACGGTCAGAAACCGTGCAGGCCGCATACTCTGGAGACAAGGGAATTCCTTACGGAACAGCTACATGAACTCGGGGAATATGCCCTGAAATGCGGTACATCCGTAATACTTGAACCGCTCAACCGGCGTGAGGCCTTCTATCTCCGCCAGGTGGGTGACGCTGCGGCAATATGCCGCGATTCTGACAGCGCCGGGGTGAAGTGCATGGGAGATTTCTGGCACATGCAGGAGGAGACTTCTGACTATGCGGCCTTCATGGCCGCAGGTGCGCAATATCTGCAGCATGTGCACGTGGCCAGCCGCGGCCGGCGCATAATGCCTGGAGAGGACGGTGAAGCCGACAACTATCTCGGCGGCATGAGGGCCCTCAAGGAAATCGGCTATGACAAGTATGTGAGTTTCGAGTGCGGAACCGCCGGCGACCGTTCCGTGACCGTACCTGCGGCAGTGTCACTGCTGCGCGAGCAGTGGAGTAAAGCATAGCCTGGTGGACCGAGGGTGGAACTATAGGAGAGCATTCTTGCGTTGTGCCTTACTGCTTGCAGTGGGCACAACGTTGCAATTGGCCTTCGGGGATGTTCCGGCACATCTTCTTCACTGGCCTTGGAATGCTGTTATTGCTGCTAACTATCTTTATCTTCTTGTCCTGGCATTCGCTTTCAGCGACAGGTCCCGTTTCCTGCGGACTCTGTGGGATGACAGGGCATGTGTATCGTCGATGGTCTCTGTACTGGTGATGACCATTGTGTACGGACTTGTGCGTCAGGACGGTTCGCATGACGGACTGACAGGGGTCCTCGGTTTTACGCGGATGTCTTCCTCATGGCCTTTCTGCCTGATTCTTTTCCATTTCATGACATCGCTCGGAATAAGGTCTGTTTCGGAAGCGGCTTCCATTGTCCATATCGGAAGACATTGCAGGAACGGGTCCTGGCGTTTCCCTTTACGGAGCATTGCCAGGACGGCAGCGCACATTTCACTGTACGTCCTTATTTTCGCCGGCATGTTCGGAAGCGGGGACAAGACCGTATGCAGGGTTACGGCCCGTACCGGCGTGCCGGTCGGGATGCATGCTTCCATGGACGGGGAGGCTGCCGGACTTCCCTTTACTATCCTGCTCAGGGAATTTTCCATGGATGAATATCCTCCTGAGCTCCATCTGCTTGACACGGCGGGAAACATAGCGTCGGAGGAATACCTTTCCGTGACAGGGGAGGGGGTTTGCGGTGTTGTCGGAGAATGGGGCCTTTATGTGGACAGGTACATGGATATGGCGGGACGCATGCCCGGAGATACCGCATACAGGGCCATGAGGCATGTCGGGGCTGTTCCTGCAGTATATGTCGTGGCGGAGAACAAGGCCATAGGGGAGCGGCGCAGCGGATGGGTTAGCTGCGGCAGCCGTATATTCAGGGCGTCGTTCCTCGGACTGGATGGGGAAACGGTGATTTTTATGCCTCCTCCTGAGGCCAGGGGGTATCTTTCCAGGATCACTGTGGCGGACGGAAAAGGCAGGACAGAGGATTTTGACGTGGAAGTCAACCATCCGGCACGGTTCGGCTCGTGGAGGATTTACCAGACAGGATATGACACTTCCGCCGGGAAATGGAGTTCCGTGAGCGTACTGGAATGTGTTAGGGACCCGTGGTACTGGCTGGTGCATGCTGCATTATGGGTTATGCTTGCTTCCGGACTGCTGATGTTCCTTGCTTCCGGAGGCCGGGACAAGGCTGATGTCCCTGTGGAAAAAGCGGAAAGGAGGGAAGTGCGATGAACTGGAGCCATTTCATCTTTTACGGGGCAGTCTCGGCCTTGCTCTGGATTGCAGGGGCCGCTGCCGCATACAGAAGCAGGAAAGTGTGGCCTGCCGCCGTTCTGTCGGCGTGCGGCTGCGCCGTATTCATGGTCTTCATAACAGGGCTGTGGCTGTCCCTTGAGCGTCCGCCCATGCGTACGGTCGGGGAGACGAGGCTCTGGTATTCGTTTTTCGTGTCTGTCGCCGGGATTGCAGTGTTCGCCAGATGGCGTTACAGGTGGATACTCCTGTTCAGCAGCATCATGTCCACTGTGTTCGTGTGCATAAACATCTTCAGGCCGGAGATACATGACAAGACTCTCATGCCTGCCCTTCAGAGCGTGTGGTTCATCCCGCATGTGACCGTGTATATGGTGGCTTACGCTCTTCTCGGGGCTGTGACCTTGTTTGCCCTGTATCTGTGGCTCAGGCCATCAAGGCGTATCCCTTCCGGAAGAGAGATGAGGATGTGTGACACCCTGGTGAGGGTGGGGTGGGCCTTTCTGTCTGCCGGTATGGTGATGGGCGCCTTATGGGCGAAACAGGCCTGGGGTGACTGGTGGTCCTGGGACCCGAAAGAGACCTGGGCTGCAGCCACGTGGCTGTCCTATCTTCTTTATATGCACCTTCCCCCGACCTTGCGCAGGGACAGGAACGTTCCTTTTGCTCTTCTGGTCTTCTCGTTCCTTCTGCTGCAGATGTGCTGGTACGGGATCAATTTCCTCCCTTCCGCCCAGGGGGCAAGCGTACATACGTATTGACATAGGCCTATTTGCTGATTACATTGTAACCTATGTTCATGTCCTTGAGGTCATTTATGAATGGTGCGGTGACGGCTATCTGGAATTTCCTTGACAGGAACTCGATGTTATACTTCGTCTTTGGGTCGTAAAGGAACATCGTCAGGGGTACTGTCCCCTTGTTCTTCCTTATGAGTTTCCCGAGCTTCTCCCTGAATCCGCTGTTGAGCATAGGGGTGGTGATCTTTATGGAGAACCCCTTTATATATGTGTCGCTTACATTGCCCAAAAGCATGATTTTCTTGATTTTGAACCCGTATGGAGGATCACCCTGGGTTTTCCTGTCCTCAGGTTTGCGGAAGTATTTCTCTTCTATGCTTCCTTCGATGAAGACTGCCGTGTTCACCTGGAGGTAGTTCATGAAGTTTTCGTAGTCCTTTCCGAACAGGGCAAGCTCGTAGCTCCCGTCCTTGTCCTCTATAACGGTCCTGGAGTACGGTTTGCCTGTCTTGGTGGTCAGTGTCTGTGTGGAGGATATGTAGCCTGCCACCGAGATCTTCATGGTCTTCTTCTCTGCCTCGCACGAATTGACAAGGTCATTTATATGGGCCACACTGTTGGTGGTGAACTGCTCTATCTCGAACGAATACTTGTCCAGTGGATGCGATGAAAGGTACATTCCTACAAGGTCCTTCTCTTTCTTGAGGAGTTCCATCTCGTTTTCCTCCCCTTTCATCTGCGGCATCTCCGGCCTTATAGGCTTGGTTTCCTCCATCTCTCCGAAAAGTGAGGCGGATGAATCCATCGTATCTTTCCTGTAAAGGTCCACATACCTTGTCAGGGCATCAAGGAAGATGTCCCCTGAAGGGCACGGAAGCGTGTACTGTGTGCGGCTGTAGCCGAAACTGTCCAATGCCCCTGAGTACAGCAGGGACTCGAATGCCTTCCTGTTCAGGGTCCCGGCCATCCTTTCCGCGAAATCGAACAGGTCGGAGAACAGTCCTCCGGATTCGCGTTCCGCAAGTATCGCCTTCACTATGTTGTCTCCGAAACCTTTTATCCCGCCAAGACCGAAGCGCACGTTACCCTCCTTGTTCACGGTGAACCCGGCGTCGCTCTCGTTTATGTCCGGATTCAGGACCTTGATCCTGGATTTCTTGCAGTCATCCATGATCTTCTTGATTTCGTCCATGTTGGAGAGGTTGCGGCTGAGGTTGGCGGCCTGGAATTCAGCCGGATAGTGTGCCTTCAGGTATCCTGTCTGGTAGCTTACCCATGCGTAGCAGGTCGCGTGTGACTTGTTGAATGCATATTGGGCGAATTTCCTCCAGTCTCCCCAGATCTTTTCCAGGATTTCCACGGGGTGTCCGTGCTCCTTTCCCCCGTTGATGAATTTGTCGTGGAGGGACTCGAGTACATCCAGCTGCTTCTTTCCCATGGCTTTACGCAGCTTGTCGGCTTCTCCTTTGGTGAATCCGGCAAGTTTTTGGGACAAGAGCATGACCTGCTCCTGATATACAGTGACTCCGTATGTGTCCTGGAGGAATTCCTCCATTTCCGGAAGGTCGTATTCGATCTTTTCCGTCCCCTGTTTCCTGGCGACGAATGACGGGATATAGTCGAGAGGCCCCGGCCTGTACAGGGCATTCATGGCTATCAGGTCTTCAAACCTTGTAGGCTGTAGCTTCTGGAGCCACTGTTTCATACCCTCGGACTCGAACTGGAACACGCTGGTGGTGTCTCCACGGCCGTACAGCCTGTATGTCTCCTGGTCGTCTATCGGGATTGATTCTATGTCGATGTCTATCCCGTGGCGCTTCTTTATGTTGGCCAGGCATTCCTTTATGATGGACAATGTACGCAGCCCAAGGAAGTCCATCTTGAGCATGCCCACATCTTCAATGAAGCAACCCTCATACTGGGATACCCATACATCTTCTCCGGTGGCCTTGTCCGCGGCCACACTGATAGGAATGTAGTCAGTAAGGTCCCCGCGCCCGATGATCATGGCACAGGCGTGCACGCCTGTCTGGCGTATGCATCCTTCCAGCCTGACAGCGTATTTCAATACATCCTTTACGAGATCAGAGCCGTTCTCGAACTCGTTCTTGAGTTCCGGGAGATACTTCACGCAGTTGGACAGCTTGGGCTTGAACTCCTTCTTCACTTTCTTGCCGTCTTCGATGACTTCCGCCTCGAAAGGCTTGTCGGGAATCATTTTCGTGAGCCGGTTGCTTTCATCTATGGACATGTTGCTTACGCGTCCTACATCCTTGATGGCGCTTTTCGCGGCCATGGTGCCGAAAGTGATTACGTGCGATATGTGGTCCTTCCCGTATGTGTCCTCGACATACTTGAATACCCTGTATCTGCCGTCATCATCGAAGTCGATGTCTATATCAGGCATGGAGATACGGTCAGGGTTGAGGAACCTCTCGAACAGGAGCTGGTATTTGATTGGGTCTATATTGGTGATACCCAGGCAATATGCCACTGCAGACCCGGCTGCCGAACCACGTCCCGGACCTACTGATATCCCGTTTCTTCTCGCGGCAGCTATGAAGTCCTGCACAATGAGGAAGTAGTCCGGGAAGCCCATCCTGCAGATGGTCTTCAGCTCGAAGTCCAGACGCTCGCTCTGTTCTTCGTCAAGCGTTTCCCCGTATCGTTTCCTGGCCCCTTCGTAGCACAGGTGGCACAGGTATGCTACTGAGTGCGTGAAGTCAACTCCGCGGTCATTCCCTGCCTTGTCACATCGTCCGACATCTATTATCTCCTTGTATTTCTCGAGGTACCTGTCTATGTCCTTCAGGAACGTCTCGTCTATCTTGAACAGCGGGAGGACATGCCCCCTGTCTATCTCGTACCGCTCGACTTTGTCCAGAATCTCCATGGTGTTGGACAAGAACTCCGGATGGTCCGGGAAAAGTGCGGCCATCTCTTCTTCGCTCTTGAGATACTCCTGCTGGGTGTATCTGAGCCTGTCCGTATCAGTAAGGTATGCGTTGGTAGTGAGGCAGATAAGCCTGTCATGTGCCGGCCCGTCCTCTTTCCTGACGAAATGTGCGTCATTCGTTGCCACGACCTTCACCCCGTATTCGCTTGCGAGCCGGAGTATCCCTTCATTGGCTATGAGCTGTCTTTCATATACATCCTGGGACTGCCCAGGTACCTCCGTCCGGTGCAGCTGCACTTCAAGGTAATAATCGTCCCCGAAAAGGTCCTTGTGCCACTGGACTGCCTTTCCTGCCGCTTCCATGTCTCCTGCAATGATGTTTCTCGGTATTTCTCCCGCGATGCAGGCAGAGCAGCAGATGAGGTCTTTGGCGTATTTCTCCAGTATCTGGTGGCTCACCCTCGGTTTCCCGTAGTACATGCCTTCGATGTGCCCGGTGGATACGATTTTCATCAGGTTCTTGTACCCGTTGTAGTTCTTGGCCAGGAGAATCAGGTGGAAATATGACCTGTGGTCCTTGTCCTTCAGCCTGTGGTCATAATGGTTGGATACATAGATTTCGCATCCTATTATTGGCTTTACGTCCGGGTGCTTTTTGGCAAACTTGAAAAATTCCTTCACCCCGTACATGTTCCCGTGGTCCGTGATGGCCAGACCCGGCATGCCGAGTTCATCTGCTCTGTTGAACAGGTCCTCGATGGAGGACTGGCCGTCGAGAATGGAATACTGGGTATGTACATGAAGGTGGACGAATGACATCTTGGATAATTTTTCAGGATTAAACGGACGGCAAAGATAATAAATCAGCACCGGATTTCAAATCCGGTACGGTAACGCTTTGCCGCTGCAATGAAGATGTCAGTAACATCAGCCGACGGCCTGTCCCGTCCCGGCAAAGATGTGATCAGATTTTTCACTCCATCGGATTCAAGTCGGTTACGATGTATGTCAATAAAAAAGAGTGCCGTAAGAACGACACTCTTTTCATATTACCGGGCTGTCCTGATTATTTCTTCAGTCCTGCCTTGGCTGCCTGCCTCTTTTCCATCCATGTGGTGACATCGTACATAATAGGTGTAGCGATGAAGAGGGACGCGTATGTTCCGACTGCGATACCGAGAACGAGGGCGACTGCAAGACCTCTGATCACTTCACCTCCGAAGATAGCGATGGCTACCATTACTATGAGGGTTGTCAGTGAAGTGTTCATTGTACGCGAAAGGGTACTGTTGAGAGCCTGGTTCGCATTTTCGTAGAGCGGCATCTTAGGATGCAGGTTCTTGTATTCACGGATACGGTCGAATATGACCACTGTATCGTTGATGGCATATCCGATGATTGTCAGCACTGCGGCGATGAACGTCTGGTCAACATCGAGGCTGAACGGCAGTATGCCTGAGAACAGTGAGAAGAAACCGATGACGATGATAGCAGTGTGGGCAAGTCCCATGACGCCGCCGAATCCCCATGTCCATTTCTTGAACCTTATGGCAATATATATGAAGATTACGATAAGTGCTATAATCACGGCTATTATCGCATCACGCTTCATGTCGTTGGCGATAGTAGGACCCACCTTGTCGGAACTTATGATACCGTTAGGGTTCTCGAGAGTTGATGTGAACTCGCTCAGGGTAAGATCTTCTGCGAAGAACCCTTTCAGTGCGTTGTAAAGGATTTCCTCCACTTCTGCATCCACATCTGTGGATTCCTGGTCCACCTTGTACTGAGTGGTGATCTTCATCTGGCTTTCACCTCCGAACTGCTTCACCTCTACGGCCGAACCGTAGTTGTCGCTCGGGTCTGCAGCATCGGCCTTGCTGAAGGCTTCGATAGTGGCTTCCCTCACATCTTCCGTAAGGACAGGCTGGTCAAACCTTACCACAAAGGTACGTCCTCCCGTGAAATCCACACCGTAGGTGAATCCCTTTGTGAACATGGAGACAATGCATACCAGAATCACAATCCCGGAAATGGCGTAAGTGTACTTCTTCTTTGCCAGGAAGTTGACGTGTGTATGCTGGAGAAGGTTTCTTGTGTATTTGTTGTCGAAAGTGATGTTCTTGCCTTTCGCGAGCCTGTCTTCAAATATGAGCCTCGATATGAAGATGGACGTGAGTACCGATGTGATGATACCGATGATAAGGGTTGTGGCGAATCCCTGTACAGGGCCGGAACCGAATATGAAGAGAACGACACCGGTAAGTATGGTGGTTATCTGTCCGTCTATGATGGCTGAGTAAGCGTTGGAGTAACCGTCAGCGACAGCCTTGCTGAGTCCCTTTCCTGCCCTGAGTTCCTCCTTGATACGTTCGTATATGATGACGTTGGCATCGACCGCCATACCGAGGGTCAGGACGAGACCGGCTATACCAGGAAGCGTAAGTACTGCGCCGAATGACACGAGCGATCCCAGGAGCAGGAGCACGTTGCACAGGAGCGCGACATCAGCTACGAGGCCTGCACCGTGATAGAACAGGGCCATGTACAGGAGCACGAGCAGGAACGCTATGGCGAATGAGATGAGGCCGGCGTTGATGGACTCCGATCCGAGTGAAGGACCTACTACCTGTTCCTGTATGATGGTTGCAGGTGCAGGGAGCTTACCGGACTTCAGCACGTTGGCAAGGTCTTCTGCCTCTTCCAGGTCGAAGTTTCCTGTAATCTGTGAGCTTCCTCCTGTGATTTCAGTATTTACGACCGGGTATGAATAAACCATTCCGTCGAGGACGATGGCTATCTGCCTTCCGATATTGTCCTTGGTCATCCTTGCCCAGATGTTGGCGCCTTCCGCGTTCATGGTCATGGAGACTTCAGGACTTCCGCCCTGTCCGCTGTACTGTACGCGTGCGTCTGTCACCACTCCTCCGTCAAGAGGGGCCTTGCCGTCACGTGATGTGGCTTTGATGGCAACGAGCTCGTAAGTGTTGCCGCCAGGGATGAAGGATGATGGCTTGACTGACCAGTGAGCCTTGAACTCGGCCGGGAACAGAGCCTCGATCTGAGGCATGTTCAGCCACCTGTTGATCTTTGCTGTATCTGCGTAGTTTGCATATCCTATGCAGGCCCCGTTCGCGAGACGTCCGTTGAACATTGCAGGCTGGAGAGCTGCGAAAAGAGGGTTCTCCTTTTTGTACTGCTCATATTCTGCAGTGTTCTCTGCCTGGCTCTGTATCTCCTGGGACACGAGTGAATCCACACTTGAAGTCTCCTCTTCCGGCTCTGCGGCAGCTGTCTGTGCCGGGTCCTCTACGCCTTCCTCTGCCAGAAGCTGGGCAAGGGTGCTGTTGGCTTCCTGGAGGAACGGGAAAATCTCAGAGTTTTCATAAGTGGCCCAGAACTCGAGTGAAGCCGTACCCTGGAGGAGTTTTCTCACACGCTCCGGCTCCTTGACACCAGGGAGCTCCACGAGGATCCTTCCGCTGTTTCCGAGTTTCTGTATGCTCGGCTGTGTCACACCGAAACGGTCTATACGGTTTCTCAGGACGTTGAAGGAGTTTGATATGGCGCTTTCCGCCTCACCGCGGATCACCTCTATCACCTGGTCGTCAGAGAATTCCGGCTTGATCTTGTCGCGCATCTCGTAGGTACCGAAGATCTGGGCGAGCCTCTGCCCGTTCCCGACCTCTTTCCATGCCTCTGCAAAAAGAGTTATGAAATCACCGCTTGAGGTCACGGTACGCTGGTCCGCGAGGTCGAGTGCCTTGGCGAATTCCGGAGAAGGGTTGTTGTCGGCCAATGCTTTCACCAGATCCTTGAGCTGGACCTGGAGCATCACGTTCATACCTCCTTTCAAGTCAAGTCCGAGATTGATTTCCTTTGATTTGACATCTTTGTAAGTATAGCCGAAGTAGATCTTCTCTGAAGAGACAGAGTCCAGATACCATCTGTTGTTCTCTTTCCTGATTGAGTCGAGGTAGAAAGCTTTGTCTGCTTCGGATACTTTGCTGAATGCGGCTGAATTCTCATAGGCCAGCACTGCTTTGTCGGCATACTTTGCAGCCTTGTTCTCCTGGATTCTGGTGACAAGGGTGAAAGAAAGCTGCCAGAGACAAACCAGGGCCAGGACTATGGCCACAAATCTGATTGCACCTTTACTTTGCATAGTTGTTTTATAGTTTATTGATTGTTTTTCGTAAACCAATCCGGCTCGGGCATGGCTATCCCTTCGGGGCCGGCCCGAAAATAGGGCACAAATTTACTGTTTTTTTTCTTATTAACACACTTTATGTAAAGTATTTCGTATTTTTGCGTGAAAAGGCTGTGGAAAAATAATGGGAAAACATATATTTTTTTTGACTATCCTTACTGCAGGACTGAGTGTCTGCGGTGTGCTGACCTGCCCGCATGTCGCGGCAGGACAGGATGTTGACAGTTTGGATGTCCGGATGCGCCCGGCAGATACGGAATCTGCCCTGAGGCTGTCCGGAGAAGCTGATTCGCTGAGGCTGGAATACAGGTTTTCGGATGCCCTGCAGCGCTATTCGGAAGCTGTGGCTCTGCTACGGGATACGTCGTGCCTGCTTTCCCGCTCGGATTCGGCAGTGCTGGAAATGATTGAGACAAGACGCCTGATGGCCGAGAACGGGCTGGCTATGAAGGACTATGTCAGCAGTCCGGAAGTGGTGGCCAGGCATACATTCTCCTCAAAGGACTTCTACCTTTACTATCCGATGAAGGACAAAAGCTGGAGACCTGTCCCCAACCAGCTTGACAGCATCCAGGGCCATGAATACGTGAACGCGACATATATCCCTGACGGGGTTTCTGACATATACTTTTCCGCAGTGGACCCCGGAGGCGCGAGAAACATATACCATACGGTGCTGAACGACACCATCTGGTCCGCACCGGTCCTCCTGGACGAAAGCCTCACATCCTCCGGTGATGAGATTTTCCCTGTCTTTTCCGTGGATGGAAGGACTCTGTATTTTTCATCGTCAGGACTTTACGGGTCAGGAGGCTATGACCTTTACAAGACTGTGCGGGACCCGTCTTCCGGTACATGGAGCGTGCCGGAGAACCTCGGTTTCCCATATTCCTCCCCTTATGACGACCTTTTGTACTACAACACCCCTGACGGGAAATACACTATCTTCGCCTCCGACAGAGGATGCTCCGGGGACAGTGTGACAGTCTATGTGCTGGAGTACGACAGCATGCCTGTCCGGCACAGTGTGGATGATCCGGAGGAACTTGAGAGGATAGCTGCCCTCGTGCCGTCGGACGACCCTTCCGGGATGGACACGGGGTCGCCTGTCCGTGACGAGGTGGAGGAAAGCCCTGACATAGCCCGCTACAGGGCCAAGATGGAAGAAATCCGTATCATACGTGACTCTATAGCCGCCTACGGTCAGGCTCTTGAGGAATACAGGGCCAGGCTTGCCGAGGATCCTGATTCCGGCGAGAAGGAGGCTGTGACACGTGAGATACTTAAAAGGGAGGGCAGGCTGCCTGTCCTCCAGGATTCTCTGGAGAGGGCTTCGGCCAGCCTGCAGAAGATAGAGATGGAATTCCTCTTCAGCGGTGTGGTGATAGACCCTGACAAGGTGATGGCCCAGGCTGACAGGGAGATGGTGGGCGCGTCCGCCAACTATGTATTCTCCCGCCTTTCCCCGGGTGAGCCTGTGGAAATGAAGGTCGCCAGGCCGGACCCCGGTTTCGACTATTCTTTCATGATACTTCCTGAAGGACGTTTCGCGGAAGACAACGAGATACCGGACGGGATTGTCTATCAGATCCAGATATTCCTCCTGTCCAGGCCAGCCACGGTATCGCAGATAAAGGGGCTGAGTCCAGTGTTCCATGAAAAGACCTCCAACGGAAACTACATATACAGGGCCGGACTTTTCCGCACTTACAATGACGTCCTGTCCAGCCTGAACAAGGTGAAGAAACTCGGCTTCAAGTCCGCGTTCATAGTGGCGTTCAATGACGGCAGGCAGGTTTCCGTCCAGCAGGCACGCACTGCCGAGGCCAGCGTCAAGTCCGCATACCAGGTGCGCATAGTCTCCTCGGGAGACAGTCTCCCGGAACTCACCATAACGGCCATCCGGCAGGTCACCGACCGGGATATAGCCAGGGTGTCTGAGGACGGGAGGACTGTATTCATCGTCGGGCCGATAGAGGACGAGGTGACGGCTAACAAGCTGGAGTCTATGGTGAGAATCACCGGCGTTGAGGATACGGAGGTTGTAAAAATTGGAAATTGAGCGACAAAAGCATATTTTTGTATAGCGACTACTGAAACTAATCATGATATTATTATGGCATTCATTATCGTATTGACCATTGTGGGGCTTGTCCTCATCCTGTCCGAGATTTTCCTCATACCGGGAGTCGGGGTGGCAGGAGTCCTTGGTGTGCTTGCTCTCGGTGGCGCATGCTATTATGTGTTCTATGAATTCGGCGTAGTGGCCGGAATCATCTTTACCGCCGCAATCGTGACTGTTCTTATCGGGCTGGTCATCTATACCATCAAGACAAAGACATGGAAAAAGCTGGCGCTTAATACAAAGATTGACTCCAAGGCCCAGGATTCCGGTGAGGAAAGCCTCTCGGTAGGGGATACCGGCAAGGCAGTGACCCGTCTTGCTCCTATAGGTATGGCCCGCATAAACGGCAAAAGCTACGAGGTCAAGTCCCTTGAAGGGATGCTTGATGCCGGGACTGAGATAGAGGTGGTGCTTTTCGAGGACAACAAGATCTATGTGAAGCAGGTGTCTGCCGATTTCTGACCTGCGCATTCTTCTGCTGGAAAACAACAATTAAAAAATATGACTGAAATGACAATGATCGTAGTGTGGGCGGCCGTGGCAATTGTCGGCCTCCTGATTTTCCTGTGGTTCTTCCCCGTGGCCCTTTGGTTCCAGGCCCTTATATCGGGGGTGAAGATTTCTCTTCTGCAGCTTGTGCTCATGCGATGGAGGAAAGTCCCTCCGGGGACAATCGTAATGGCGATGGTGACCGGTACCAAGGCAGGGCTGAAGCTTGATGCCAACGAACTTGAGGCGCATTATCTCGCCAAGGGGCATGTCCCTAATGTGGTCAATGCGCTGATTTCGGCCGACAAGGCAAATATCGCCCTTGATTTCAAGATGGCGGCTGCCATCGACCTTGCGGGCCGCGATGTGTTCGAGGCCGTGCAGATGTCCGTGAATCCGAAGGTCATCAACACTCCTCCTGTGACGGCTGTGGCCAAGGACGGTATCCAGTTGATTACCAAGGCCAGAGTCACTGTGCGGGCCAATATCAAGCAGCTGGTTGGAGGTGCCGGTGAGGAGACTGTCCTCGCGAGAGTCGGAGAGGGCATCGTGTCCAGCATCGGTGCATCCGAGAGCCACAAGGCTGTGCTGGAGCATCCGGACTCCATATCAAAGGTCGTGCTCAACAAGGGCCTTGATGCCGGTACTGCCTTTGAAATCCTGTCCATAGATATCGCTGACATCGACATAGGGAAGAATATCGGAGCCGTCCTGCAGATGGACCAGGCTGAGGCTGACAAGAATATTGCCCAGGCACGTGCCGAGGAGCGCCGTGCCATGGCTGTCGCCCTGGAGCAGGAGATGAAGGCCAAGGCGCAGGAGGCCCGAGCGAGAGTCATCGAGGCAGAGACCCAGATTCCTCTTGCTATGGCCGAGGCGTTCCGCAGCGGCAATCTCGGTGTGATGGACTATTACCGTATAAAGAACATCCAGGCCGATACTGACATGCGGGAGAACATCGCCAAGTGACGTGACAGGACATGAAGAGGCAATACATAGCGCTCACGCTGCTTTCTCCTGTAGCGTGCGGTCTGGCCAAAGGGACTGAGGCCACCGGGAAAAAGTCTGAGGCAGGGAACCGTGAACTCCCGAATGTGATAATCATCTATGCCGATGACCTCGGCTACGGGGACCTTCAGTGCTACGGTGCAAGGAATGTACAGACTCCCAATGTGGACAGGCTCGCCAGCGAGGGAATCCGGTTTACCAACGCCCATGCCGTTGCGGCAACAAGCACCCCTTCCCGGTACTCCCTGCTGACCGGGGAGTACGCCTGGAGGCGTCCGGGAACCGATGTGGCCGCTGGCAACGCGGCCATGATAATCAAGCCCGGACAGTTCACCATGGCAGACATGTTCAAGAGTGCAGGCTATGCCACGGCGGCCATCGGGAAGTGGCATCTCGGTCTCGGTGACAAGACAGGGGAGCAGGACTGGAACGCTCCTCTTCCTGCGGCTCTGGGTGATCTCGGCTTTGACTACCATTATATAATGGCGGCTACGGCTGACCGTGTGCCGTGTGTCTTCATAGAGAACGGGATGGTGGCGGACTATGACCCGTCGGCTCCGATAGAAGTGAGCTACCAGAAGAATTTTCCAGGTGAGCCTACCGGAAAGGACAACCCGGAGCTGCTTTACAACCTCAGGCCGAGCCATGGTCATGATATGTCCATTGTAAACGGTATCAGCAGGATAGGATATATGAAAGGCGGAGGAAAAGCCTTGTGGAAGGATGAGAACATAGCCGACTCTATCGTGGTGCATGCCGTGGATTTCATCAGGGAGCACAAAGACAGGCCTTTTTTCATGTATTTTGCCACCAATGACATCCATGTCCCGCGCTTTCCTCACGAGCGTTTCCGTGGAAAGAACCTTATGGGACTCAGGGGAGACGCGATAGTGCAATTTGACTGGAGCGTGGGCCGGATTCTCGATGCGTTGGACCGCTTCGGGCTTGCCGAGAACACGCTGGTCATTCTTTCGAGCGACAACGGGCCTGTGGTCGATGACGGTTATGATGACCGTGCTGAAGAGCTTCTCGGCGGGCACAGTCCTTCAGGTCCGTGGAGAGGGAACAAGTACAGTGCTTTCGAGGGTGGTACCGCAGTCCCTGCGATTGTACGCTGGCCGGCCGGGATAAAGAAGACAGGGGACTCAGATATCCTCATGTCCCAGATTGACTGGATGGCTTCACTTGGCAGTCTGATAGGTGCACGTATCCCGAAGGGGAGTGCCCCGGACAGCTGGAACCGACTTGGGAACCTGCTCGGGACCGATGACTCCGACCGCCCGTGGGTAGTGGAGTTCTCTTCCAACCATGTGCTTTCCGTCAGGACGAAAGAGTGGAAGTACATAGAGCCGAATGACGGGCCTGCCATGATAACGTGGGGTCCGAAAATCGAAACAGGGAACAGCAGTGTCCCGCAACTGTATGAAATGTCTGAGGTGGACGAGAAAGAGAATGTATCTTCCGAATACCCGGAAAAACTTTTCGAACTCCAGACTCTGCTGAGAAAAGTCGTCAGGGACGGCAGCCAGAAAAGTTTTGAGTGACAAAAGCCAATTTTATTTGGTGGTGTAGAAGATTTGAGTTACCTTTGTCATCCCGATTTTCAAAGTCGGACTGTTCCGGTTCTGCCTTGTCAGTCGGGAGCCTGCAGAAGGGTGACTGGTGAGATGGGTGAGTGGCTGAAACCAGCAGTTTGCTAAACTGCCGTACGGGATTACCGTACCGGGGGTTCGAATCCCCCTCTCACCGCTGAAAGAGGTATAAGAAAGTGAAATTCATTTCTTATACCTCTTCTCTTTTGTTAAATAACGTGAATTCGATGAATTTAATTCATTAAATTACATCGAATTACCTCTTTTAGGAGCAGGTCCCCCGGCGAGGGGGAAGGAAGGGGGCGGCGCCACTTAATAAGGGGCTGTCACCGTCAGGTGACTGGGGTTTAGACAGACAGGATTTCTTCCAGATAATCACCCATTATTTTCTTCTGTATATGGGTGTCTCAG